>JABZHP010000017.1 GCA_015258785.1 Atopobium sp.
CACTCGACAATATCGAACAGTCAAAGGCAAGAAAAATTGACTGGGAGTGGCACTTGTATAGAGAGTCACATAAGCCTGTAGCGGGTGATGGCGCATGACGTTTGAATATTTGCGCAACTTAAACCGCCCAAAGTATGGCTGGGGTGTTGAATGTTATTTGGCAGCCAAAGAACCACTTAAGACACACACAATCGCTGATGACGCTCTAAGTGGTGGCTTAATGCCAGGACTTACTATCCTTGGTGGTGTAGCTTCTGCTGGTAAATCTTCGCTTGCTGTACACATCGCAACGGAAGTGGCAGAAAGCGGTAAGCGCGTAATCTACTTCACTCTTGACGATACGTGGGGCAATATCACCGCACGCTCTATGAGTTGCTGGTCTGTAAAGAATCAAGGGCTCAAGCGTCAAGGGCTCACAGTTGTTCCCTTTGAGTGGTCAACGGTCATTAAAGGTCCAGGCACAGAGTTGCAGCTGCCAGAAGGACTACAAAACCTCTCAGCGTATGCGTTCAATGCCCGGCACTCTAACGCTGTACTTGCTGACGCTGCTATTTACGAGGATATGGTTGCACCCAATCTCGCAATCCTGGACAACGTATCAACTACTACAGGAATTGAAGAGATCGTGCGCACTGTCATTGCAGACGGAGATAAGCCAGACCTCGTCATCATTGACTACATTCAGCAGTACCAGACTGGAACTCCAGACATTGACAAGCAAGAGTACACTCGCGTGTCTCAAGTTGCTACCAACCTTCAAATGCTTGCTTTTGATACGCAGATACCATTCCTTGTGCTTTCTAGTCTGAAGAAACTAGACGCTAAGGATGAACCTTCCTTGGACTGGTTCCGTGGCTCTGGAGTAGTTGGCTATGCGTCATGGGCAGCACTGATACTCACAAAAGGTGAGATTGATACCCCTCAATTCAAAGAGGTAGCACTGCACACAGTTAAGAACAAAGCAGGTAGAACTGGCATTTTAGTGCCCGCAAAACTCAAGGGCGCATATTCAACATTTATTCAGAACGGAGGTGTTTCCATTGCCTAAACAGGTCAAATATCTTATATGCCCCTTCACAGGCTCTGAGTGCGCTTCTATGTGTGCCTTGGCTGGAGTTATTGAGGGCAAGAGAGTTTGCGCCTTAGCGTGTCTCTCAGATAGCGATAAAGCGATATTTAAGCGAAACGCACATGCTCCAAACGTATCGGAGCGAGAACTGGAAAAGATGACATTGAGAGAGCGAGTAGAAATTACTCGCTCTCTTTATGAGAAAGGAGAGCTTAAGTGAACGGATTTAGGCGCAGCTATGAAGAACTAGATCACTCCCCCTTCACAGACGCAGAGATTGCAATCATTGAGCGAGAAGTTCCCAAGCATGGACCAACTTGGTCAGGGTTCAAACGCCTTATGCCTAATCGCTCAATTACTGACATTAAGGTGTTTGCAAGAAGCAAAGGACTCAAGAGCAAGACAAGTCTCACACGCTCTCACAGAATTTGGAACGAGAAAGAAGACGCACTTATTGTTGCAATCCTAGAGACGCTCTCCAAGAAGCTTCAACGTGAGCCACAGATGGTTTGCAATCATGCGTACAGACTCTTTAGTCAGAGGGAGAAACTCAATGAGCAAGCGTAGAAAACAAGATGAAATAAATGTTTCATCTCTTTCATCATTTAAGAAAAGAGGGAGACGAACATACCAGTCCTGGACTTGGTCAGAGCTTGAAACGCTTTGGCGCAATCCTTCCATGACTGCCAAGGAACTCCACGAGCTTATTCCAACGCACTCGGTGCAAGCAATCACCATGGTGCGTCATCGCTACGGAAGATATCGCACAGAGGGCATTGTGCCTTTGTGCCAGAAGTGTGGACAGCATCCTGTGTGGGTTGATGCAGAGGATGCGAAGCGTTGGGGGCTTTGCAAAGAGTGTGCGCTTGATGAGCGTGAGTACTTGAGAAAGCACACGCAAGAGCTTGAGCGCAAGCAGAATTTGGAGCGTCAGCTTGCCTTTAAGATGAAGAGGAAGAAGGAGCGAAAAGCAAAGGTCAAAGGCATTGAAGACGCAACCACTCACAAACGCAAATCATGAGAAGTATGTGCTCGCAAGAGTTGCTGGCAAGAGCCAGCGACAGGCAATGCTGGAAGCTTATCCGCACCGCTCAAAGTGGAAGCCAGATACTGTTGACCAAGCTGCTTGCAGACTCGAAGCAGACAGCAAGATAAAAGCAAGGCTTCAAGACTTACAAGAACGCGCTTCAAAGAAAGTAACTATCACCCGTGCTCAAGTCTTAAATGGCATGGGCAAAACGTTTGCAATGGCGCAAGAGTCTATTGCAGATTCAGGCGTAAATCAGACTGCAGTCACTGCCATCTCTTCCATTGGCAGGACACTACTTGACGCAATTCCAGAAGATGTGGAAGAAGAAGAGAAGCCATTCGTGGCAGACTTCGCCCTTCTCTTAGCACCACCGTTTCTCTCACTGCATAGAGCTATTGCTCAAGACGCAGGAGGTGAATGGTGGCTAAGGGGAGGGCGTTTTTCTTTGAAAAGCTCTACGGTCTCTTTAGAGATCATGCAAGGACTTATGGAGCACAAAGACCGTTCCGCCTTCATCATGCCAAAGATTGGCAAAGATATTGGTGACGGCGTCTTTGAGCAGATGCTCTGGGCAATCGACAAACTCAACATCCGTGACGAATGGAGAGCGTCTAAGAGCCCATACAAGCTCACACGCCCTGCAACTGGTCAAGTCATTACCTTCAGAGGTGGTGACCATACACAGAAGACCAAGGCTATCAAGGCACCAAATGGCACGTACTACGCCTATCAGTGGTTTTCAGAGGTAGACCAGTTCAACGGCTGGGGAGAACTCAGAACCGTTATGCAGTCTGTTACTCGTGACGCTCCAGAAGGCTCTGTGTACTTCCGTTTCTTTGACCACAACCCACCACGCTCTCGTGATGCATGGGTAAATGAGCACGTCTCTACCTTGCTCTCAACACACCCGGAGCGCGTCATTGAGTCAAGCTACCTCGATGTGCCACATGAATGGATACCAGAGCAGGTGCGCAAAGACGCTGAAGCACTCAAGGAGCTTGATGAGGAAGCATACCGTCATGAGTGGCTCGGAGAGCAAGTAGGCTTTGGCTCTGAGGTCTTCACCCGTGTTGAGGTGAGAGACATAACGCACGCAGAGCGCAAAAAGCTGGAGTATCACTATTACGGCGTTGACTGGGGCTTCTCACAGGATCCATTTGCGTGGGTGAAGATTGCCTACGACACAAAGACTCGCACACTCTACATCCTGGATGAGTTCGTGAAGTGTGGACTCTCTAACCAAGACACAGCTGAGCTCGTAAGCGAGAAGCTGGGCAACGCGCTCAAAGACGGTGAGGACGTTATTGAAGACGCTGAACCATATGCAACAGTATGGTGCGACTCAGCAGAGCCAAAAAGTATTGCCGACTTCAAAGCCAATGGCATTAACGCTCGCGGTGCGCTCAAGACAGGCGCACACAACATCCATAACTCAATCAAGTGGTTGCAGTATCGCACAAAGATTGTGATTGATTCCAGCTGTGCTACTGCAGCACGGGAGTTCAGCAATTACTCATATGTGATGACAAAGGACAACCAGCTCACAGGGCAGTTGCCAGACGCTGATAACCACACTATTGACGCTGTGCGTTATGCGTGTATGACGCTTATCAATGACAGAAGCTTGACGTAAAGAGAAGGGGTCTCACCTTGTCAAAGATTACTATCCAAAAGCCAGAATGGGCGCTCAGATACCTGAAGAAGCGTAAATTTACGCCGGACACGTCAATGGACAAGTTCCAGCAGCTCTGGTGGGGCTGGTTTACACATGATAATGAATATTACAAGCAGCCTTACATTATCAACAATGGTGCTGACTCATACGACAGGCTCTCAATCAGTCCAGCTTCCATGGTTGCAAGCGAGATTCCAAGTCTGATCATGAACGAAGGCACAATACTTTCAAGCTCTGAAGACGCAGTAAATGACTGGCTAGAGCGCACCATTCCTAACTTTGTTGATGAGCAAGCAGAGTTCATCAGTACTGTCTTTGCTCTGGGTGTTGGCGCATGGGTAGCAAACTTCCATGGCTATGAGGGCAATGTCTCGACCAGCATTGACTCCATGAAGGCATGGCAGATTATCCCGCTTCTGGGTGATGGTTGTGCATTCATTTCCAAGGTAACTGTGAACTCCAAGATGTATGACCAACTGCAGCTTAGGTACTTCAACCAAGAGACACAGTCTCATGTGGTAGAGACGCTGCTCTTTAACTCGCAGAACCGCATTACTCCTGTTGAGGTTGAGGGCATTACTGGCTTTGTCGACACTAAGCAGCCACTGCCAACCTATGCCCTTGTTAAGCCGGCTAAGTATAACGCTCATGACGAGCTTACCCCTCTTGGCGCATCAGTCATTGAAGATATCTGCGACTCTTGCAGACTGGTAGATGAAGCATTTAACCAGATGTACTGGCAGGTTAGAGTCTCACTGCCAAAGATGGTTGTAGATGAGCAAGCCATTGTGCGTGATAGCAAAGGCAAGGCTAAGTTTATCAATACAATGGACCAGATTATGTTTGCACCAATCTCGGCTGGCATTAGTACAGAGTCTCCTATGACCGTCTACAACCCTGATACACACATTGATGACATGGTGACAGCATTCAACAATGCTCTTGCTGTCCTGGGCTTTAGAACTGGCTTTGGTGCTGGGTACTGGTCATTCACGCTTGGACAGGGACTCAAGACGGCAACAGAGGTTGTCAGCACCAATGCAACGCTCATTAGAACCATCAGAAAGCATGAGCACTCCATTGAAAACTCGGTAAGAGATCTTGTCCAGGGCGCGTTTGCTGCTGAGTGCGCTATGAATGGCTACAGAGTAGATGAGCCTGTACCGGTTGACATTTTGTGGGATGACTCGGTTATCTCGGACGATAAGGCAGACCGTGACATGATGAAGGATGACATTGCACGCGGTCTCTGCCCCAAGTGGAAGTACCTCGTCAAATACCAAGGTATGAGCGAGGAAGACGCAAAGGCATTTACCAGCGAGACTGGCGGAGTCGCACTTGACGCAGACCTTGGTGAGTAACCATGAAACCGACTGAAGAAATTGCTGTGCGTCTCGTAGGGGGCGCACAGTCTGCTTATGTACAGGAACTCTCCTACTTCTTTCTGGACCTGCTTGATGAGGTAGTGCGCACTAACGGCGCAATTATCAGAGGTCGAGAGATTGCAGACTTTGAGCGTCTCTCTAGGCTCTCTCGCGAAGAAGCTCTCGCGATCTACTACAAGTACCGCCCAGCCATCGACAAGCAGACACGTGAGGTCCTAAAGACTGCGCTTAAAAAGACTGATGACGCGCTCGTAGGTCAGTTTGTGCGAGCAATGGGCTCACGACGTCATCTGACTAATCTAGCAACTATCATCGCTGCTCAGACAGCGCAAGGTATGAATGAGGTCCTAGAGCGTCAAAACATTGCTCTTGCTAAAGACCAAGCAGCACTGTGGTATGACGTGACCGCCGAAGCAATCGCCCGCCATCAAGCGGGAGAGCCAACACGAGCTGTTATGGAGCGTGGTGTTACAAGGCTTGCCAACTCAGGACTAGAGACAATCGACTACATTAGCGGTACTAAGACAACCATTGACGCAGCTCTAAGACGGCATATTGTCTCCCAGGCTAACCAAGCGAGAAACCGCCTACTTATGCAGCGCATGGACGAGTGGGAGTGGGACTTGGTCTTTGTCGATGCCCACTTTGGAGCACGTCCAAGCCATGCTGAATGGCAAGGCAAAGTGTATTCCAGGAGCGGTAGAAGCACTGAGTATCCCTCTCTTGTTGAGTCAACCGAGTATGGCACGGTGACAGGTCTCTGTGGAGCTAACTGTGCGCACTACATGACACCTTATGTGCCTGGATACTCACAGCTGCCAGATATGGACTATTCAGAGCAAGAGCGCATCACAGGCATGACTAGTGATGAGTACTACGCAGCCACGCAGAAGCAGCGCAGATATGAGCGTCTCATTAGAAGCCAAAAAAGAGAGATTTCTTATCTTCAAGAGGTGAGAGCAGACGCAGTAAAGCAGCGCATTAGACTTGGTGAACTGCAAGACAAGCTGCGTCAGTTCACGCATGACAATCATCTGCGCCGTGACTATGAACGAGAGCGTGCCTGGGCAGTTAGCAAGCAACCCAGGGCGTTAAGCGCATTATCTGCATCAAGTGGACAAAGGAAAGAAAAGGGTAAAAAATACAAAGCCATTAAAAGAGCTGTTCAATCTAAAGACGCAATATTCTTTTCAACAAAAAGCTCATATGACAATCTTCTTAGAAACTCAACAAGGATAATTAGTCATCGCTTAAATGGAGAGCGTTATGTAATTGGAGCGCACGGAACACCTCACTCAATCCAAATTTATGAGATTAGTAATATTGATGCTGAAATGCTTGCAAAAATTATTAAAAACAGGAAGGACCATAACGGTGAGCCCATCCAATTAATGTGCTGTTCAACTGGCAATAATTATGATGGGACTTGTTTCGCCCAAGAATTAGCAAATCTAACTAAAGTTGATGTGTATGCGCCACCATCTGATATATATATTGAAACTACTGGTAGATACTATATCCTCTCAGAAAGTGGTACACTATACGGAGAAAATGCCTTAGTTAAATTTTCACCTAGAACGGAGGGCTAAATGGATGCTAAAGAAGTGAAAAAGATTTGCGATTTTCTCTCATCTTTACCAATAGATGCAGTTACTTCCGCTTATCTTATTGACCCTCTCTCAAATGCAACAATACAGCAAGGTTTTGCTGCACATCATATTGGTGATAAGGTAGTAACCGACCAAGATATTTTGTACTATCGAGCTGGCATAAAGCAGATACCTGACTTTGCTCTTGAATATGCCAAGCTACATATGAAGTAACTCCTAACCCCGCAATAAGCGGGGTTTTCTTTTAGCTGTTAACACTCACAGACAATTCTTTCAGCGCAGGAAAAGGACCTGCGATTGACTGAAAGGATTTGGTCTATGCATCGTAATGGATCTCCTGCACCAGACGAGGTCACAGAGGAAAAGAAAGACTCTGACACCCAAGACTCTACGCAGGAAAACCAGTCCCAGGACCAAGTAGCAGAAGAGGAAACATCTTCCCAGGACTCTGCTACAAGCGAGGACACAAGCGCAAACGTCAATACCCACAAGCTAGAGCGTGACTTGGCTAATCGTGAGAAGCGCATTAAGGAGCTGGAAGCAGAGCTCGCAGAGTCGAAGAAGTCTATGGCTTCTTCTGATGAGCGTATCTCCGCTATTGAGAAGCAGCTCAAAGACTCACAGGAAGCCAAGGAGAAGGCAGAAGTTGAAGCAAAGCTTACTTCTGCTGGCTGCATTGATTTGGAGCTTGGTAGAGCTGCTCTGGCTGCTCTAGAAGGTGACGTTGCCAAGCTTAAAGAAGCAAAGCCTTACCTCTTCCAGTCTGAGCCAAAGAGTGTAAACACTACCGGCAAGCCCGCTGGCAGCTCTTCTGGCATTGCTCGCAATATTAAGGAAGGATTAGGAAAATAAATGATTACTCTTGCTACCCTTGCAACCAACTCTGGCGATAAGCTCACACAGGGCTTCATCAATGAGCTTGTCACCGACAACTATCTGCTCGGTGCGCTCACCTTCGACAACTGCATGAATGCTTCTGGCACTTCTGATTTGGTCTACGGCTATAAGCGCGTTAAGACCCCATCTTCTGCTGCATTCCGTGCTCTTGGTGCTGAGCCTGTCGCATCTGAGCCAACCGTTGAGAAGAAGACTACCACCCTTGGTATTCTTGGCTCTACGTTCCAGATGGATCGTGTTGCCAAGGCTGCTGCAGACGACCTCTACGAGATGTATCTGGAGCAGGCTAAGGACGCAGTCTCCCGCAAGTTCAACGCAAGCATTTTTGCTCCTACCAAGGACGCAAACGGCTTTGACGGTCTTGCAGCTGCTCTGAAGACCACCTCTACTGAGATGACCTCTAAGACCGATGTCAAGGTCACCACTAAGGAAGCTGCTCTTGCTTACCTTGAGGAGCTTGACACCATGCTCTCCAACCTCATGCGCACCCCTGACGTGCTCATGATGAACGCAGCTCAGTACACCAAGCTGAACGCTCTGCTTCGTGTTGTTGGTCTTGGTACTGAGTCCAAGGAGACCGCCGGCAACGTTGTCCAGGCTTACAACGGCATTGCAATCCATGAGGTCCGTGACGGTTCTATCACCGACGGTTCTATTTATGCTGCCTGCCTTGGCATGGACGGTTTCCACGGTATCACCCTCAAGGGTGACAACGCATTCACCGTTGCTCTGCCAGACTGGACCACTCCAGGTGCTGTCAAGAGCGTTGATGTTGAGTTCGTCTGTGGTGTTGCTCTTAAGGCAACTAAGGCTGCTGGTGTCTTGAAGCCTAAGGCTGCTTAATGGCAACCCCAAGCCTTACATACGACTTCTATCGCAACACGTATAAAGGCTCTCTTGGCGAGGGTGAGCTAGATGCTCCCCTCGTCAAGGCTCAAGCACTGCTTGTCTCGATGACTGGTGAAGAGGTCCCTGAGAAGTACAGCGAGAAGTGGCTTCTTGCCCTCTGTGCTCTATGCGACAGAGTAGCTGGTAAAGACACACGTGGAATGGTTAAGAGCGAGAGTGTCGGTAGCGTGTCATACACCTACACAGACGCTCAAGCAAGCGTCTCTGACCTCTCCTGCGTGTATCCCTTCTTAGTAGGCACAGGTCTTCTGTGGAGGGGTATTCAATGATTGCCTGGGATACCGTTACCGTTTGGCACAAGCAGGATAAGGGGTTCACGCGATCTATCTATCAAGGTGTACACGTTGAAGAGAAGCTCGCCAATACCGCTTCAACCGTAGGACCACAAAATGCCAACGTGCTTAAGGCGTGGTTCTTCAGAGACCCAGGTCTCAAGGCTGGTGACTTCGTTATTCGTGGCATCAGTTCCGAGGAGAAGCCAGTAGCAGGAGCACGTATGGTGCGGTCTGTAAACCCTTATTCTACTCACCACGAGACACATCATGTGGAGGTAGAAGCCAGATGAGAATGCGTGTGGTTGACGTTGATGTTGAACGTTGCAAAGACAAGGTTTCAAACGCTGTAGAAGCTGCCCTTGGCATTGTTGCTGAAAACGTACTAGCTGACTGTAAGACTTATGTCCCTTATGACTCAGGAGCCCTTCAAGGCTCTGGCACTACCCGTCAATCTGGTAATGCCACTTACGTTGAGTGGGGCGCAGGAGACGCAGCAGCTTATGCACGTATTCAGTACTACTCAACGCACAACCACAACACGCTTCAGAATGCCTTGCACGCCCCTAATGCCTGTGATCACTGGTATGACCGTTGCGCAGGTGTAAGAGGTAATGCATGGCAGCAAATGTTCGCAAAAGTTCTTGGAGAGAAAGTTGGAGGGGCATGGTAGACATCGCTCAAAGCGTTACTGACTGGCTGAAAGACATTCTCACAGGTATTCCTGTCGAGTATGGTCAGTTTCCCAATGGCACTGGAGCTGCACAAGCAATGCTTAAGGCTGCTCCGGGTGAGCCTTGGGTTCTTCATTACTGTTCTGGTGGCGGTATTAAGCAGTTCCCCTATGAGGTGTATTTGCAAACACGCCCACTAGACGAGCAGGAGCGCATTGACGGTCTTGCCATGCTGCGCAAAGTTCAAGCTGCCATTGAAGCCGGTGGTGCACCAGAGGGCGTTGTTGTTTACGCTCATGATGTCACCACACTGCCATCTCCCTTCAGTGTTGGTGAGGATGGAGTCGCAACCTACCAGCTTATCGCCCAAATCAAGTACAGGGTTTAACCCTTAAGAAAGGAAGGCATTATGCCAGATACACCAGCTGTCGTACAGCCAACAGAGACGCAGCGCACACCTGTCTCTATCTATGAGATTCAGCACTGGATTAAGTTCCCAGGACAGACGAACTTCATCCGTGTAACCGAGACCACCAAGGCAGACCCAGAGCGTGAAGCCAAGTCCTACGAACCAACCTATATTGATCGTAAGACCCAGCCTAAGTACAACCTAGGCAAGACTGATACCTTCAGTTTTGAGGTTGACGCAATGGGTCCTGGCGGTATCCAGAAGATTCTTGCAAGCTATGAGGACGTTTTGGACGTACCTGTTGAGTATGTCCGCACTTGCGGTTATGACTTCAAAGCAGGTAAGGCTTGTGAGAAGACTGCTCTCGTTGCTAAGCACGCAAAGGCAACGCTGAACGTCTCGCCTTTCTCCGGCTCTGATATTGCACCAATCAAGATTGCCTTTAAGGTTGCAATCACTGATGAGTACGAGTACGGCACCTTTAACTATGACACTGCAGCTTTCACTAAGGCTGCATAGACATAGTCCCCATTCCTCTTCTCTCTGGGGAAGCACCTGGCACACGCTGGGTGCTTTTTTATTGGCGTTACCCGTGGCACAAGATATGAGCCAAGGTAAACCCATAGAGAGGAACACTTATGGCACTGAAGAATTACAAGCTTGACGGCGCACCCACAGCAAAGGTGAAGATTGAGGGCAAGACCTATGATGTAGATCTAGGCAATATCACCTTCGTTGTAGAAGCCAACTCTTGGGCAAAGCGTCTGTCATCGTTTACAGGACTCAGCAATGATGAGGTAATGGACAACCTCACAATCCTTGCAAATGAAGCACACAATATTGTCGCTTTCGCTCTTGGCGAGGAAGCTGCAGAGGAGCTTATTGGACAGGCTAACCGTCTCAACATCTATCGCTTGATGAAGATTATCTCGATTCTGACGGAGGTCTACTCAGATAATGACGCAGTGTCTAAGGTCTCTGAGCTTATTACCCAAGAGAATTCCAGCATGGATGAGTAATTCATGTTTCTAGACTCGGTTATCAAGGGTGCTCCCGTCGCAGTTGATGTGGCGGGAGTATCTGTACCCATTAAGAGTGGA
The DNA here is from genome assembly GCA_015258785.1 of Atopobium sp. Lineage (GTDB taxonomy): Bacteria > Actinomycetota > Coriobacteriia > Coriobacteriales > Atopobiaceae > Lancefieldella. The sequence goes on from JABZHP010000017.1 coordinate 11,031, forward strand.
TTTAGGACTTCACTCATCTACATGACGATGGATACAGAGAACAGTGCTGTTGCTAATGCGAGGACACTAAACCTTTTCTACGCCAAAAAAGGCGTACTACCAGACCAAGTGTCGAAGTATCCAGTAGAAGCTCTTCAGGCAGCGTCTGAGTGGGTTACAGGGGCATTTGACACTATCACCTACGGTGAACAATACAAGCGCATCCAGTACTACAGAAAGAAGAACTTTGACTGGCACTATGATGCAGGTATTGTGACCGCTGACTTCATGCGCGTCTACTCAATAGACCTCACCAGCAAATCAACGCAGCTCCACTGGTACACCTTCATCAACTTATATCTGGCTCTTCTTGCCACTCCAGACACGCTCACGGGACAAGCCGTTGCTGCAAGAAGCCCGCTTGAAGGAGACACCACAAAGGAAGAAGAACGTGCTCATGCTAGGCGTGCACAAGCTTGGGCGTTACCTCCAACAGAAGATGAATTGAGGGAGATGGCACTCCGTAACTTCTAACTTCTAGGAGGTCAATTTGGCAGATGGAAAAGTAGTCATTGAGATTTTAGGTGACTCTTCCAAGTTCGCCAGTGAGGTTTCTAAGCTTACAGACACGACTTCTAAGGCAATCTCAAGCCTTGGCAGTGGCTTCTCTAAAGCGGGTACCGTGCTTACCGCTGCAGTTACCGCTCCCCTTGCTATCGCGGGTGTTAAGGCTGCTCGGTGGGCAAGTCAGACTGCAGCAAATGCTGAGCAAGTAGACATTGCTTTTAACACCATGCTTGGTCCTGAGCGTGCCAAGAAGATGATTGCTGATCTTGTCGAGTTTGCAAAGACTACGCCGTTTGAGATGGCAGGTCTTAACAAGGCAACCCAGCAGATGCTCGCTTATGGCTTTGCTGCTGATGATGTCATCCCCATGCTTACAGACGTTGGTAACGCAACTGCAGCCCTTGGTGCTGGTCAGCAAGGCATTGACGCTATTACTCGCGCGCTTGGTCAGATGCACGGCAAAGGTACTGCAGCTTCACAGGAAATGATGCAGCTTACTGAGGTTGGCATTCCCGCATGGGAGTACCTTGCAAAGGCACTTCATACAGACGTTGCTGGCGCAATGGAAATGGTCACTAAGAAGGCAGTCAGTGCTGATGTAGCAATCGCAGCAATTAGAGCTGGTATGCAGGGTGACTTTGGCGGGCTGATGATTAAGCAGTCCAGGACACTTACTGGCGTGCTCTCAAATCTCTCTGACGCAGCAACCGCAACCATCATGAAGATGTATCAGACAGATGCATACAAGAAGATGACAGACGCGCTCTCCAAGCTGGCGGACCCAATTCAGAAGCTTGTTGAATCGCTTATGCCACTTTTTGAGCGTGGTATGGAAGCTCTCGCTGCTATGGCAACAAACGCAGCTAACGCAATCAACCAGATGTCAGCTTCAGACATTCAGACCATTGCAAAGTCTATTGGAATGCTCGCGGGTACAGGTCCTGCGCTTCTTGTCATTGGTAAGTCAATGGAAACCGCTGGCAAGATGCTTGGGGTATTCTCCAAGGCTTCTGGCACTGTTGCAAGCGGTCTATCCGTTATTAAGGGCATAATTCCTGGCACACTCTCGACCGTTGCGGGACTAAGCACAGGCTTTAAGTCAAACTTTGGCGTAATCGCTGCAACTGTCCAGGACAAGCTGGAGACTGCAATTCTCTATGCTTGGGAGTTCAGAGACAGCCTTTTGAAGACTTTTAGTAGCTCTATCGCTTCTAAGCTTGGTGGTGTTGGCAATGCTATCGCTGGTGTTTTTGGTCCTGCACTCACAAGCTTAGGACCTAAGCTCCTAGGAGCGGTACAGCCAGCCATGGGTGTGGTTGCAAACCTTGCTTCTGGCTTTGGTAGCGCAACTGTAGTACTTGGTGTGCTCTCAATCGCTGCAGCGGTAGCTGGCACGGCGTTTGTTGCTATGGGTGGAGACATCACACAGGCAGCAGCAAACATCGCAAGCAATATCGTGGGTATTGCTGACACCATCCCTGGACTTGCATCTCAAATCAGCTCAGTGCTTCCACAGGTGGCATCTGGTCTTGCTTCTGCAGGTCCTACACTGGCACACGCCTTTGAGGTTCTCTTTGGTCAGATGGGTGCAGCGTGGCAGCAGATTGCTCCTGGACTACTTGAAGCTGTTGGAGCTGCTGCGGGTGCAATCTGTGACATTCTCGTGGCTTCTGCGCCTTCTCTCATGGCAGGAGCAATGCAAGCGTTCACCTTCATCCTGCAAGCACTCACTGAGGTTGCAGGACAGCTTGCTGAAGCAGCTCCACAGATCCTGCAAGGTCTAGTGGACGGCTTTGTTGCTAATGCTCCAGCACTCTTTGAAGCAGCGCAAGGTCTCTTTATGGGACTTGTTGACGGTGTTGTGGCAATTATTCCAGCACTGGCAGCAGCACTACCACAAATTATTGATGTATTTATCTCAGGGCTTCCTGGCTTTGTTGGGACACTCCTTCAAGCTGCAGTGGACCTCTTTGTGGCAATCGTGAACGCTATCCCTGTCATTCTTCCAGGACTCATTGGCAATATCGGCAATCTCATTGGCACTGTTGTTTCTAACCTTCCAACGTTTATTGGAATGCTCCTTGGCGCAGCAGTAACGCTCTTTACAGCCATTGTCACAGCTGTTCCTCAAATTATTGGCAGCTTGCTTGGGGCAGTCGGAAACCTGCTCAACCAAGCTAAGAACGCCATCACAAGCTTTGACCTCGGAAGCGCAGGACGTGCATTCATTCAAGGCTTTGTAAATGGAGTAACTGGCTTAGCAAGCTGGGTAGTCGACAGAGTCTGTGGAGTTTTTAATGGCGTTGTTGGCGCAGTTAAGGCGCTACTTGGTATTCACTCGCCTTCACGCGTCATGGCTGGTCTTGGTGGCTACACAGTAGACGGTTTCGTTGTTGGTATCGCGGGCGGTAAGCGAGACGTTTACAGGGCAGCACAGGACCTCGCAGAAGCTGCTCAGAGTGGCGTAGATGGCTATGCGCTCAATGTTCCTATCAACAAACAAATGGATATGACAGCGTCTCTTGTAGCCAATGGCATCTATGCAGATACCAATCAAGCCATTGCAGATCTCTCAGCACAGATGGATGTCATGACTAAGCGCATCGAGGACGCATACGGAAAGCCTGTAAGAGTTGACGTGAATAACCGTGAATTTGGTCGCATGGTAAGAGAGGTGAGCGCATAATGCGCACAGATATTAGATACACAACCTCTGACGGAAGCAAGTACATGGAGTTTGGAGGGGCTGACAAGTCCCTCCACTACATGGAACACGAACTCAGAGACTGGATGTGGTCGTACACATCTGGCAAGAACTCCAGCAGAATTACGTCATTCAGAAGACGTGACCACAAGCCAAAGACAATCAAGTTTCCTGTTGGCATTGCAGCTGAAAGCGATGAAGAAGGCTTAGAGCTTCGCAACAGAATTATTGAGCTTGGTGAGAAAGACATCTTAAACCACACTCCAGGAACGCTCACAGTAGGCTCTTGGGGCATCCGTTGCTACATTATCGGCGGTGCTCCAACAAACTACTGGCTCTCTGACAAGTTTGCGGAATTTGTTCTGACGCTTCTTGTCGAAGACCCTACATGGTTTAAGGCAACTACGCTCTACTTTGAGCATGAGACAGCAGGAGCTGTTGCTGGCGTTAAGCCTGACTTTCCAAGAGACTTCCCCTTTGACCTTGTTCAGGGTAAGCCCGCTAAGTCATTCACCAACCCTTCTAAGAGTGCTTCTCCGTGGCTCTGGCGTGTATATGGTCCTGCAACAAACCCATACGTCAGAATTGGTGAGAACCTGCACAAGGTCAATACGACTATTGCAGCTGGTGCATATCTTGAGGTTGACTCTCAAAGTAAGACGGCTGTTGTAGTCCAGGATAACGGCACCTGCGAGAACGTCTACAAGTTCAGAGAGCGCGGAGCTCACGGCTCTGGCTCTTACCTCTTCGAGCAAATCAAGCCAGGAACTGATGACATCACATGGGATAACACGTTTGACTTTGACCTCACACTCTATGAGACACGATCTACACCACCTTACGAGAAGGAGCAGCCACAAGGTGAGACACGCGTTCCAAGGGCGGTAAGCACTCAAAGCGCATCTAGTGAGGTGAGCGCATAATGCCAGATATTAGCTATACAGACGCAACACATCTCGATATTGGCGTGCTCAAAGGGGCACGCCTTGACCTGGAATATGGAGATACAGGCAATGATTTTGAGCTCACGCTCGACATTGACTCTGAGCAGCGTCTCGATGATGGCGCATACGTCTATGTCGAAGGTACTGAGTGGGGCGGTGTCGTTGACGCACGAGAGTCCAACTCAGGCAACAACACAATCACCTACATTGGTAGATCATGGCAAGGCATCATTAGGGACAAAGTCCTTGAGCCACCAAGCGGTGAAGACTATCTCAGCGTGCGTGGAGAAGCTCACGGAGTTCTAAAGCAGCTTGTTCAGCGTCTTGGACTTGCTAGCCAGTTCAAAGTCTCAGAAGAGACTTCTGGCATTACCGTTAAATACACCTTTGATAGGTATTGTGATGCCTGGACGGGCATCAGAAAAATGCTTGCTGATTCTTCATCGCGTCTCAACATTGAGTATGACTCCATTGAGCGAATGATTGTGCTCTCTGTAAAGCCCATTACAGACTGGACTGACGGAGCAGACGCAGAGCATTCTGACGTAACTATCAAGAGCGTTGTAAGACCTTACAACCATCTTATTTGCCTTGGCTCTGGCGAGCTTAAAAACCGTATTGTCGTGCATTTCTATGCAGATGTGCGTGGCAATATCTCGACTACGCAGACGCTTTTTGGCATTGATGAGCGCACAACTACCTACAACTACACCAATGCAAGTCGTGAAGAGCTTGAGAAAGATGGTCCTAAGAAGCTTAAAGAGTATCAAGCTGCTGACTCAATTAACGTCACGCTTGATGATGATGAAGAGTTCGGCATTGGTGATATTGTCCCTGGCATAGATCCTGTCACTGGCTTACATGTCACTGCAACCGTTGGTACCAAGGTCATTATTGTCACAGATACTGAGGTAAGTATCAGCTATAAGGTTGGCGGTACAGCTAGTAATACTTCTTCATCTGGTACCGCTGAACGCGGTTCTTCTACAGGCTCAGGCGCGGTATCAAGCTCATACACAGCCGGTACTGGTATCTCAATCGCTGGACGTACTATCTCAGCAGAGGTATCAAGAGCAGACTTTAAGAGCCTTGAAAACAAGGTCAACGAAGCACGCAAAGTAGCAACGGACTCAGCCAGTGAAATTGGCAGAGCAACACTACAGGTTGATTCTAAGGTCGCAGAAGTTACTGCAACTACACCTCTCAAAGCGCAGCGCACAGGTGGCACAGTCGCACTTACTCATGAGCCTTCTAGTGTGACCGCTGGCACATACGGCTCTGGGAGCGATATAGACGCTTCTTGGGGTGACACAGTCCAATTAGGCGCAACCGTGAGTGTTGACGCTTTAGGACACGTTACAGACGCTCAGACGCACACCGTAAAGCTTCCATCAAAGCCAACATATACAGCACAAGAAGTTGGTGCAGCTCCTGTAAGCCACACGCATCCATACGCTGGCGCATCTACACCCGGCGGTGACGCTAACGCTGCTAAGAAGCTCTCACAGCCACGCGCCATTAAGCTGGTTGGCTCTGTGAGCGGTACAGCTTCATTTGACGGATCTAGTGACGTGACTATCAACGTCCAGGGAGCGACTCAAGGCGGTGCAACCACACCGTCCTTCCCCGTTGGCTCGGTCATTGAAACAACTTCATTTGTTAACCCTGCAACAAACTACGGAGGTAGATGGCAACAACTACCTTCTCTTGGCTGCTTCAAATGGGAAAGGACAGCTTAATGGCAAAAACAAGTGGCTTTGCACGCTTCCAATGCGACAGGTGCAAGAAAGAAGCCTTTCTGCTTGAAAGTGACTTTGCAACATCGCAATGGAAGAGTATCAGCAGAGTATCAGCAGACGGCGTGCAGCAGAGTTATCTCCTCTGCCCAGACTGTGCTGCAAAGTATCGTGAGCTCGCACGTAAACGTGATGAAGAGTTCGCTCAATTCATGGTAAAGGAGGGTTAAATGGCTTTTGATGGCGTTATTTCATTCCAGGGCAAGGACCACATTACAGCTCCACAGATTGGCAGGTTAATTGCTGGTGTGGCTGGCTCTGTGCGTGGTATCTTGCAGACACAGAACCAAATTAAGGCTGCTATGCAGACTGCTAACAGGGTTCGCATTGACACAGGTGACATTCTCTTTGACGCTCGCATGGTAACTAATGAAGAGCCTTTTGAGCTTAATGTTGCCAATGGTCGCGCAGGTTATAAGCGCAATGACTTAGTAGTGCTTAAGTATTCTAAGCAAGTTGGCGGTGTTGAGAAATTCACCTGTGAGGTTATTCAGGGCACACCGACTAATCAAGGCAATCCGGTAGACCCAACCTACGTAAAGGGTGACATTCTCTCAGGATCTACTACAGCTTGCATGCCCCTCTACCGTCTACCAATTAACGGCATTACCGTTGGTGAGCCAGTATCTTTGCTGCCTACTATCAACGTTCTTGGAGACGACAAGAAGCAGTCTGACACTGACTTTGACGTAATCTACCTGCAACCACAAGGCAGCTACAACAACTTCTGGCACATCTACCGCACTGGTGATTCTGTAACCATCAAGGTCAGAGGTTGGTTGGCTAACAATGTTTCTTACGACGCTGTCCGTTGCCCCTTCACTCTTCCAGAAGGTTCAAGACCACCTCTAGTAGATCATGAAAAGTACGGCTCAGCCACAGACGGCAATGAGTCAATCGTCTATGACTCAGGTATTTGCCCCGGACACGCTGACGTTATTACTGCTATCTCAGCGAGACCTGACGGCAACATTTATCTTCAAGACCAAGGAGGGAAAGTCTCTAACGCATGGCGTTATGGATCCCTCACATTTACGGTAAGTCACTAGGAGGTGAGGTCATGAACATTACAGCTGAAATGGTTTCCTTCTTCGTCTCTATCGCAGGTGCATTCTTGGGCGGTCTTGTTGCCTTCTCAAACTGGCAGCGTGCCAGTCGAGAAGATAAGGAAAAAGAAGACGCCTGGAAGAGCACTATCACTAACACCCTTACCCGCTTAGAAACACGACAGCAAGTAATGAATGAGCAGCTTGGCAAGTACCAGCAATCCCTCTCGGACTTAACTGCCACGCTCACACAGCACACGGCTGAGCTTTCTGTGGTTGGGATTGTGGCACGGAGGGCGGACGAAGTGTCAAAAAAAGCAGCAACAGACCTCGCCGAGGTCAAAACCGACGTGAAGAACCTAGACTCACGCATTACTAAGCTTGAGAAGTAAAGGAGCAGAAATGATTAACTGGAAAGTACGTCTTCACAACCCTGCGTGGTGGCTGGGAATGGCTGGTATCGTTATGAGCCCCGTCCTTGCCTACCTTGGACTGGCTTACTCAGACCTTACCACTTGGAGCAGCCTTGCTGATGTATTTGTTAAGTTCATCAGCAACCCTTATCTCATTGGTACCGTGGTTGTTGCCGTCTTGGGTGCTATTGGCGTCACGATTGACCCAACAACAAAAGGTATTGGCGATTCTGAACGTGCGATGACCTATGTACAGCCTTCTGAGCGTCCTGCAAGTTACATGACGGGCAACGCTGAACCAATCAATACAAAGCCAGCAGAAGAGCCAAAAGAAGAGGTAAACAATGCTTAGGGGCATTGATGTAAGCGGTTATCAGGCATTGGGTGCGAGCTACTCGCACCCAAATGTCGAGACTGCATACAGTGGCTCTGACTTTGTCATCGCTAAGGCAACTCAGGGCACCCAGCCAATGAATCGCTACATGACCGCACAGCTTCAGCGTGCTCTCGCTGACGGTAAGCTTATTGGCGTGTACCACTACGCAGAAGGTGGTTCACCAGTCGCAGAAGCTGACGCATTCGTTGCTTGTGTGTCCAGCTACATTGGCAAGGCGTTGCTATGCCTGGACTGGGAAAACGGTGACAATGACGCGTGGGGCTCAACGGTATGGGCAAGGCAGTTCGTTGACCGCGTCTACGCTAAGACTGGCGTCTATCCTGTTGTATACACCTACCCAGCTGGACGTCCACAGGTAGCGTCTTGTGCTGATGTGTCACGCTTGTGGATTGCAGGATACCCGGATAATCGCTTCTCGTGGGATTTGCCTTCCATGATCTACAACACGGGCGCATGGGGCGATTGGACGATTTGGCAGTATTCCAGCGCAGGCGGTACCGTTGACCTCGATGTGGCAAAGCTGACTTACGCAGAATGGGAGCAGCTTGCACAGGGTGAGTCCAAGTTCGAGCCACACTGGGTCAAGAATGCGACTGGCTGGTGGTATGCAACCAGCCCAAGTGCTTACTACTACAGTCAGTGGGCATTTATAAACGGCTCCTGGTATTACTTTGACGCTCGTGGAT
>JABZHP010000180.1 GCA_015258785.1 Atopobium sp.
CCTCCACGTTTTGCAGTACAGGAAATAACTAGGAACTACCTTAAAATTATATCGTGTTGCTGGATAATTCTTTGCTGCACACTAAGTTTTCGGCGGATGAAGATAACTTGATACCGCCAGAGTCGTCAAAATTGTTAGGGTAATTTGATTCCTGCATAATGGAGTCTGTTTATTCATAATCGTGAATACCGCAATTTTAGGGTACTGATTTTAGTGCCCAAAAAGGTAAAAAAGCCGTTTAGTTGGGGATGAAAATTGAAATTTTGTTATTTGATGCCCAACTAAACGCATTTTTTACCATAGTTAAAAGTTTTTCCTGGGCAAACGCGTATGCAGAAAAATGTAACCCCCAACTAAACGCATTTTTTACCACTTGGCGCTGTGGCAAATACAGAAGCTTTACAAAACACCAGGATAGCGATACGACGGGATAGTTCTGCGCCGCACATACGGTGGCTTTGACAGACTGGCGGCTTTGGCGGCCTTCCACGCGCTACACAAAACAGGCTCCTGGTTTTACCAGGAGCCTGTTTTAATC
>JABZHP010000181.1 GCA_015258785.1 Atopobium sp.
GTGTTCTTCCTGTTGATGGCAAAGTTGTTGAAGGTATTGGCCAGATGAACGAAGCCGCCATGACAGGCGAGTCCCGCCTTGTTACCAAGGAGCCTGGCTCAACCGTTTACGCTGGCACTGCACTTGAAGACGGTGACCTTATGGTAAGTGTCACCGCTCCTCCGGGTACGTCTCGTATTGACAACATCGTTGATATGGTTGAGCAGTCTGCTGAGCTCAAGGCTGGTGCACAGTCAAAAGCCGAACGCCTTTCCGATGCGTTGGTTCCTTACAGCTTCCTTGCTTTCTTTGGTATTTGGGGAATTACCCGAAATATTACTAAGGCCTTGACCGTTCTTATGGTTGACTATTCCTGTGCTATTAAGCTTTCCACTCCTGTTGCAGTAGGTAGTGCTATGGATGAGGCAGCTAAGTTTGGCATGACCGTTAAGGGTGGCAAGTATCTTGAGAAGATTGCTGCAGCAGATCTTATCGTTTTTGATAAGACGGGTACGCTGACCAAGGC
>JABZHP010000182.1 GCA_015258785.1 Atopobium sp.
GGCGACAGGGTGCGCGACCTCGTCGACCTACAGGTTATGTTCTCGAACAGCGACATAGACCTCGCTGCGACGAAGCGCACGTGCGAGAGGCTCTTCGCCTACAGGCAGAGGCAGGCCTGGCCGCCGACGGTCGAGGCTCGCGAGGGGTGGGATGAGCAGTACCAGGCGCTCGCCGAAGGCATGGTGGTCATCCAGGACGTCGGCGAGGCGATCGAGTGGGCCAACGCGCTCATCTCGCGGATCGCCACGGCGTAGTCCCACGGCGGCCGCAGACCCGCATCGTGAACTGCCTCCCCTTTCTTGGACATAAGAAATGGGAGGTTTTATGTTTTGCGCGCTTCCCGCACTCAACAGGCTAAGCCTCAAAAAAGACTCTGCCATTTCTGGCAGAGTCCTAACATGCGATTATCGTATGTTTTCCGTTGCTTCAGCGTTACCTATTACAGGGCAGAAGCGGCGTGCTAACTGCACTTTCACGAGTATCGTCGCGCTCATCATATG
>JABZHP010000018.1 GCA_015258785.1 Atopobium sp.
GTTCAACAGTAGCGCTTGAACGTTTACTGTCTGAATATCCAGGGGCTTTATTGTTGGTCTCACATGACTTATCGCTGATTGATTCTGCTACATCGATTAAATGGTGCATTCGACAATCAAACGGCAATTTTAGACTTGTGGTGCAATAGGGCGAGAAATACATTGGGTAGTTATGAAGGTTGCACGTTTGTGTTTGCGTAGCTCGCCGACACAGACCGCTGCTTTTATACCGCTCGCCGTAGTTGTTCAAGCAAGCTAACTTCTGCTGAAAATTTTTTATATAAACTGAAAGGTCAAACTGATTTCTTCTGGGATTTCTCGTGTGCTTAAGCATGGAATTCGGAGGGACCTATGCTTCACTTCAACCACGGTTCAAAACAAGAAGCTAACGAGGGAAATGCGAGCGCTGTTGGCAACGCAGGCACGGGCGCTGCTGGCGCGAGTTCCGCTGGCGCTGTGGATGCTGCTGGTGCGGGCGCCGGAGCCCCTAACATCCCCACACCTCCTGAGGGATATCAGCAGGCAGCCTTTGCCTCTACGTTACCAACAATTGCTGATCAGACGGCTAACTTAAGCTCGCAGATTGGTGTCATTTCTCCAGGTGAAAGTGAGGAAGACGCTGAGGCTCGTGAAGCATACGAAAGTCTGGCGCGTCACCGTAAAGCTCGTCGTAAAAAGAAGCTTATTAAGGCGGGAATAACCGCCGGAGTCTTTGTTCTTCTCGTCACGCTGTTTATTTTGCCTATGTGCCAGGGCGGGCAGAACCAGAACACTACCGTGATGCCAAGCACTACGTTTGTCACGCGCGGCGAGTTCAGCGATTCTGTTTCTGCGTCTGGATCCATCAAGCCTGTGTCATCAACTGTGGTAACTCCCGAGGTAGATGGCATTATTCAGGATGTTCAGGTTTCTGAAGGCACGTACGTTCATAAGGGTGACAAGCTCTTTACCATCAAGAACGATGAACTGGATAAGGCTGTTCGCAAGGCGTCTCAGCAGGTAAAAGCAGCCGAGAACGAGGTCAGTAAGGCTCGCTCAGCCCTAGCGTCCGCACGCAACGGTGTCCCCGAGGCAGGCGAGGACGGACAAGAAGCAAACGCTGCGTCTGTTGCTGCGGCTGTGGAAGCGGCAGAGGCAAATCTGGAGAGCGCCCAGATTGCGCTTGAGGAGGCTCGCTCCGCTTACAATGACGCAATTGCCCAGGCAGATAAGCGTGTAGTCACCGCTCCATGCGACGGCACGGTTATTGTGATGAACGCAGTGAACGGCGCTTCTGTTGGCTCGTCCGCGCCAGGTGCTGGCAACGCTGGTCCTCTGATTACTATCGCGGATCTTTCCCAGATGAAGGTAAACGTCCAGATAAACGAGGTAGACATTTCTCGCATCGCCGTTGACCAGAAGGCACAGGTCAGCTTTACAGCTCTGAGAGATCTGTATTGCGATGCAGTGGTCACTCACGTTTCTGTCGTCTCGTCCAACGGTGCCGACGCAGGTGCAAGTTACGATAACCCCGGTCGATCCATTGTTTCTTACACCGTTGACCTGCTTATTAGCAGTCCCGACGCCTCCATCAAGCCAGGTATGACCGCCAACGTGGACATTATGATTCAACACATGGATAACGTACTGACTGTACCTCTTGTTGCTGTCATGGACGATGGCGATGGTGCTTACGTCAACGTGGTTACTTCTCGTGACGAGAAGGGATATCCGCAGGTAAAGCGTGTACCAGTGACCGTAAAGGCACAAAGTTCTACGACGGCCGTCATTGAGGGTGCTGGTATTGAGGACGGCACTGAGGTGATGATTGGCGGTGGCGCCGGCGGCCCATCTCAAGGTGCGGCGATGGACGCTCCCGCAGGTGCAACGTCCGGCTCGACGACCAGTACAACGTCCGACACAACGGGCTCCAAAGACTCCAAGTAGGCGACGCGCATGTCCAAGGTAATTGAGGTACATAAGCTGCATCGCATTTACGAGACGGCCGCGGGTTTGACGCACGCTTTACGTGGCGTTTCGCTAACTGTGGAGAAGGGCGAGTTTCTCTGCATCATGGGTCCGTCTGGCTCAGGCAAATCTACTCTAATGAACATTTTGGGCTGCTTGGATACGCCTACTTCTGGTTCGTACAAGCTAGAGGGTCTTGAGGTTGCAGATCTTTCCGACGACGACTTAGCGGAGATTCGCGCTACGCGTCTGGGCTTTGTCTTCCAGTCGTTTAACCTGCTACCGCGCACAACGGTGCTGCGAAATGTTATGTTGCCGCTCATCTACTCGGATATTCCTGCAAAAGAGCGAGAGTTGCGTGCTTGGAAGGCGCTGCGTTCTGTTGGCCTGCCCGAGGAGTACTACGAGCACAAATCCAATGAGCTTTCCGGTGGTCAGGTACAGCGTGTTGCTATTGCTCGCGCGCTGGTAAACGACCCGGCGGTCATTTTTGCCGACGAGCCAACCGGCAACCTGGATTCCGCAACCAGTGAGATGGTCCTCAACACGTTCAAGTCCATGCAGGAGCGCGGCAAAACAATCGTGCTGATTACGCACGACCCCGAGACTGCTTTTTGGGCTGACCGCGTGGTGCATATTCGTGACGGTCGCCTGCTCACAGATGAGCAGGAAAAGGAGTTTGTGAAGCAGCACGCCGCACAGTCCACGACGGGTGTGGGCGCTGCGCTGGGCGCGCAGCTCGCACCGGGCGCACACGCTGCGACGGGTGCACATGCCGCGACGGGCGCACACACTGCGAGGGCCGCGCAGACTGCACCAGCAGGCAGCACCTCGCGACCCGGGACAGGAGGTGTCGCGCTATGAGGTTGATGGACCTGTTGCGAGAAACCCTGTCTGCGCTCAACGCTAACCGCGGTCGAAGCTTGTTGACAGTATTGGGCATTGTTATTGGCATCAGTGCGGTTATTGCTATGACGGCACTTATCGACGGCATTAAGTATTCGCTGGTCAGCTCGCTAGGCCTCAACCAGTCGCGCATGGTCATGATTTACGCGTGGCCGGACCGCGAGGTCACGCAGCAGGACCTTGAGATGCTGCAGCTCAGCGTACCTGGGTATGAGCTTGTGACCGGCATTGACTCCACTATGTCTCGCGTCAACTCGGCCGAGAAGCAGTTTGACGCGCGAATCATCGGCTGCACACCAGACTACTTCACCGTCATGGGCCTCAAGGCATCTGCGGGCTCGCTCTTCACAAAGTCCGACGTAGATGACACATCTAGAAACGTTCTTCTCGACAAATTGTCTGCCGAGAAGCTCTTTGGTAGTGCAGATGCATCCATTGGACAGGTTGTTCGCATCAACAACGACAGCTACACCATTGTGGGCGTGGTTGACAGTGGCCCAAATGGGGGCGGGCAAGGCGATACGCTGCTGGCCTATATACCATATTCCACGTATTCAGCGCGCCTGACGGGCACCAAAACTATCAGCCAGGTCTTTGGTTATGCTCGCGAAAACGTTGACATGAAGGCGCTTGCGGATGAAACAAAGTCCTGGTTGCTGGACTGGTTCAACATTCCTTCCGCGCAGGCAGAAGATCGCGTGACAGTTATGACGCTCTCGTCCATTATTGAGCAGATGAACGCAACACTGATGTCGTTCCAGGTCCTGGTTACCGCCACGGCAAGTATTTCGCTTCTGGTTGGCGGTATTGGCATCATGAACATGATGCTCACCAACGTGACGGAGCGTATTAGGGAGATTGGCCTGCGTAAAGCTCTTGGCGCTCGCGCATCCGACATCACCAAGCAGTTTCTGTGCGAATCCATTTTGATTTGCATTATGGGTGGCGTGATTGGCATTGCCCTGGGTTACGCCGGAGCATGGGGATTGGCTGGCTCGTTTGGCAGCATGATACAGCTTGAAACTGGTATCACGCCCATCATCACTCCGAACATTGTGATGATTACCTCGGGAATCTGCATTGGCATCGGACTCATCTTTGGCTACTGGCCTGCTCGACGAGCCTCAAAGCTCAATCCTGTGGAATCGCTCCGCTACCAGTAAGTGGGGTGTGTGCGTAAACGGCTTGCTGCTCGTAGACCTCTTACTGAAAGTAAATGACGTGCTACCAGTAGGGTTTCTCGCCAGGCGAGAAACCCTTTTAAGTGCGGTGGTTTGTTCAGCTACAGTAGATCATCCGGTGGGAGCAGCTCGATGTCCCATGAGGTGCTGACGTAGCAATTAACGTCAATATCCGATGGATCAAATGCAGGAGCTGGGTTTCTACGATCAGATTTATCAAAAGCAGTACAAGCGCAGGCTGTATATGTTAAATCTTTTCTTTTGAAGTCATAATCTGCATGTTTTAGTCCAACCACCTTTGCTCCGGCAGCCTTAGCAAGAAGATTTGCTTTTTGATGACAGGCAATAATGGCATCTACAGATAGTTTGTCTTTAATAGTGTCGTTATGTGCTATCGAGAATTCAACTGAAAAGGTCACTTCATCACCACATGTAATGAGTGCTTTCCAGATTTTCTCGACAAGATCTTTTTCAAGGCGCTCTTCGATGGATAGGTTAGCGCGAAAAATATATCCCTTAATCTTTTTCTCGGCGACATAATAGTCGCCCTCGCCATCTTTTTTATATCGGTTTACCAGGTGACTAGAAACTGAATATTTGTTGTTTTTCAGAATTGAAGCAGGTAACTCGTTTTTCTCTAGTGCATCTTTGATTGTTTGGAGCAGCTCGTTATATTTGGCGGTGCATTCTTCACGGTTCTTAGAAATACCTTGAATAGTAATGCCTACGTTTATGGTGTCAGGCGGAACTTGCGTGCTCAGGTTAGTAGATACGTCAATTGTTCGCTCCATAGTGCGTTCCTTTCAGAGATGTTAGAGAAAAATCAGCCGATTGAACAGGTAATTTATTTCTCATCGTTGAATAATCATAGGCTCAAAAATGGATTTTGAGTGTCCAGTGTAATGGACACTTGGGCGAGTGCTTTTCAATCGAGATGAATCGCATTAACCAGCTAATTTTTATGTATGTGTAAATAACATTGATAGACTTCGCTGTTTTATAAAAAATATTTTTCACGTAAGAGGCGTTTGTAATAAAAGTATTCAGAAAAGATTTCTAAAATACTATTTGACAAATAAATGATTTTGTATAAAATATTTGACAAAGTAAGAATAGTAGTAAGGAGTAAGTAAATGAATACGACAGACGAGGAGTTGATAAAACGTTTACAAGCACATTTGTCCACTATTCGTAAGTCAGCAGGTTGGAGTGGAGAGTGGCTAGCTAATGAACTTGGAGTTACAAAACAAACTATTAGTAGTTTGGAAACAGGAAAGACTCAAATGACAAAGATGCACTATCTTGCCATTAGAGCAGTATTCAACAATGAAATTGTAGTTAATAGAAATGAGGACTTAGCAAAAATAATTCAGTTATTCGTTGATCAACCGGTTATAGCAGAACTTGAAAAGTCTCAAATTACAACTGGTGGAGAAGATAGCGAACTGAAGACGGATTCGAAAGAAACTTTTAAACAAAGTGCAGTTTTGGGAGCCACTTTAATAACTGCTTCTATTGCTCCTGCAGCAACGGTTTTAGTTCCAGTTTTAGGCAATTTAGTTAAATTAATGAAGCAAGCTATGAAGTAGAAAGAGGTAAAAATGAATAAAAATCTTGGCTTTTATCAAGTTGCTGTAGTTGTAATAAATAAAGTTGGAGGACCAAAAAAGTTTATTGGATTACTTGCTAGTATAGGAGCTTTGCTCTTTAGTGCGGGTGTTGCTGCGCGTCCAAAATTAGCCAATTTTTATCGTAGACTTGTTAAAGTTTTTAAAGGAAAAACAGACGAGCAGATTCTTGAGCAAGCTGAGGAATGCCAGGTTGTTCAAGAAGGAACAACTGAAAAGGGAATATGTTTTCATGTTGGAGAGCAAATAAAAGTAATTTATAAAGAAAAAGATATGGCTCTTATTTACAGAATGAATGACAAGAACTCACCATATCTTGTTTCCACTAGCTTTTTAACTTCGATTACCAATCTTTCATCTGACAACTAATAGAGAAGTAAAATAGAAGAGAGCGGGAAGTACAAGTTTAGTGACTTATACTTCCTGTTTTGTTTTTGTAAAAGATATTAGTTTCTTTAAATGATATTGAATTAAAACTATGTATAACAAAGAAATGTTTTTAGCTTCTTAAGTTAGCATAGACCTATCGAGATAGTTATAAAGCTAGTAAAACGATAAAAGAAAATCTCTTATAGGAGAGGATTGTATTAGCGTGTCGTATGTTTTCAGTGTTTATGTCATTATTCTATGTCTATCATTAAGTATAGAGGTAGAACGATGCAGTCGCATCAAAAATAATCACGTCAAGATGTAAATCTAGGTGTAAACTTTATGGTGTAGTTAGCTATAGCTAACAAAATGTCAACTGAACGGAGTTCATCGAATGCCTGCTCAGAACGAGAAGAAAGATCATCTTCCGGTACTTGGTGTTGGCCCCGCTTACGTGATTGCCATCACGGTTCTGACGGTTGTGTGTATTACCTTGTCTAAGCTGGGTTTTCTTCCGTATCTTCGCATTCGAGCAACGGTTGGCGTAATGCATGCCATAGGTACGGCTTTTCTGATTGTGGGTATTTGGCTTTGGGTTTCCGCTGCTATCAAAGAAAAGCTTCGCGAGAAAATCATCGCAAATCAGCTGGTAACTACTGGTGTTTACGCGCTGGTTAGAAACCCTATCTACTCCGCATTTGCGTTTGTCATGTCGGGCGCAGCTTTGCTTTCAAGTAACCTTTATCTGCTGCCACTACCGCTTGTGTTCTGGGTGCTTTTAACTGTGATGATGCAGGCTACAGAAGAGAAGTGGCTTATTGAGCAGTTTGGCGATGAGTACAAAGAGTACTGCAAGCGAGTTAATCGCTGCATTCCGTGGTTTCCCAGGCACTAGCGTTTAACGTGAACATTTGCTTTTATCCGAGCCTCAGTCTCATAGTTGAGCTGGGGCTTATTTGGTTTTCTCGCTATATAAATTCTTTTACGAAGTGGCTATGATATACATACGTCATGCTGGCTTGTCATGTGCTTGTACCTGCTGCTTCAGGAGAAACGAGAGATACCATGCTGGATATTCGTCGCGTTTTGGCAAGTGCGCCCAAAAAGCATACGGAGGAGACACTGAATTCTCTGACGACTGTTTGGGGAGAGGCGCTTGACCCATCGAACGTATTGCCTGAGTATCCGCGTCCTCACATGCAGCGCGACAATTACGTGATGCTGAACGGCGCGTGGGATTATGCGATTGTGCCGGTAGATGGCGGGGTTGATGTAGAGACCCTTGCACGACAGGCAATTCCTTCCCGTTGGGACGGACAGATTGTGGTGCCGTTCTCGCCAGAAGCTCCGCTCTCTGGTGTTGGTCGTACGGTACATCCAAATGAGCTTTTGTGGTATAAGCGAAAAATCGAATTACCTAAACTGGCCGATGACCAGCGACTTATTCTGCATTTCGAAGCGGTTGACTGGATGTGCGCGTGCTTTGTGAATGGCAAGCTAGCTGGTACGCATACTGGCGGTTACCTGCCATTTTCCTTTGATGTGACGGATTTACTTGGGTCGTCTGGGGTGGGAGAGAGTGCGGGCGAGGCTGAGGTTGTCGCTACAGCTGAGAGTGCCGCCACGGCTGAGCTCATGCTTTGCGTTTGGGATCCAAGCGATACTGGCTCTCAACTGCGAGGTAAGCAGCGACTTTTGCGTGGCGACATTTGGTATACCGCTCAGAGTGGCATTTGGCAGAGCGTTTGGTACGAGGTTGTTTCTGCAGCTCACCTTGAGTTGCTGACGTTGAAGGGCGACATGTTTGGCGCGCTTGAAGTTAAGGCGAACATACAGGTAAGCGAGCCGTCAAGTGAGCAGTCGAGTGCGCAGCTGAGCGCGCTGGAGCTGGAGTTGGCGCTCAAGGATGAGCTTGGGCAAGACGTTCTTCTCGCCAGGCTTTTGGTGGGTGAAGTAGGGGAAATTTGCACGAAGCTACAGGTAGATGAACCGCAGTTGTGGTCGCCGGAGAGGCCGTATCTCTATACCGTGGAAGCTACGCTTTGGCATGATGATGCGGCGGTCGATTTTGTTCGGAGCTATTGCGCGTTTCGTACCGTTGAGGTGAAGCCTGACGAGGCTGGTGTACCAAGGGTGCATTTGAATGGAGCGCAGTATTTTGTGCGTGGCGTGCTGGATCAGGGCTATTGGCCTGATGGATTGCTGACGGCGCCATCCGACGATGCGCTGGTATATGACGTAGAGGCCATGAAATCGGCCGGTTTTAATACGCTGCGTAAACATATCAAGATTGAAAGCAAGCGTTGGTACTATCATTGCGACCGACTCGGCATGCTGGTTTGGCAGGATTGCGTTTCGGGTGGAAGCGCGTATAGTCCCTGGCACACGAGTCAGAAGCCGACGCTGTTCAGTTTTACTTGGAACCGATTTGATGATACAACTCCAGAACATCATCAGGCTTTGTCCGCAGGTAATGAGGGTTATCGCAAGGAGTGGACAGAAACCTGTCAGGAAATGGTCAAACTCCTGGACGGGCACCCTTCGATTGGATTATGGACGCTCTTTAACGAGGGTTGGGGTCAGTTTGATGCACGGGCTGCTACTGAGGCTGTTCGCGCCTTGGATGCAACACGACCAATTGATGCAACAAGCGGCTGGTACGACCAGGGATGCGGCGATTTCCTGAGCATCCATAACTACTTCCGGCCACTTCGTGCAGGTTGGCATGGAAAGCAACGGGGGAATCGAGCAGCAATAATCTCTGAGTTCGGTGGTCTTGCTCAGATGACGCCAGGTCACACGTCACTTGACCATTCGTATGGATATGGGGATTTTGTCACAGTTGAGGATTGGCGAGGAGCTGTCCAAAAGCTGCTCTCAGAGGTGGAATCGCTGCAGGTCGAAGGTCTTGCAGGATACGTTTATACCCAGGTATCTGACGTTGAGGAAGAGGTAAACGGCCTGCTCACTTACGATCGAAAGATCAACAAGTTTGAAGGGTAGTAGCTGCCGGGTGTTGTTGAGTAATGCTCTACGGCGCCCGGTAGTTAAGCGATAAACAGTGGTTTGAAAGACGCCCAGTTGATTGAGGTGTGTCCAGTAATACCGAGTGCTGATTTCTGTCAAAGTGGTAAAAAATGCGTTTAGTTGGGGTTTCATTTTTCTGCATATCGTGTTTTCGCAGATAAAAAATTGCAACGGTGGTAAAAAATCGTCTTAGTTGGGGATAAAAATGACTTTTTAAAGTTTTGACCCTCAACTAAACGGATTTTTTACCTTTTTGGCCCCTAAATTTTTGGTCCAAAAATTGAGTGATACACAAAATTGAATATCTATGCATTGATATTCATAGAAATGAATATATTTCTAGCTGAAATAGAAATTTTGCAACTTAATACAAAAACTCGCCTTCCAGAGGTCTATTTCTGGAAGGCGAGGGAAGTGTATCACTTCAGTTGTGCATCATTACGCTTGGTAGCACGTATGTGCACGTAGGCGCGTCAAGCGCGTTGCGGTCGCGCGTCGCGGCGCGTAGCTGCACGTTAAGCGCTTGCTCCAGAGGTCGCATCTACGCCTGTACTTGGTGCGGGAGCACCAGCGGCAGGGGCGGGAGCGCCAGCTGGCGGAACAACTGCGCCGCTAGCGCTTACAAGGCGCTGACCTGTGGTTTGCAGATACCAATCCAACCATGGCTTGAAGTTGAAGACAATCTCGTTGATGCCTGCATACGAGCCATCGGGATAATACATTGCCTGGTAGTTGTGGGTGTTAATGATGTCGGCCGGCGTACCTGGGACAATGGTACGAACGTACTCTTTGTCGCCGTTGCGAAGTACACCGATGACAAATTCAACGTTTTTCATACGACCCTCGGGAAGAGAGCTGTGAACTGTGGAAAGACGGTCACCCGACTGCCCAGGAACTCGTTTTGCCAGCATAGTGTCTGGGTTGTCATGAGCGTTGTTGTAGTAGAGGAACTGATTGTTATCGTCTGCGTAAGTCAGCTCAAATGGCATTGCCTTCAGGAACATGTCAATCTGGTTGACCGTCAAAATGCCGTGATCAAGCTTAACGTATGTGTCGCCCGAGACCGCACCCACAAGCTCGGCGGCCTTCTCGACCCAATCAGGATCGTCGGGATCAATGCCCTGGATAGTGGTGGAAATTGAGTTGGTTACGTCCAGATCCTCTGGCGCGATTGGCTTTGGCTTCTTCAACTTGGAGACCACCTCTACGTATTTGACAAAGTTATCCAGACAAAGGCCCAGGAAGCCGACGGTGCGCTCGTCGATAATGTTGCCGTCCTCGTCAAAAGCCTGCTTGGCCTTTCCAAGAAGGAACTCGTTACCAGGTAAAACGTATGCATTAACGCCTGGAGCGTCCAAAATTTTGCGCAGATGAACCTGCGCGCGAGAAGTGCCCTGGTCGTAGTAAGAAGCACCGACAATCATGACAGGCTTATTCTCAAACGGATGCACGTCGTAGGAGAGCCACTCGATGACGCTCTTAAGTGCAGGTGAGATGGTGTGGTTGTGCTCGGGCGTAGAAATAATGACGCCGTCAGCACGGGTAATCTTGTTGTACAGCAGGCGGAGCTGGAAGTTCTCGTCCCACTTGAGGTCCTGGTTGAACAGAGGAATGTTATCGATCTCAAGGATCTCAAGCTCAAACTGCTTGGCAAAGTGTTTTTTGATGAAGTGCAGAAGCTTTCGGTTATAGGAAATCTCCGCATTTGAACCGACGATTCCGACAAATTTCATAGTGGTAGTTCCTTCCAGGCCTACAGGTTTTCCCAGTCAAAGTTCTCGGCCTCTTTGCGGAGAAGTTCGCGCGATGCGGCCATTTTTTCGTTGAGTTTCACAAACAGACGGAAATCGTCAAAGAGCAGGTCAAGCTTCTTGACGGTAGCCTTGTCCTTTAAGCTGCCCTTCTCGTCAAATGCCTGCTGGGCGCGGCCAAGAAGGAACTCGGAACCTGGCATGATTGCGGCTTTGAGCTCGGGAGCATCCAGAATTTGACGGAGCTGAAGCTGCGCGCGAGAAGATCCGAGCGTGCCCAGGGATGCGCCGACAATCATGACTGGCTTGTTGACCATAGGGAAGATGCCGTAGGACAGCCAAGCAAGCGCGTTTTGCAGGACCGCTGGAATGGAGTGGTCGTACTCTGGTGTTGCGATGATGACGCCGTCGGCGGCCTCAATTTTCTTTGCAAGCTCTGAGACAACCTCGGGGACCTTCATCTTTGCAGGCTTGTTGAACAGGGGAATGTTGTCGATCTCCACCAGCTCAATGGAGGCCTTGTCGGCAAAGTGCTTCTGCATAAACTGCAGGAGTCTTCGGTTATTTGACTCTTTTGAATTGGTGCCAATAAGGCCAACAAAGTTAAGCATCAAACTTCCTTTCTGAATTACGCAAGGAACTCAGGTGAGATTCCCGACGAATAATATACGCGATTATCAGTGGTTACTATGAGCGCCTCGATGCCTTTTTCTTGTTCCACACGGGCAAGGAGCTGACGGGGTTTCTCGCCATAAAGGCGCGTGGTCCAAATTTCTCCATCAAGCGAGTTGTCCGAGATAATCGTGATGCTCGCAAGTTGCGTGTCAACTGGATAGCCCGTGCTTCGGTCAAGAATGTGGTGATAGGTATGCTCGTTTACCTGCAGTTTCCTTTCGTAGGTACCGGAGGTCACCACGGACTGGTTGCAAATAGGCAGCACAGCAAGGTTGGTGCCCCGCGGTTGTCGCGGATCCTGGATGCCAATCTGCCACGGCCTGTTCGCGAGCACATTGGCGCCAATTGTCTTAATGTTACCGCCAAGGTTGATAAGGGCGGACATGACGTGCTGACTTTTCAGATAATCTGCAATTTTGTCGGCGATGTAGCCTTTGGCCAAGCACCCCAGGTCCAGCTTCATGCCCTCTTTGGCGAGAAACACGGTGCAGCTCAGAGGATCCAATTCAATGAGTTGTGGATCAGTAAGCGAAAGCGCGTGCGCAACCTCGGCGTTATTTGGAATGCGAGCGTCAGAAAAGCCGATTCGCCAGGTTTGTACCAAGGGGCCAAGTGCAATGTTTAAATGACTTGCAGGTATAAGGCTTTGTTCTTTGCCAATCTGAATGAGCTCAAACAGCTCGGGGTCAACGGGGACAGGATGTTTGCCTGCTGCATGATTGACCTGCATAAGCTCGGAATTGGCGTCATTTGCGCTAAACCGCTGGTTATAGATGTTGAGGAGTTCAAAGACATCGTCAAGTAGCTGTTCTGCAGTGCGCTCTTCCTGCGAACCATTGGAGGGTGGCAATAAAGAAATGGTGATAGTCGCGCCCATCAGGTGAGTTGATCTGGAAATGTAGGCTCGTTCTGTCACGACTCTCCTATAGTGTCTAACAGCAGTTTGTTTAATTTTATCCGCAGATTGCTTAGCAGTAACTCTATTTTACGTTTATTTATTACGCTCATTTGTTGTATCCACAACATTTTGGCGAGAAACCCTACAGTTTTGGCAGTTCACTGAAGACCACCTCTGAAATCAAAGCCCAAATGTCCCTAAACTCAAAGCGAAGACCGCTCCCAGCCCCAAAAGTTAAGACCGCGCCCAGCCCTAAAAGTGAAGAAAACTATGGAGTTAATTTGATTATTTATTCATAGGGATGTCTGTTTATTGTTGATATGTACTCATTCCAGTATCATTTTTTGCAGAAAGTACTGACCGAAGAATTATTCTTGGCTGACGCGTATACGCCAGCCAGTTTTTTTGAAGGAGCATAAAAGAAATGGAAAAAAGAATGGCTTGGTGTGCACGTTTTTCTCGCCAGGAGTAATGAAGTTAAATCTACGCACTTTGTAGCATTAATTGTGCGCAATTTAGTCAGTTTTCAAAGTCTTTGTCCAAGATTGAAATAAAAAAATTTATTTGAACACGATATTTCTTTAAATATTTTGTCAAAAACCATTAGTATGTTTAGTGGAGCTTTATGTATCTCCAGGGGTACGTTCGATAGGAAAGATGGGGTTGATATGAGCAACTTTAAGAAGACGTTTGCAACTATGTTTGCAGCCGTAATGATGCTTACCGGTATCATTATTTTAGGTACAAGCACTGTTGCAAAGGCAGTGACCTATCCGTTGACGCAGAACATTGATTTTGGCTCTGACGGAGTACTTACTGTTAACCTTAAGCCCACTTCACCCACAACTGTTAAGGGCAACGCAAACATCTCCACAGGTATCGAGATTGACGCAACTGGACTTCATAAGCCAATCGACGGTCTTTACCTGGAGATTGAGGTAAACACCAAGCAGTCCTCTACGGATATCAACAACACCAACAACATTACTCCTGATACCTATCTTGATAACTTTGCTACTCCAGCAGCAGCTACACAGCCTATTATCAAGCGCGAGGAGACCATCGTTACCCCTGATGGCAGGACCATTAAGCGCCTGTACCTCAACACTATCGATACCACCGTTAAGCTGGAGCTCCCTTACGTTATGAGCTTCAGAGACATGGTTACCCCAGCAGATTTCCAGCTCAAGCCAGTTGTTCGTGTGTACAATGCAGACGGCACCGAGCTTGCCAACATGCCTGATCAGACATACTCCATCACCTACGACAAACCTTGGCTCATGAAGCAGGTTGCAGGTGAAGAGACTAACGATCAGCTCCTGTATGGTGGCATTAACGCCCCAGGTGATTCGTCCGCTCTTTCCAACGATAAAACCGCAGACGTCATCTTCAACTTTAGGCTTTACCAGTACTATCGTGCTTATCGCTCCATCATTATCACCGATACCCTTCCTACGTACGTAAATGCAGCAGGTCAGACCGTTACCGCTCACTTTGACCCAGCTAAGAACCCTAACTGGACGCTCAGCCCAGATGGACGTACCGTAACCCTCAAATTTGATATTCCTGCAGGAATCACCATTCTTAACGACTACATCAGAGATAACCTTCCTGCATATTCCCAGCTCAAGCTTTCCTTCCCGGGCGCGCGCTACCTCAACGGCACTAATCGCGTGATCTTCAACAACACTGCAACGGTTCAGGGTATCCCTTACAACCCAAGTGCAGCAGAAGAGACCGTGGGTCAGGTTCCAGGCAACGAGCACAACTTTGATGACGATAGCAAGCAGTTCCGCCTTGCCGGTAATGACTTTAGCGGCAACGGTATGCTCAGCAAACGTGGTCCAGTAACCATTCAGTTTGACAAAAACGGCCTTGCTGTTAGGAAGCTTGACTACACTATCAAGCTGGTCAACAAGCTGGACACCCCACTCACCGACATCGAGTTCATCGAGGATGTTGCTAACACCGACAACCGCCTCTTCATGACTGCGCTGACCGGCAATCTTGTTGCAGTTGGCCAGCGAGTTGGACTCTCCATGGACCAGATTGAGGTCCGCGGCTACAAGGCTGACGGCAGCTATGACATCATTCCTACCAGGAAGAACGGCGCAAACTGGCTTTACCGTGCTGACATGAACTCGGCAAGCCAGCAGCAGCTGCAGTCCTATCTGGACCAGATCAACCAGGGCACACTTGATCCATCCAACGCTTCCGCTGTGTCTCCTCAGTACAGGAAGATTGGTATTTACTTCAAGAACGTAACCCTGCAGCCAACTAGCAACATTGATTTCAACATCCAGATGATGTTCATGAATCCATTTGGCGAGGTCTACAGCGACAGACCTCTTACCAACATCATCAAGGTCAACGCCAACAAAGTTAATACCGACGGTACCAAGACCCCAATGAACTTCTCCGCAAATTGGGATACTCGCTTTACTCCATTTAGCGAGAAGGTCTGGCTGTCCAAGTCCTCTTGGTACCAGCGCGTTGGTATGCCTAACGAGCGCTTCAGTGCTCGCGTGGGCTTTGCGCTGACAGAGCTTTCACCTGCTCGTTACCTGAAGAATCCAACCTTCGTCGATCTTCTCCCTGCTGGCGTTTCTTATGACGAGAATACCTCTGTTTCACCAATTGCTGACTCACTGCAGCCTGAGAAGGTTGAGTACATCAAGAACTACAACGAGACTGGACGCAATGCAATCAAGATTACCCTTCCATCTGGATACGTGTATCAGTATGGAACCATGGGTTATGAGATTAGGAACCTGGTAATCAACGACGACATCATTCCTTCTAAGGCCGAGAATGACGTTCTGAACAACAATAATGACGTTTACTTCTACGCCACAAACTGGACTCACGGTACACCAGATGATTTCTCTGGTATGTACAACGCCAGTAACTTTGTCAAGGATGACCTCGACATCAATATGAATGGTGTCACTGATGAGACTATTCTGAAGGCAACCGCAAAGGTTCTTGGCAACAACGTTGAGAGTATCCAGTCTGATAAACACATCCGTAGTCTTGAGCCAAACATCGCTGGCGGCGGTACATTCTACGGTAGGGCATTTACCTCGGCTACTATCATGACTGACTTTGCTGGCGTCACCGATACCAGCGGACTCTTCCAGTATCGTCTGAGCATTCGTAACTACTACAACACGCCAATGAATAAGATCCTTATGTACGACGTGTTGCCATATGTGGGCGACGGCAGAAACTCTGCTTTCAGCAATACACTTCAGGGTCCTATTGAGCTGAAGATTGGCTCAACTGACGTCAGCTCCCAGTACGATATTTACTATCGTACTGATGAACACCCAGCTCAGAACGATATCAACGAGATTAACAGCCCAGAGTGGACTAAGACTCCAGCTGACTACACCAAGGTAACGGCAATCAAGATCGTTGGTAAGGATGGCACTATTTTGCCTCCATACACCGTTCTGTCTGCGGTTCTTACCATGAAGGCACCACTGTATGATCCAAACCTCTCCGAGGCTCTTGCATACAACGACATGAGCGTTATCTACAACAACGAAGCAGCTATGCGCCGTACCGAGAAGGTCGCAAACCAGCTTGTTGACATCATGGATGTCAAGGTAGAGAAGAAGTGGCTTGACGCTGACGGCAACGCAATTGCTCAGCCAGATGCTACCTCCATTACCGTAAAGCTTCTTGCCGACGGCGTAGATACTGGTAAGACACTTGACCTTACCGCAGCCAACAACTGGACTGCTTCGTTCACACACCTTCGTAAGTACACCATTGAGACTCACAACGACGGTACCAGCACAAAGACTCCTATCGTCTACACTCTTGAAGAGGTAGGCACAGACGCTAATGGCATGGTCACTTACAATGGCAAGAAGTACAAGGTGACTGCTACTTCTGGTCAGGCAGATGAGAATTCACCAAACGATTCCGTTGCACTGAGTGTTACCAACCAGCTGCAGCAGGAGAAGGTCTCCGTCTCTGGCAAGAAGCTCTGGGACGACTCCAACGATAACGACGGTAAGCGCCCAGCTTCCATTGTTGTCAGGCTTCTTGCGGATGGTGTTGAAGTTCAGCACAAGACTGTTACCGCTGCAGATAACTGGGAGTACACCTTCTCTGACCTGCCTAAGTTCAATGGCAATGCAGAGATTACTTACACCGTTTCTGAGGATGCTGTACCTGACTACACCACAAGCATCAATGGCTTTGAAATTACAAACCAGCATGCTCCTGAGGCTTTGAGCATCCCAGTTAAGAAGGTCTGGGTTGACGATAATAATGCTCAGGGCCTGCGTCCTACTAGTGTTCACGTCAGGCTTTATGCAGACGGCACCCAGGTGGGCGAGTTTGATCTGAACGCAGCTAACAACTGGTCTCACATCTTCAACGGCCTGCCACGTTACACTGCTGGTCACGAGATTGAGTACACCGTCAAGGAAGACCCAATTGCTCACTACACATCTTCCTATTCCGGCTCTTCAGCTACTGAGCTTACAGTTACCAACACCATTGAAGGTAAGGTTTCTGTTCCAGTAACAAAGAAGTGGATTGGTGCACCTGCTGATAGCGTAACTATTCACCTGCTCGCTGACGGTGTTGAGGTTCAGAGCGCAACTCTGACCGCTGCAGACAACTGGCAGCATACGTTCAGCAACCTTAATCAGTACAACAATGGTGCGCTGATCAACTACACCATTAATGAGGATGCAGTTGACGGCTACACCACCCAGATTACCGGCGACGCTGCCAACTATGTGGTAACCAACACCAACATGAAGACTCGCGATATTCCGGTCACCAAGGTTTGGGAGAACCAGGAAGGCGATTCCGCTGAGATTGTTCTGTATCGTGATGGTGTCGAGGTTGATAGGGTAACCATCACCAAGGCTGACGACTGGAAGCACACCTTCAGCAACCTTGAGTTCTACGACAAGACTGATGGTCACGAGTACGCATACACCATCTCCGAGACTCCTATTTCTGGCTACACAACCCAGATTACTGGTAATCAGGACGACGGTTTCACAGTGACCAACACTGCTCCTGTTGTTCCTCCAACCACACCTCCTACCACCCCAGAGCCTAAGAAGCCAGGTCTTCCTTACACTGGTGACGCTTCAGGCATTGCTTCAATCGTTGGAGCTACAGCTCTGTCCCTGAGTGGTCTTGGTATTGCTCTGAGAAGGAAGAACAGCTAATAGCTAGAGTTCTAAACTCGCTGATTGCGATTAAAACAGGCTCCTGGTAAAACCAGGAGCCTGTTTTTGTGTAGCTCGGCAAGGCCAGTCAGGGCCATCCAAGTCGCCAAGGTTGCCAAGGCCACCAAGTCCACCAAGGTCGCCGTATGTGGAGCACAGAACCATGAAGCCATACCGCTTTCCTGGGGTTTTGCAAAGTTCCCACTCCCGCTTCAGCGCCAAGTGGTAAAAAATGCGTTTAGTTGGGGGTTACATGGTCGTGTCCCGAAAAGTGGTGTAAGTAAGCATTTCAGTCATTTAAAAGAAGTGCGGTTATTTCCTAAAATATAGTCACCAAACCAATTCAGAAAGGAAATAACCGCAATGCAAACTCTACACGAAACTGAGCTCTCCTACACCCAAGATCACAAATTAGATCTCAATGGTATGGCACGAGTACTGCTTGAAGACTTAGTAAATACCGTAATGGTTGAGCAAGTAGAAGAGCTTGGTTGTGTTCGCAATGGTTACCGAGAGCGAAAGCTCGTAACTTCAGTTGGAACTCTTACCTTAAAAATTCCAAAACTCCGTGAAGGAACCTATTTTCCTGACGATATCGTAAGCAAGTGGAGCAGATGTGATACAGCTCTTGCAAGCTGTATCTGTGATATGTGGACCTTAGGTATTTCAAACCGTAAGGTAGAAAAAGCACTGAGTGAGCTTGGTGTTGAAAAGATCAGCAGAAGCAGAGTCTCGAGACTCGTTAAGTCTTTAGATGAAGAGGTAGATGACTTAAGACACGGCTCTTTGTCTTTTGACAGATGGCCTTACC
>JABZHP010000019.1 GCA_015258785.1 Atopobium sp.
AAGGCGGCTTCTTTGATAGGGCAGACATTGTTGTTCCCGTCAACGAGCTCACAGTCCCCATTCTTGAAGCAGCAATGAGAAGAAATACTGGTCACGGTATCGATTTCAGTAGAGGCAATGGCTTCGACCAGCCAAACAGCAATTTCATTATTATTCGTTATTTGGACTCTAGCTTCTTCGAGACCGCTCCTGGCGTCTTCAAAGAGGATTGGCAGAAGGACGCTTACGAGTTTGTTAAGTCCTTTGGTTATGATCTTCAAACCATGCTAGGGGAGTAACTCCTGGCGAGAAAAACGTCTTATCCAAGAAAAACAGCCGCCTTCTTGTGAAGGCGGCTGTTTTTGTGTGCGAGAAGATCGCTCTAGCAGTTGGATCTTACTTCTGCTTGCGAGCCCTTAGTGCAAAGCCGAGAGCAGTGATGCCAGAAGCAACCATGCCAACAGAAGCAATTACAAGCTCAGCGACATCGCCAGTGTCTGGCAGAACACGCTTCTTCTTGGTCTTAGAAGGCTTGTGTGGATCAGAGCTAGGAGTTGGCTCAGGGCTAGGAGTTGGCTCAGGATCTGGTGTTGGCTGAGGCTCAGGCTCTGGATAGTCGTTAGTGAAGACCAGAGGAGGTGTGCTGTTGCACTCGCACTGATCAACCTCTGTTACGGTTCCATCTTCAGCGGTCTTAGTAATGTGATAGGTGAAATCAAGCTCACCATCATCATTCTTAAAGACGGTGTAGGTGAGGGTGTAGACGGACTTGTCGTAAGTAACCCTCTGGTTAGTGCCGATAACCTCTTTGATGGTGTAAACATAGGTGCCAGGTTGCGTAAAGACTAGCTCACCGAAGTTATTATCGCCAGAAACTGCAACAGAAGTCTCAACGCTATCTGTTGTTGCGTTGTTTGGCATTGGGTAGGAAGGATCGTTGCGGGTGAGCGTGAACTTGAAGACATCCTGAGTTGTTGCAGTGCGTGGGTTGCCGCCGTTGTCGTCAGGGAGAACTGATGGATAGTCGGTTGGAGCATCTGGCGCGTTACCAGTAACAACCTTCTGTACAACTGGATAGTCCCTGGCTGGCAGTGGATCAGGATAGACGTTAGTAAAGACGGCACCTGTTGCATCGTTATACTCGCCAAGGTCAACGGTAGTAACGTTTCCGTCCTCGTCAGTCTTGGTCATAGTACGTGTTGCCTCAAGCTGGCCAGTACCGTCGTCAGTAACGTTATAGGTAACGGTGTAGACGCTTTGATCGTACTGGATGTTCTGGGTGCCGGTAACCTCTTTGATGGTGTACACGTAGGTGCCAGGCTGAGTGAACGTAATGTTGCGGAATACGGCGTCGCCACCGAGAAGCCTGCGTGTACGAGCGGTATTGCCGGTAGATCCCTCAGGCATGGGGCTGGATGGATCAAGGCGTGTCATCTCAAAGATAAAGACGTTAGGAGCGTCGCCCTCATCTTCAGAGCCGTTTGCCAGGAAGTTGTTAATTAGGCTCTCGGCAAAGCTGCCGCTTGCAGTGTCGTCGGCGCTTGTTGCGCTTGCAGTGCTTGTGGCGCCTGCTGCGCTAACGTTACCTGTGCTCAGGTAAGAATTAACCAGAGATGCAGGTGAAGGCTGTCCAGGTGTAGGAACATCTGGGTAATCGCCTTCGACAATCTTGGTAACGGATGGCGTCACAATAACAGGCCTGACATTGTAGACATTTACCAGCGACTGAGTGGTGGTGTACTGCTCAACGCGAGAAATGCTACTTCTAGTTGAAACGTAGGAATTAGGAACGTTCTCGGTGATGGTGTACGAAACAGTATCAGCAGCAGTATTGTCTACGTACTTACGAAGACCCTTGTAGACGATGGTGTAGGTGTTATTGCTATTATCGGAAACCTCAGGCGCAATGGTGCTGGTATCAAGGTTCTTATCGTTAGAGAGAACCAGATTGTTGGCACCAAAGTCAGTTGTGGATGGACGCTTACCAGCTGCATTGTTGTTATCGTCCCAGACCTTATTGATCTTGAGGTCAATGCCTGCATAGCTCAGAGCGTGAGTGGAGAGGGTACGAGTGGAGTGGTTACCAGCAATGTCGTAGTCAAGAACGCTGCTGAATACACTGCGATTACCGTCGTAGGAAGCATCTACGTTATCGGCAACCTTATAGGTGACGTCAACAAAACCGCCGCTATTTGCAGCAAGTGCGTGCGTTGAAGTAAACAGCACCATGTCGGCCTCAGCAGGATTAGTGACTACAGTGTACTCGCCAGGCTGTGGAGCATGGTTTGCAGTGTAGGTAACACCAGGGTTCAGCTTGATGTACTGGTAAGAGAAGTTGGAAGAAGAGCTTACGCCCTCAAGCGCAAGAGGCAGTTGAGTTGCACCCTCTGGGGTGATGCCAGCACCGCGATTTACCGACTTAGAAAGCAAAGGAACAAATAGCTGCGTGGTATTTGCAGTGTTACCGGTGTTATTGCGGACAGCAATGTGAACAGTTGCGGTGTCATCGCGCTGCATAACAGGGGTAGTTGCGCCTGGATTTGCGGAGTCGTACGTGTAATCAGTTACGGTTCCAGAGACGGCATCTTTTACAGAAAGGGTAGATGCAGCGGCAATAGCAGATGCCTGTGCAATGTTGATACCAGGGCGCTCGGAGAGAGAAACCATGGTCTCGCCTGAGTTGACGCTGTTGCCAAACAGGCTGGTGTACTGGGAAGTGTTCCAGTTGCTACGGTCCCAGTGCTCAGACTTAATTTGAGCACCAATATCCTTGAAGTCTTTGGTGGTAATGCCAACAAAATCGTTGATGTGGTAGATGCCCTTGCCTGCAAGATCGGTAGTGTGGACATCCATGCTCAGAGTCATGTTCTTGCTGGTAAAGTCTGGCTGATACTGGCCGCGAGTCTCGTCGCCAACATCAATGGTGTACTTCCAAACCTTAACAGCTACGCCGTCCTTATCGTACGTTCCTACAAACTCAGGAGCACTGAGCGTGCCGTTAGAAACGGTGAGGTTGCTGTAAGTGAAGCCCTCAGGCATGATGACGTAGAGCACTGGCTCCTGAAGAGGGTTCCAGTCCCAGTTTGCGTCGTCGATGCGACCAGAAATCTTGAAGGTCTCGCCGCCGTTAATCTGGGTCTTATCGATGCTACCAACACCGTTAAGAACCTTAGGCGCGCCGGACTTAGCGGTCAATGTAACGCCTGCGTCAGGAGTGGTACCGGTGTCGTAGAGCTTGACGTTAGTGACAACGTCGGCGTTAGTGCCCTTCTTCCAAGAGCCGTAAACGCCGTTGGAGATGTAGCTCCAGCCATAGTACTCGTCAGTGACATGCTTGTTGTTTGGATTCCATGTATCGAGAAGATCGCTCATTGGCCTAATGCCATCGTATCCGCCAAGAATTGGACCAAGGTCAACCTTGATGGAAGTGATGGAGGTATTGATATCAAGGCCTAGGGCAGTGTTGGTGATAAGTGCGGAGACACCAGAGGTACGCAGAATGCTTGGATCAGC
Organism: Atopobium sp.; assembly: GCA_015258785.1. Taxonomy (GTDB): domain Bacteria; phylum Actinomycetota; class Coriobacteriia; order Coriobacteriales; family Atopobiaceae; genus Lancefieldella. The sequence goes on from JABZHP010000019.1 coordinate 3,493, forward strand.
AGTTCCGCTCGTACCGTCCGATGCGGTCCAGTGGATTGGACCATAGGTCATACCAGCCTTGTAAGGGATGGTGACGCCACGGATGATAGCGGTCTGGTTCTGATCGATGGTCATCTCGAGCGTCTTTGGAGCGGTGTCTGAGGAGAGCTCGTTCTTGATGAGGTAGGTGCCAAGGCGAACGTTGTAGGTATCGTTTTTCTTGTATGCCCAGTTAGGAGCTGTGTCGACAAGAGCGTGTGTGGTAAGACGCTCTGGGTTAAGACCGTCAATTACGGTAACCGTAAGCGTAGAAGAAGCGTTTGCGGAGGTACGGTTGACGTTTGGGGTATCATTCCAAACGGACATAGTGAGGTTCTTGATGGTGACGTTAAAGGTTGAGTTGTTAGGTCTGGTGCTTGATGCAGGAACCTTAATCTGTGGCTTAAAGGTTGGGGTGCCTGCGTAAGAGCCTGGCTCGTTCCACTCGACTGTTGCGGTCTTGTTAGTGCCGTCATCGGTAGTAGAGACGATGGTACCTGCGGTGTTGTAGAGGCTGGTCTCGTTGACACCAACTAGCTCCATATCGCTTGGGTAGACAACCTGAACCGTAGTCTTGCTGTTTGCCTCGGTGAGTACCTTAGAGCCTGTGGTAGAAACCTGCAGGGTAGAAGTGGTGCCACCCTTAGAGAGAACCTCGGTGGACTGATCAGCCCAGAAGCCGTAGGTCATGGCGTCAGCTGCAGTAACAGATGAGGTATGTGGATCAATGTTTTGTGTTGCAGCGGTGCTCAAGCTAACACGAATTGCATTTGCGATAACCTGACTTGCGCTCTGGTTCTCAACAGCATCATCAAGCTTGAACTGAATCTCTCCCCTGGAAGAGACCTGGGTAAGGCCGTTATTGGTCATGTAGACCAAATCACCACTGCGGTTCTTCTCGGAACTTGCGCCAGGATAGCCGTAAGGAAGGGTTCCTGTTCCCGTAGGTGCGGTAACCAGGTTAGAGAAACTGGTGTTTGAAATGCCACCAACGGTAAACGTTGCACCTGGAAGACCTGTGACATAGAGTCCGTCTCCAAACCTCACGTTGAGGTAGGTTGGCGAGAACTGCAGCGAGGCAGGGATTGTATAGCCAACATTCAAGGCGTAGGTGACTCCGGCCTTAAGAGCAGGAGTTTGACCTGCAAGAAGGTCAGCAACTTGGGCGTGAGTCGACGCATCTTCAATGCTCAGAGCATTGATTTGAAGACCTGTGGTGTCTTCTGCGTAAGCCACGCTAAGGTTGGGCAGCAATGCTGCGACGAATGCAACGGCAGCTAAAAGCAATCCCGCTACAATCCTTGCCTTACTTTTCATAGCACATCCTAACTAGAGCGATACAGAACCAATCACTTTCTTTCTTACTTATTCTTACGACGCTTAGTAATGCCAAGTGAAGTCATTACAGCGGTCATACCAGCGAGAAGTGCAGCAAGAGGTGCTGCAGCAGAAGCATCTCCGGTGTATGGAGTCTTCTGCTTCTTTTTCTTAGATGGCTTAGTTGGAGTGGAAGGAGTCTCTGGAGTCTCATCCTCTGCAACAGTAATAGTGAGCTGAATTGTGTCGTTATCAGTTGCAACAGCGTCCTTACCATCTGGCCACTGGACACCATTCCAGGTGAACGAGAAGACCTTGCGGTTGCCAGCTGCGGAATCAGCAATAGCGCTGAAGGAGCCGGTAACGGTGCCGACAGCGGTGAGCTGGGTGCCTGCAGCAACATTGGAGTCAATGGTGACGCCAGGAATGGTGAGCTTCATCCAGCCATCGTTGGCACTTGCCTCATCAACAATGCGCTCAAGGTCAGAGTACGTCCTAATGGAGGAAGGATCGCTGAGCTCAAAGGTGACGGTAACCGTACGACCGTTGACCTGAACATCGCTGACCTTAAAGCCACTACCAAAGTTGGAAGCCTGGATAGTGTTGGCATCAAGGTTGCTTGGAAGTGTCATTCCCTCAGGAACGGTCAGAGTTGCTGTGAACTTGAACTTGAGGTTGCTCAGCGTAATAGTGTCATGGTTGGTATTAGGGTAGGCGCGCTCAATGTTGTTCATCTGCTCTTGGATAGAGGAAGCAAGAATGGAACCAGTGAGGTTAAAGGTAGAACCTGCCTTCATAGTGATGACCTGGTCATGCTCGGTATTCTCGTCAGCAAGCATATCTGCAGGAAGGTTCATTTCAATTGGGTTGTTCACAATCAGAGTCTGCTGAATGCCGGTACCACGAGGATCTCTGCTCGCAGCAATCTGAACGCCGTTCCAAGAAAGTTCGAACTTCTTGGTGACGTTGGTGACGGTGTTCTTTGCAAAAGACTCAAAGGTGCCAGTAAGAGTACCTGTAGCGGTGAGCTCCTGACCATTGGTTACCTGAGTTGGGTCAAGTGTGAGACCATCAACAGTTACGGTAAGAGGTCTTGCAATTTCTGAGGTAGCTGCATCGTCTTTACCAACTGTCTCGACAGCGTCTTTGAGCTGCTTGTAGTTGGTGTAAGTGCCCTTGAGCTTCAGGGTAACGGTAACTTCCTGACCGTTGACGGAAACGTTTGTAACTTCAAAGAGATCACCAAGGCCAGAGGTAGTTACTGTTGGATTAGCTGGGACAACAACGCCAGCAGGAAGCGTGAGCTTTGCAGTAAAGGTAGAAGTTGTACCAGAAAGCGTAATCTTGGTTAGGTCGTCGAGGCCGCCAGCAATGCCATTCTCAAAAGCGCTCATCTGATTAATGACGGAAGTAGCGTCAATAGCGCCTGTAAGACTGAAGCTCTTATCGTTAGAAACTTCCTTGATCTGAGTGGTGTTGCTCTGAGAGTCACTCCACATATCAGCAGGAAGATCGCTGGTAAGCTCTACTCTCTGGATGGAAGGATCTTCCTTCCACTTGAGGTAATAGGTGACATCATTGGTGAGCGTTGCGCCACCGTTAATGGTTGCAGGGGAGTTGCCTGCAGCGTCGGTGAACCAGTAGTGATAGTTGTGACCAATAACAATGCCAAAGAAGGTCATTGGCTCATCCGCGTTGTCCAGAATGTGGTTCTCAAAAGTTGCAATATTTGTGTAGGCAGTATTGGTGTTAGAGCTGGTAGGACTTGCAATTCCAGCAGTTGTAGCGCTAAGGGTGTTGCCACTGAGGTTCTGAAGTAGTGCATTGATATTGGTCTGCTCAGCAACAGTTGGGTGAGTCTTGATAGTTGCAACTTCTCCGCCGTTTGCATCGGTGGTGATGTCAAAGACGTTTGGATTCTGCTTAAAGACGCTGTTTGCCGAGAAAGTACCACCATTTGCCGAGAAGGACACGGTAAGGTGCTGCTCTTCCCACTCTGCATACAGATCAACAGTATCAGTACCTGCAGGAACAGCAAGGCTGGAATTAGCCGCTACCTCATCGCCAGCGCCGTTTGCCTGAGTGGTCCAGCGCTTGAAGGTTTTACCTGCAATGTTGAAGTTGCTGTCGCGATTGTTAACGTCAGTGTTAGAAAGAACGTTAACGGTGCGACCAGCGTTTGTAGCAACGCGTTCAATAACGGTAACGCCGTTGCCGTTGTGATACCTGACATAGAGCCAAGCAGTGTTGGCCTTCCAATGTGGATAGACTGTCATGTCAGAGGTGACCTGGGTATCAGCGGTGAACTGGTGCTCGGTACCAGCAGCGTCGGTGTAGTACCAGCCGTCAAACTCCTGACCACTTGCATAAGGATCTGCAGGTAGGGTAGTGGAGCCTTCTGCTACAGAAGAAGCAGTTGCAAGAGAGTTACCGCGCATAGCAAGAGCAGTCTTGTTAGCAGTAGTGCCGTCAGCAAATGTTGGGTTGACGCCGGTAACGCCTGGGGTGTTGAGGTCAAAGGTAACGGTTGCAGCAGGTGCCCAAACGTGCTTCTGGCCATCGCTTGAAGCGTTAGCAACTGGGTAGGTATAGGTTGCTCCGTTAGCATTAATGAGGCTCAGAGAGTTAGTTGATGGGTCAGCAAGGGTAAAGAGCGAGAGAACCTCATTGCCGTTAGCTGCACCGTTTGTAGGGATAGTGCTACCAAAGCCACTGTTGTAACTTGGTGCGTATTTGAGCAAGTAAGAGCCGCCAACAACGTTGTAGTTCTGACGAGTCTGGCCAGCACCGTTATCAGAGTTCTTGGTAGCAGGAGTTTCTACCAGGCTGTTTCCGGTGAATTGGATGGAACCGTTGGTCTGGGCTCCAAAGAGGGCGCCAGAGTTACGACCATCTCCCTTAATCGTGGAGTTGTTAATGATGACGTCACCAGTGTTGACGTTAAGGCCGCCAGTTCCACCGTTAGTGAAGTTAAGGGTTGAGTTAGTAACGTTTACTGTTCCACCAGCTACACCAACAGAAATGCCAGAAGTTGAGCCAGCATTTGCGTTAATGGTGGAGTTAACAATATTGGAAGAACCCTGGATGGTCATGCCCGTAGCGCCGTACCATGAAGGGTTAATGGTTAGGGTAGAGTCATTCATGTTGAGCTGGTTGACGTAGAAAGTCTGACCAAAGCCTTCAACGGTAAGATCTGTGTTCCTAAGGTTGAGGTTGCGAGCGTCATTCCAGGTACGAGCCTGTGAAGTTACTTTGATAGTAGCGTTTTCAAAGGTGACACCAGACTCAAAGAAGTTTGTATTGCTCTTATCGTCTGCGGTGATGGTAACGCTGTTCTTGTTGGTGCTGCCGCTAACGGTTCCGCCAAGGGAAATGCCACGAGAACCGCTGGAGCCTGCGTTGTTTCTAAACACATAGGTACCATCGGTGATGGTTGAGCCATCTTGTGCAGTTAGTGCGGTTTTGAAGCCGGACATGGTAAGAGTGCCTGTGCCGGTCAGCGTTGAGCCAGGTGATAGAACCAGACCGTCAATGCTGTTTCCAGTGCCAGTAAGCGTTGCGCCCTCAGATTCAATCTTGAGTGTAAGACCAGAAGGAATGGTAACCGTAGAGGTCAGATTGAGGTTGCCTTTAAGATGAATGGTGTAGATTGAAGAAGTTTCTCCCCACAGCTCCAGTGCTTTCTCGAGAGATTTAACAGGATCGGAGCTGGAGCCCTCGTTAGTATCGCTACCGTTGGTTCCGTCTACCCAGAGCTCAGTTGAGATGTAAGAAAGGCTTCTTGTAACACGGCGAGAAGATCTATCTGCAGGAGCAGTAGTCTGCTCAGAAGTCTGCTGGTTGGAAGTAGACTCTGCGGTAGTGGTAGCCTCAGTAGAGCTCTCTGCAGTTGCCTCCGAAGTTGAGGCAGTTGCATCACTTGTTTGAGTTGCTGCAACTTCTTGCGTCTGAGTTACTTCTTGAGTGCTAGCAATTTCTGCTAACGCTGAAGAAGGGACCAAAGAGAGCGCGAGTACCAAAGACATAGCTGTCTTTGCCCCTTTGCTTGCAAAGTTCTTGTTTTTTCTTTCCATACCTACCCCTAACAAATAGTGAATACCCCAACAAAATTTGCAATTAAATCTTGTGCTGAAAGTGATGCATCACGATAAGCACGATAGAGATAAATGACACATATTCAGAGCATTTTTCGTATAGATAATTATCTATTATTTTGATAAAAATTGTTAGTTCAACCAGCGATTTTTATAGTTTGAACACATTTCAAAAAACATCTTCATCTCATGTTATATAAATAATTTAATCAAAATATTTGGTACGTTGAAAAATGGCATTTAAATTGCTCTATTTTTGACGATTTTCTCGACATTTGTCATAAACGTGCAACGGATAAAAATTGCAATAGAAATGTATTAAATTTTGAGACAAATGTGAGTTATGCGGAAACTGAATAGTGGAAGCTGGATAGTTAACAATTTCATGAAATTTGGAGTTCAAAATTTTCTAGCAAGAGAAGCTTTGTACACTAAGAAAAAGACAGTTAAGAGGATGCGCGGTCTACGCAAATAATGCGCGAGAGATACGTTTGAATGTGTTGAGCGGGGAGTTATGGACTCAAAAATTATCGATGACGCTTTGGACTTTGTAAAAGAGGTCTTCTCCACAGATTTTAGTGGCCACGATTACTTCCACACGTTGCGTGTGTACAAAATGGCTGTAAGAATTGCGCAAGAGGAGGGGGCAAATCAAGAGATTGTTGCCCTTGCTGCGCTTTTGCACGATGTTGATGACATCAAGCTTTCTCCAGAGACGCATGAGCATAAGGATAGGGCCGTTGGTTTTCTGCGCCAGCATGCTGTCGACGAGGCCACTATCCAGGCAATTTGTACCGCAATCGATGAGGTTTCTTTCTCAGGAACAGACTCGGTAGTTCCTTCAACGCTTGAGGGTATGTGTGTTCAAGATGCAGATCGCCTGGACGCGCTTGGTGCTGTTGGCATCGCACGTACCTTTGCCTATGGCGGAAGTCATGGCCGCGGTATGTATGACCCAGATGAACCACCAACTCTCAACATGGGCGGCGAGGAGTACCACTCACACAAATCAACGTCGCTCAACCACTTCTACGAGAAACTCTTTTTACTGACAGACATGATGAATACGCGCAGTGGCAAAGAGCTAGGAAAAGCTCGCGAGAAGTACATGCGTGAGTATGTTGACCAGTTCTTAGATGAGTGGAACGGTAAACGTTAAGATATAGGTTTTAGCTATATGAATTAGTTAAGTATTTGTATTTCACAAGTGAAGTGCTGATTGTCATACTGGTTTCTCGTAAGCAGTTCTAAGGGGTCATTATGGCAATCAAAAATGATAAAACTACTCCACATCGCTTTGATGTTGTTGGTAGCTTTCTTCGTCCAGAGAATCTTAAGCAGGCTCGTATTCAGTTTGAAAAAGGTCAGATTGATGCATACGAGCTCAAGCAAGTAGAGGACAAAGCTATTACAGAGCTTATCCAAAAGGAGAAACAGGCAGGCCTTAAAGTCATCACTGATGGTGAGTTTAGACGTGCAACCTGGCACCTCGATTTTATGTGGGCGTTTGAAGGTATTGGCCATGCGCCAACTAATACTGGACTGCCTTTCCACGATGAGACTGCAGAGATTGACGACACCTTCCTCGTAGGAAAAGTGGAGCTCACCAAAGAGCATCCCTTTATAGAGCACTTCCGCTTTGTTCAGCAGTTTGAGGACGAGACAACCGTTGCAAAGCTTACTATTCCTGCACCTGCACAGTTTATTGAGCAGTTCATTATGCCCATGAACCGCGAGCAGACTAACAAGTACTATGCCAACGACCAGAACCTTCTTGAAGACATTGTTGCTGGCTACGGTGCGTTTATTAAGCAGGTATATGCTGCAGGCTGTCGTAATCTTCAGCTTGATGACTGCTCATGGGGTGTGCTGGTTGACCCTCGTGCAGAGCTTTTCTTTGGCACTGACCAGGAGGGTCTTAAGAAGATCAAAGCGCTGCTCTTGGAGATTAATAACCGCGTTCTTGATGCTGCTCCAGCTGACTTGACTATTAACACGCACGTTTGTCGTGGCAACTTCCATAGTACCTGGGCTTGCGAGGGCGGCTATGACGATGTGGCCGATGCTCTTCTTGCTCAAGAGCACGTAAACGCGTTCTTCTTAGAATTTGATGATCATCGCTCCGGTGGCTTTGAGCCCCTGGCTTCTGTTCCAGCTGGTAAAAAGGTTGTGCTTGGTCTGATCACCACCAAGCACGCCCAGCTGGAAGAGAAAGCCAAGGTTATTGAGCGTATTCATGAGGCAGCTCAGTACGTACCTCTGGAGAACCTCTGCCTTTCTCCCCAGTGCGGCTTTGCAAGCTGCGAGATTGGTAACAAGCTCACCGAAGATGAGCAGTGGGCAAAGATTGCGCTGGTAAAAGAAATTGCCGAAGAGGTTTGGGACTAAACATCAGTTGGTAACGGTTTGTCTACGACTTACATGCCGTTTACCGAAGAGTTTCTGACCATGCGTTCTTCTCGACTCCTGTCCACTAAAATGGACAGGAGTTTTTATTGGAGCTAGACTTCGGAGGCAGTATGCCAAGCGAGAAGACCCGCTGCTTGCATCTCATTCAGATTTTTGAAGAAGAAACTGATGATGACCATGGTTTAAGTACTCCTCAGCTTATTGAAAAGCTGGCAGAGCGCGGGCTAAGCGTGGAACGTAAAACACTTTACGACGACATCAAATCGCTGCAGAATTTTGGCTACGACATCCAGTCTTACCAGCGCCATCCTGTTGAATACGGCCTGGCAACCAGGAAGTTTCAGGCTGAAGAGCTCATGTTGATGGCAGATGCTGTGCAGTCGTCAAAGTTTTTGACAGAACGTAAAGCAAATAATCTGGTGAGTCTTATCGGTGAGCTGGGTGGAAAGTCTACCTCCGACACGCTGAAGAAGCGTATCCATGTTGAGGGTCGTATTAAGTCGCAAAATGAGTCTGTGTTTTATGCTCTTAATGCTATTCAGACAGCACTTTTGCAGAAGAAAAAAGTCTCATTTAAGTATCGCAAGAAGGGCTTTAAAGATAAGGTTATTGAAGAGCTTCCCGTAAGAGAAGAAACGCCTGTTCAACTTACGTATATTGACGATTTTTACTATCTTATTGTGTGGAACGATAAACATCAAAATTTTGTCAATTATCGTGTGGACCGTATGTTTAGGCTTGAGGTTGCTGATGCTGACGCCACGGTTAACGAGCAGATTAAGCAGTTTGATATAGATAAGTATCAAGAGCGTGTCTTTGGCATGTACTCGGGCGAGGTTGTTGAAGTGACGCTTCGCGTTAATGAGCGCGTAATGTGCTCGGTGTACGACCGTTTTGGAAAAAACATTATTTTGAACAATCCAAGTTCTGATGGAACTACAGCTGACGTGCATGTTTCTGTAATGGAAGCTCCAACGTTTTATGGTTGGCTTGCAACCTTTGGAACAGATATAGAACTGGTAGCTCCAAAGAAGACCAGGCAGAAATACCAAGAGTACTTGAGCGGAATTCTTCAGAGCTACCAAACACAGAAAGAGGATTAGCTAAACCAGGTCAAAACAAGTAGTCTTTCTCGCGCCAATTAACGAACATCAATGACGTAAAGACCTGCTTTAACAAGAAGATGACCATGGTGATCGCTGAGCTGCGTGATCTTGCAAGTAACAATGTTTTGATGTCCGTAGAAGAGCAAAGTACTCCAGAGAGAATTGCTTTCTCTAGGAACAAAGCCCAGCTTGTGGTCATTAGAGTACAGGGCAAGAGCCTCTGGGTCGTAAGGGTTATCACGTTCAGGAACAATGGTCAGATCTGAGCCAAGTTTGAGCTGGTCAAAGACAAGAGGAGCGTCGTAGTAGGGAAGACCGGAAACAACGAAGGAATCAACAAGCTTTGTAGGACTGTACATAAGAGCCTCCTTAGAAGATGTTGAGAATAGAATATGGATTTGTTAAAGAATGAGTGTCCAACAGATTGGACAGTAAAAATAGCTGAAAGACAAACAGTAAGAGACAGAGACAAAAAGTTTCAAAAGGAGTTTGGATGATTACCACTAAGAGATTGTTTCTTATTCCATGGCATGCATCTGATGCCAATGAGCTCTATGAACTGGCAAAAGACTCAGAGATTGGTCCACTTTGTGGATGGGAACCTCACAAAACTTTAGAAGATTCCAAGCAGGTTCTTGCAAACGTGCTGTCCGAGAAGTTCTGTTATGCCGTAAAGGATATGAAGACTGGTCATGTAATTGGCTCGATGTCATTGGATTTTAAAGAAATTCCTGATCCAAAAGATTCCTCAAAGCAGTTGCATCAGGCAGAAATTGGCTATTGGATTGGTCGTCCTTATTGGGGACAAGGGTTGGCGCCTGAAGGCACTCAAGCTCTTACTACCTATGCATTTGAAGAGCATGGCGTTGACCAGGTGATTATTAGATATCTTGAGCGTAATAAGAGGTCTGCTTCAGTGGCTCAAAAGTGTGGCTTCACAGAAGCAGAAATCTTTACAGACTTGAATAAATATACAGGCAAAGAAGAGCAGTTTGGTATCTCAGTACTCACAAAAGAGGACTGGGAACGTGTTCAAAAATAGCAGTTCTTCTTGCTATTTTGTGTGTTGTTTTTAAATGTTGCATAAGGCAAACTCATATTTGCAACGGCAGAACTGCATATAAAGTAGTTAAAACAGTTAGTGGACTAAAGATTTTGCTTGTAAGAAGAGCGAGAGAAGTTTTTATGATGATCAACAAACGCCTCATTGCCCTTATTGAGGAGAGTAAAAAATATATTGGCTTGACCGTGCTTTACCAGTGGATTGCACTTCTCGCCAATATCGTATTTATGTATTCTTTGGCAAGAATGATACAAGCCCTGTTCTTGGATTATTTTGTCCTCGAAGAGCAGTTGGTGTTTATTGCACTCTGCCTCATTGCTATTGTGATTAGGTATTTCTGCAAGCTTGCTCAGCATAAGACAAGCTTTTATGCAGCTAGAAGGGTTAAAAAGACCCTTCGCCAGAAGATTTATCAAAAGCTTTTGGAGTTTGGTCCCTCGTATAAAAATTCATATGCGACCAGTGAGATTGTTCAGCTGGCAGTTGAAGGCGTTGACCAGCTAGAAACGTATTTTGCGCAGTATCTACCACAGTTCTTCTATGCTGTTTTGGCGCCACTGACACTATTCCTGACATTGCTTCTTATTAGTCCGGTAGTTGGCATTGTTTTGCTGGTATTTGTTCCGCTCATCCCAATGACCATCGTTCTTATCCAGAAGTTTGCAAAGAAGCTTTTGTCTAAGTATTGGGGCCAGTATACGCAGCTTGGCGATACGTTTTTGGAGAACCTGCAGGGTCTGACCACAGCAAAGATTTACAAGGCTGATGGTTTTAAACACAAGCAGATGAACGAGGAAGCCGAGCACTTTAGACGTATTACCATGAAGGTTCTAACCATGCAGCTCAACTCCATCACCGTGATGGACGTGGTTGCATTTGGCGGAAGCGCGCTTGGTACAATTCTTGCAATTCAGCAGGTAAATGACCAGTTCTTTGTTATGTGGCAGGGCGTGTTCATCATCTTGATTTCGGCTGAGTTCTTCCTGCCTATGCGTCTTTTGGGCAGTTATTTCCACATTGCCATGAACGGTATGGCAGCGTCGGACAAGATCTTTGACCTGCTTGATATGCCTGTTCGAGAGCAGGGTACCAAGACTGTTCCAGCTTCCAGTGATGTCGCTTTGCGCAACGTTTCTTTCTCCTACGACGGCGAGAAACCCGTCTTGGTGAATGTTTCTTTTGGAATGCGTGCTAACTCTTTGAATGCCCTGGTAGGAGAGTCAGGCTGCGGAAAATCAACAATTGCAGCACTTCTGACCGGAAAACTCCGCTCGTATTCTGGCGATGTTCTGTTTGGAAATACCAGTTTGTCAGACATTTCTGACCAGAATTTGCTTCAAAACGTTACGTATATTGGTCATCAAGCACATCTCTTTATGGGAAGCGTTCGCTCTAACCTTGCCATGGGTAATCCAGAGGCAACTGAAGAACAGCTCTGGCACGCCCTTGAACAGGTCAATCTTGCTGAGTTCGTAAAGTCTTTGGGTGGACTTGTCGCGCCAGTTGCCGAGAAGGGCTCCAACTTGTCTGGTGGTCAGCGTCAGAGATTAGCACTGGCCAGAGCCCTGCTTCACAATAGCCAGATGTACATCTTTGATGAAGCTACTTCAAATATTGATGTTGAGAGTGAAGACGTTATTATGCAGCAGGTTCACCAGCTTGCTCAGACAAAGATGGTGCTGGTAATTTCTCACCGCTTAGTAAACGTTAAAAATGCTGATCAGATTGTTGTGATGCAGCATGGTCGCGTTGTTGGAAGTGGAACGCACCAAGAGTTGCTTGCAACAAATGACGAGTACAAACGAATGACGCAGGCACAGACAGAACTTGAGAATTATGTGAAAGGAGTTGAGGCGTAATGAAAGCAGAAGTTAAGAACAGCGCCACAACTGCACGTAATTCTCGCCGTAGTGCGATCACTATTATGCTGAGACTGGTGGGGCTGGTTCGTCCGCTGGCTGGCTTTATGATACTTGCAATTTTGATGGGTGTTTTGGGTAACCTTGCCGCCACGTTCATCAGCATTTTTGGAGCATATGCGCTGCTCAGCGCTATGGGCTTTGCTTCATCTTCTCCTATGGCGTTGCTTTTTGGTGGCATGCTTTTGTTTGCCCTGGTCCGCGGTCTGCTGCGCTATGCCGAGCAGGAATGCAACCACTTTATTGCGTTTAAACTACTTGCGCTTATTAGAGACCGTGTGTTCACGGCGCTCAGAAAGCTTGCCCCTGCAAAGCTTGAGGTCAAAAATAAGGGCAACCTGATGAGTGTCATTACCTCAGACATTGAGCTGCTTGAGGTTTTCTACGCACACACTATCTCGCCTATCTGCATTGCGGTTGTGTTCTGCATTGTAATGGTGTGGTTTATTGCAGGTACTACCAACTGGATTTTAGGTGTTATTGCACTTATTTCTTATCTGATTGTTGGCGTGGCAATTCCGCTTGCTATGTCTAAGCGATCCGAGCAAGACTCTGCTGAGGCAAGAGATCTTGCTGGTAAGCTTTCTACGGTTACCCTTGATAACCTGCGCGGTCTTGACGAGATTCTGCAATACAACACCGGCGAACAGATGATTGAAGAAACAAGTCAACTGGCTGACCAGTTAAGCGACAGACAACAGGCAGTTAAGAAGGCATTTGGTGTCAACGATGCCGTTACGTCAACGGTTATTTTGCTCTCCGGTCTTGTTATGTTCTTTAGCTCGTTCTACCTGGCTTATAACCAGCAGATTCTTATGAATGAAGCTTTTATTGTCACTATTGCATTGATGAGCTCGTTTGGGCCTGTTGTGGCTTTGGCAGCACTTGGTACAACCCTGACCAGTACGTTTGCTGCAGGCAACCGTGTTTTGGATATTTTGGACGAACAGCCCCTGGTTGAAGATGTAGTGGGCCAAAAAGACATCTCCTATGAAGGTGTGCGTGTATCTGAGCTTTCATTTGCATATGATAACGAGCAGATTCTGGACAACATTTCCGTGGATATTCCTACCGATAAGATCGTGGGAATTGTAGGTAAGAGTGGATCAGGCAAGTCTACGTTACTTAAACTCTTGATGCGTTTCTGGCCAGCAACACCTGGAGCCATTGAAATTTCTGGAACCCCTTTGGAGCAGGTTAATACCTCTAACCTGCGCGACCTTGAGAGCTACATGACGCAGGATACGCATCTGTATCACGATTCCATCAAGAATAACCTGCGCATTGCAAAGCTCGACGCAACAGATGAAGAGATTATTGAGGCATGCAAGAAGGCTTCAATTCATGAATACATCTCCACGCTGCCTCAGGGTTACGATACGCCTGTCGCAGAGCTTGGCGACTCGCTTTCTGGTGGAGAACGCCAGCGTATTGGCCTTGCTCGCGCTTTCCTGCATGACGCACCGCTCATGTTGCTTGACGAGCCAACCAGTAACCTGGACAGCCTAAACGAGGCTATTATCTTGCGTTCGCTTGATAAAGAAACTGAGCGCAAATCCGTGGTTCTTGTCTCTCACAGGGCTTCTACCATGGGAATTGCAGATGTTGTTTACACCGTTGATGGGGGACGAGTGAGCTGATGACACCTGAAGAAATTGCGCAGAAACGTCAAAAAGAAAAAGATCTTATTTCGCTCATGATTCGTTTTTATTGCGAGAAGCACCATCACACCAAAGCTCATGAGCCTCTGTGCGACGAGTGTGCTGAGCTTGAGAAGTATGCGCATACGCGTGTGGACCGCTGTCCTCACATTGAGACAAAGACGTTTTGCTCAAAATGCAAATCGCATTGCTACGGTAAAGAGATGCGTGCTCGCGTTAAAGAGGTCATGAAATCCACAGGACCTCGACTGCTCCTACACCATCCAATTCTGGTAATCAAGCACGCGCTTCAGTAACGCAGTCCTGGTTGATCTGGTACACCTTTGACATCTGCGATTTTCTCGCCATTTCACGGTCTTCTCGCCAAAAGTGAGAAGACCGCATTTTTTTGAATCTTTTTCATTTGAAACATAACTGTTAACTCTGAGAATTACGTATTTTTGTCGCGGCGCGTTAGGTTTACAGTGACCTCTCGCTTTACAGAAGGAGGTACTGCGTTGATTAAATCTAAGAAAGCGTCATTTATTTTTAAGCTATTTATTGCTGTGATTGGCACCTTTGTACTGTGTGATTCTGCGGGCGTCTTCCGAATGAACTTCCGCGTTTCTTTCTTGTATTACTTCACCAACATCTCTAACCTGCTACTTGTTGCCTATTATTGGGGTGCACTGTTCCAGGCTTACAAGCATCCCGAGACCGCTCAGAAGCCATGGATGCCAACGGTCAAACACACGCTTATGCTGGGTATTACCGTAACTGGCCTGGTAGCTTACTTCCTGCTTGATCACGGCGAGGTTTTTGTTAACGGCGTCTTTAAGTTCAACAATTTTATTCTGCATGATGTGATTCCTATCTGCGCCGTTTTGGACTGGCTGCTCTTTGACGAGAAGCCAACTATGGGCTTCAAAGAGCCTCTGATCTGGCCTTTGTATCCGCTCACGTATTTTGCGTACATTATTGTTTTGGTCCTGGGCTTTGGCGTGCAGATTAAAGAGAAGTCTCGCTGGCCTTACGGATTTATGGACTTTGACAAGCTGGGAGTCCCAACAGTTGCTTTGACCATTGTGATTCTGATTGTTGTCTTTGTTGCCCTGGGCTACCTCTACGTCGTCATTGACAAAAAACTTGGCGAGAAG
>JABZHP010000001.1 GCA_015258785.1 Atopobium sp.
TTTTAACAGATTATCTGACTTAGGTGTGTTTTGAACTGACTCCTATTTCTCGTGTCCAAGAAATGGGAGGCAGTTCATCTATGGTGATACGAGGGTTTTCTATTATCTGTAGAAGTGTCTTTAGTGCTTACGACCCGCAAGAGCGTGCTCTAGATAGTCATGATTGCCGGTAAATTTAACCAGCTCGCGAGAAAGCAAAGAGACGGGGAGCCCTACGACATTCTCGTAGTCTCCTTGAATGCTTTGTACCAGATAGCGACCATTACCTTGAATGCCGTAAGCGCCAGCCTTGTCCATTGGCTCGCCCGAGGCAACGTAGGCAGCAATCTCGTCTTCGGAGAGTTCAAAGAACGTGACGTCAGTAGTCTCCACAAACGCTACGGCAACAACAGAGGGTGCTCCGTCAGGAGAAGGAGATTTGAAAGCCTTAAAGCGACGCAGGGCAACACCAGTGGATACGTGGTGAGTCTGACCAGAAAGCTTAGTAAGCATGCGTTTGGCGTCTTCAGCATTTGTAGGCTTGCCAAAAACTTGACCGTCATCTGTC
The DNA here is from genome assembly GCA_015258785.1 of Atopobium sp. Classification (GTDB taxonomy): domain Bacteria; phylum Actinomycetota; class Coriobacteriia; order Coriobacteriales; family Atopobiaceae; genus Lancefieldella. Next base: position 548 of record JABZHP010000001.1, read on the forward strand.
CAGACAATGGTATCTGCGGCAAGCACGATTTCATTGTTGAGCTGCTCAAAGTCTGGCTGCTCCATGAGCTTATAACATATTGCAATGGCTTTTTCTTGAGCTAAGCGCTTTACCAGTGCAAGGGGTTTCTCGTCAGCTTTTTGAGTTTCATCAATATCAGCAGGCATAACCTGAGGATCTATACCCATAGACTGCATAAGCTCAAGGCGCCTAGGGGATTGCGATGCAAGAATCATGTGTGTTCCTTATCAGTTGTGCTTATGTTGATACTGTACCCAAAAAAGAAGCCTGATAGGCGAGAAACCCATCAGGCTTATTTGCTAAGAAAGAAAAGCTAAGCTAAAAACTAGTCAAGCTCAATAGCGGTGACTGGGCAGCCGTCGCAAGCCTCCTGTGCTGCGTCCTCTGCAGCCTCAGGAACCTCTTCCTCAATAGCGTGAGCAAGACCGTCGTCGCCGATCTCGAATACCTCAGGAGCAGTGCTCTCGCAGAGACCGCAACCGATGCAATCCTCATTAACTGTTGCCTTCATAATACATTCCTCTCCGTATCTCGAGCCCCTTACTCGAGTAATACTTATCTTGCATTCAAGACTACTTGATTGCAATGTATTTTTTACACGTTTCTTTGCTGTTATGCAACAACAAAGACGCAGATAATTGAAAGAACATTACTTGGAGTAGTAAGTGCACATCTGACCTGCATATATAAAAGGTTTAATTTTTAGAACATCCACTCCAATTAGTACAACTGTCTTGTTGGGGACAGTCTATAACTCTTTTTTGAGCATAACAATTTCGCTAGTTCTGTACTCTTCAACAAATCCATTCTTAAAAAACATCGTGACTGATGGATTGTCTATGGCGATATCATCATAGAGCTGCTTAATACCGTTCTGTTTAGCCGCATCACAGAGCAAATTTAACCCAATGCTGCCGTAGCCCATTTTTCTATATGGTGCGTAGACTATGACATCTGCAAGATAAATATTTTTATCGCTATCAAAGTGATAGGCGACCTCTCCAATAAAATGACCGCCGCTATCCATTAAATACCTGTAATAACGTTTATTCTCATGCTTTACAATTCAAAAATCATACCAGCCATGCCACGCCTCTTTTGGGAAAGGAATTGTACCTCCCCATGCATGGTTATATGACATCGTTTCTTCATCTGCCATCATCTTCTGACGAAACCAAAGATCTTCTAATGACGGTGTATAAAGGGTAATGGGGCTTTCGCTTTCTTCTTTCATCAGTAGGTCCACACGTCCTTTTCTTATCTGTTTTTGGAACCACATTTGATGCTCTTAAATGTCTTTTTCAGTCTCTGCTTGAGTCTCCGCCGTATCAATTTCAGTGGGCTGTTCATTTTGCACTGTGCTTGTGTAGGAGGTGCCAGACAGTCGATCAAACAAGAATCGTTTGTTCATCAGCATCAGTACAACGGTAATGATAAATAAAAGAATTAAAGCCGCAAACATAATGGGGAATAGTGCAAGGAAAAGCATCGAGTCTGGAGTCTTATTAAACTCATTAGTCAAAAACAACAGGCCGTCAGGAATCAGATGGAAATAGATTGTGATGAGTAATCCTCTTAGCATAGTGCGAGAAATTCTTTGTTTCTCGTATGAGAGCTTAAAACGCAATAAAGCGCTACCAAGCGTTTTGCCATTAAAAAGTGGGATTACAGCAAAGTAGAGAGCAATAAAGAGCGAAAAAGGGATTGTGGTGTTTGAGAGATTGTAAGGGATGGCCACAATAAATGTATCGATGAGCAATGATAGGCCAACACGGATTTGAGAAACCTGTGAGCCTGCCTCAAACGATTCTTCGTCAATTTTGTCTCTAGAAGGAAGTAGCCACACGGCTAACGCTCCAAGAGCATATCCAATGCAACCACCTGTAGTGTTTTGAATAATATCGTCAATATCGGCAAGGCGATACGGTCCTGGATATAAGAAATAAAGACCAGAGAGCTGAGTTAGTTCAAAGAACAGACTGAGAAGCGCAGTAAGTAAAAGCGTCTTTTTAAAGCTGCATTTGAAATAATAACGAAGATACATGCCAAAAGGTATGAGCATCAAAACGTTAAAAGCAGGAACGTAAAACGTTGGATCTTTAATTGAAAGAGCCCACGTTGCAGGCTTAGAAATCTCAAAAGGACTTTCTTTTAAGAAATCAAAAACAAAGGAAAAGGGAATCAGATTAAGCATCTGTGTGTAGGTGGTATGCACCGTATCTGGATCTGGCAGTGGCAGAATTACCAAGAAGTACATGGTAAGTAAATACAAGATAAACGAATACAAAATCAAAGTTCTAAGCTTATTAACAGAACCGTATTTGCGATAGTTGATAATCATATAGGGCAGGGTAATGAAAAATGCCAAAATAGGAAAGACAAGCATGGCAATTTTGATGGAATTTATATATCCCATTGCATCTCCTGAATAACCCTATTTAAACCCGCTCAAGCAAGCAAGCGTTTTCCACATGGAAGGTCTGTGGGAATAGGTCCACCGGGGTTACACTCACTGGTTTATATGAGCCAATCTCAACGAAGCGTTTAAGATCACGCGCTAGTGTTGCAGGATCACAAGATACGTAGGCAATAGCGCGTGCAGACTGCTTAGAAAGTTGCTGTATCACTTCAGGAGCAAGTCCTGCACGAGGAGGATCAACAATAATCACGTCAGCATCTGTATCGGGGAATTCTCTGCCTGCGTCGCCGCCTACCGCATCAACGTTATCAAGCTTGGCTAGCTCAAGGTTGCGGCGAAGATCTCTAACTGCTGGACCATAGGCTTCAACAGCAGAAACAAATCCTGCACGTTTTGCGAGGGGAAGCGTGAAGGTTCCTGCTCCACAGTAAAGATCCATAGCCTCATCGTCTGGCTGAACATCCAAGCCAGAAAGCACAAGCTCAACGAGTTTCTCGGCACCTTTAGTGTTGACCTGGAAAAACGAAGGTGCAGAAAGCTGCATCTTCTGACCATCGATAAGCTCGCTCCATGAGCCGGAGCCGCTTAGACGCTCAACTCCTACAACACGGCGTGCCTTACTTGGACCTTTGGTCATAACGCGGACAATACTTGTTGCTTTTACTGCGTCACCCAAAACGCGGGCTATTTGTGTGCGTGGGAAGCCGCTCGGAGCGGTCCAGAGCGCAACTTCAAGCTCTTTAGTGCGTCTAGACACTCTGATGCCAATACGTTCTATATCAAGCTCGTGAGAGCCCGAGAGATAGGAGAGGGCACCGCTTACGGCACCAACAGCCTTCTGGTTGCTCTTATCTAAGAGCGGACAGTTTTTAATACGAACAATGTCCTGTCCATTAGGCGCATACATACCTACCAGCGTTTTATTGCCATTGCGCTTAAACGCCAGTTCAATTTTATTGCGATAGCCCCATGGTTCGCCAGGGGAAACAATATCTTTTACCAGTTCAGAAACGTCGTCGGGTGAAAAATGCCCAATGCGTTCAAGAGCAGAGATCACGCCGTTACGTTTCTCGACAAGTTGCTGCTCGTAGAGCATGTTGCCCCAAGGGGTGGCACCCGTGAGCATCACAAAGGGATTAGGGCGCGGCTCTCTGAATGCAGATGCTTCCAAGACCTTTACAAGTTGTGCGCGAGAAAACCTATCTGTGTCCTCGGTAATCTGCACACTGACGGTATCTCCAGGGACGGCGCCACCAGAGATGAAGACCGTTTTTCCTTCTGGAGTATGAGCGATGGCATCTGGACCGTAGCTCATACGTTCAACATGTAAGGTGAGCTCAGACACTTAGTAGACCATTCCCATTGCTTCACGAACCTCGTCAAGGGTGGCGTTAGCAATAACGTTTGCGCGAGCGTTTCCATCGTGGATAATATCGCGAATAAGATCTGGCTGAGCTGCAAACTCTGCGCGCCTCTGACGAATTGGCTCAAAGTAGGAGTTAACTGCATCGATGACGTAAGCCTTGAGAGCTCCGCCGCCGCCCATGCCAATCTCGTCAGCAATTTCTTTTGGATCACGGCCAGTACAAATGCCAGCAGTGGTAAGAAGCGCAGAGACACCAGGACGATTGTCTGGATCGAAGGTAATCATGCGCTCAGAATCAGTCTTGGACTTCTTAATAAGCTTGGCAGTCTCTTCAGCTGTCATCGAAAGCGAGATAGCATTGCCGTAAGACTTGCTCATCTTGCGGCCATCAAGACCTGGAATCAATGGGGTAGAGGTAAGAAGACCAGAAACCTCAGGGAACACCTTGCCATAACGCTCGTTAAAGCGACGGGCAATCTTAGAGGTAATCTCAATGTGAGGCAGCTGATCGCGACCAACAGGAACAACATTTCCTTTGCAGAAAAGAATGTCGCATGCCTGGTGAACAGGATAAGTGAGGAGAAGGCCTGTGAGAGCATGTCCAGATGCTTCCTGCTCTGCCTTAACAGTTGGATTTCTATGAAGCTCAGACTCGGTAACAAGCGAGAGGAACGGCAACATAAGTTGGTTGAGAGCTGGAACTGCAGAATGCGTGAAAATCATGGTTTTCTCTGGATCAATTCCGCAGGCCAGATAATCAATAACCATATTGTAGACATTGTCTGCAATATGCTCAGTGGTGTCTCTGTCTGTAATGACCTGATAGTCAGCAATAATAATATTGGTATGAACACCAAGATTTTGGAGTCTTACGCGCTCTACAATAGTGCCAAAGTAATGGCCAAGGTGAAGTCTTCCAGTAGGACGATCCCCTGTAAGCATGTTGTACTTTCCTGCATGCTCTGGCAGATCTGCTTGAATCTCATTTGAGCGACGGAGCGCCGCCTCGTAGCTGCCCTCATTTGGCATAGTGACTCCTTGAAGTAAATTAATGCGTGAACTAAGTAAGTTTAGCGCATTCCAAGCTGTTTGCGTTCAAGGGCACGAGCAATAAGGACTTGCTTGCGCAGCTCAGGAATCTTTTTGCCATCCATGGCAGGAGTGTCAGAAAGCTTGTAAGGAATGCCAAGCTCTTCGTACTTTTTTACGCCCATCACGTGATAGGGTAGTAGATCTAATCCAATAACGTTATCCCAGTGAGCAATGATTCTACCAACGCCAGCAAGTTCTTCTGGTGAATCAGTAATTCCAGGCACTACAACATGTCTGATAAGCACTTTAATGCCTCTACGATTAAGCTCATTGCTAAATGCAAGTGGTCTTTCTGAGCCAACTTCGCAAAGACTAATGTGGCCCTTTGGATCAGAGTGTTTGATATCAAGAAGTACTAAATCAGTGTTATCAAGCACGCGTTCAAATTTCTCTGGAGTATCTGGATTGTAGGCGATGCCAGAAGAATCAAGACAAGTATGAATACGTCCACGAGGGTCATTATGGGCTGCCTCAAATAGAGCTCCAACAAACTCTGGTTGGGCGAGTGGTTCTCCGCCAGTAGCCGTAATTCCACCGTTTCTATAAAAAGCTCTATTGCGGTTAAAGGTGGAAAGAATTTCTTTTACTGATGTTTCTGTTCCAATACCAAATTGCCAGGTATCTGGGTTATGACAATAGGCGCAGCGCATGGGACACCCCTGGGTAAATACAACCAGGCGAGTTCCAGGGCCATCTACAGTACCAAAGGTCTCAATAGAGTGGACCCGCCCACAAACTGTGAGCGGGTCATTGAGATCCATGTGAGTATCAGAACAAGACATGGACAAGAAATCCTTAGAGAGCGTCGTGGAAGGTACGAGAAATAACGTCGTCCTGCTGCTCTTTGGTAAGGGAGTTGAACTTAACAGCGTAACCAGAAACGCGAATGGTCAGCTGAGGATACTTTTCTGGATGTGCCTGAGCATCAAGAAGAGTGTCCTTAGTAAATACGTTAACGTTCAGGTGATGACCGCCCTTCTCGGCATAGCCATCAATCATGTTTACCAGGTTGTCAATCTGCTCGGAAGCTACTTCGTTGGACTTCATGAGTTTCTCCTTACGAGTTTGTTGGCGAGAAGAAACGTGTAGATAGATCTTCTCGCCAGGGCTTGTTATTTACGATCCTCAGCACCTTCAGCTGCGGATGGGTTTGCCTCACAGGCGCAATCAATCTTGTTCTCAATCTGAATATCAAGATTCATATCAGAGAAGTCGATGTGCTCAAGGTCAAGCTCACTGCCATGGAAGTAGACGTCAGAGCCCTTACCAAGAGCATTAGGAATGATTGAGAAGGTATTGGAAATACCGTCCTGTGCGTCGTTAAATGGAAGCTTAGCAACGGAGGCTAGAGACGCAACAGCACCGTGGGTATCGCGGTGGTGCATTGGGTTAGCGCCAGGAGCAAAAGGAACGCCCGCGCGGCGGCCGTCAGGGGTGTTGCCAGTAGCCTTACCATATACAACGTTTGAGGTAATGGTCAGGATAGAAGTTGTTGGAACAGAATCACGGTAGGTGTGGTTCTGACGAATCATGTTCATGAAAATCTCAACGATGTCATGAGCAATGGTGTCAACGCGGTCGTCATCATTACCATACTTAGGGAAGTCGCCCTCAGTGACGTAATCGGTAACAAGGCCGGTCTCATCGCGGACAACCCTTACCTTTGCATACTTGATTGCAGAGAGGGAGTCGGCAACAACAGAAAGGCCTGCGATACCTGTTGCAAACCAACGGTGAACATGCTCATCGTGCAGAGCCATCTGGATGCGCTCGTAGCTGTACTTATCGTGCATGTAGTGGATTGCATTAAGAGCGTTGACATAAACGCCAGCAAGCCAGCGCATCATGTCCATATACTTGGAGAAGACATCGTCGTAATCAAGGTACTCGCCCTCAACTGCACGGTACTTAGGACCAATCTGCTCGCCGGTCTTCTCGTCACGGCCACCATTGATTGCGTAAAGCAGGCATTTAGCAAGGTTGGCACGAGCACCAAAGAACTGCATCTCTTTACCAACGCGCATGGAGCTGACGCAGCAAGCAATTGCGTAGTCATCACCATGATAGACGCGCATAAGATCGTCGTTCTCGTACTGAATGGAGCTGGTGGTAATAGAGATTTTTGCGCAGTAGCGCTTAAAGCCCTCTGGAAGCTTGGTGGACCACAGAACAGTCAGGTTAGGCTCTGGGCTGGTACCCATGTTTTCAAGGGTGCGAAGCCAGCGGAAGGAGGACTTGGTAACCATAGAGCGGCCATCAACACCAATACCACCAATGGATTCAGTGACCCACTGAGGGTCTCCAGAGAAAAGCTCATTGTATTCAGGAGTACGAGCAAACTTGACCATACGAAGCTTCATAACCAGGTGGTCAACAATCTCCTGAATCTCTGACTCAGTAAACGTACCACGAGCAAGATCGCGCTCTGCATAGATGTCCAGGAAGGTGGTGTTACGACCAATGGACATTGCAGCGCCATTCTGCTCTTTTACAGCAGCAAGGTAGCCCAGATAGAGCCACTGAACTGCCTCTTTGAAGTTCTCTGCGGGACGGCTCAAATCAAAGCCGTAAATCTCACCAAGCTGCTTAAGCTCCTTGAGAGCACGAATCTGCTCGGAGAGCTCCTCGCGATGACGAATGGTCTTCTCGTCCATGATGGTGCCGGTGCCGTTTTTCTGATTTGTCTTATCAGTGATAAGAGCGTCAACACCATAGAGAGCAACACGACGATAATCGCCGATGATGCGGCCACGGCCATATGCGTCAGGCAGACCGGTAATGATATGGGAGTGACGGCATTTGCGCATGTCCTCGGTGTAGACATCAAAAACACCAGCGTTGTGAGTCTTGCGACGATAGGTGTAGAAGTCAACAATCTCTGGGTCAACTTCATAACCGTAGGCCTTGCATGCAGCCATTGCCATACGAACGCCGCCGTCTACCATAAGGGCGCGCTTTAATGGCTTATCTGTTTGAAGGCCAACAATCTGCTCAAGCGGCTTATCAATGTAGCCGGCCTCGTGGGAGGTGATAGTGGAAACCTGCTTGGTATCCATATCAAGTACGCCACCATTTGCGGTCTCTTGAGCAAAGAGATCCATAACATCCGCCCAAAGCTTTGTAGTAGCCTCAGTTGGACCAGCGAGGAAGGAATCATCACCGTCATAAGGGGTGTAATTCTTCTGAATGAAGTCTCGGACATCAACAGCTCTTTGCCAGTTACCACCGACAAAGCCGTCCCAAGCCTCCTGTGCTGGTGTTTCCTGCATAACACACTCCTTTTTACACGAACAATTTATACGTCCGCGTTCATGCTGAGCGTGTTGAGTGGAGCATGGCCGCTCAGCAGTTTACAAATAGCAATCTTGAGACTAATTTTGACAGCAGGTATGTCTTTGGACAAATGACGTCAAATATTAGTTGCGACCTCTAACTTTACTCAATATGTAGTGCCAAGCAAGCGACAAATACGCAATATTTTGACAAGTTAGAAACGGTTTACATTTGCGCAGGTCAGAAATTTGCTAAAAAGAAAGCTATATAAAAATTGTTGAGAATTAGTCACATTTATTACGACAGGTGTCTATTTCTTCTCCAAATGTCCACAAAATTGTTGTTATTCTTAGCTATAGGGGAGGCTTCATGGACATTGTGGCATTAGAAAAACAACGCTTGCGAGAAGAATGTCTAGCAGCAAGAGAAACTCTTTCTGAGAAAGAGAGAGTCAGACTTGATAACTGCATTACCCAGAAGCTTCTTGCATCCCCTGAATATGCAGAGGCAATTACTGTTTTAACGTATGTTTCTGTCTCATCTGAAGTTTCTACGAGGATGTTTATTGAGCGCGCCCTATGCGATGGAAAAACGGTGGCGGTGCCTCGTTGTCTACCTGGACATCGTTTAGAGTTTGTTGCCATTACTTCATTAGATCAGCTTGTGGCAGCTCCTTTTAATTTGCTTGAACCACCAAAAGACCTATCTGCTTTAGCAGAAGTCCAGATGAGCAACGCGATTTGTATTGTTCCAGCATTACTTGTTGATACAAAAGGATATCGCCTGGGTTATGGCGCAGGATTTTATGACCGATTCTTGTCAACGTATTCTGGCAAGAAGATCTGCCTTGCCTACCAGCAAAATTTGAGTAAGACAGAGCTTCCTCATACAGAATTTGACGTTGCCGTAGATATGGTGATAACAGAGTCAGACATACTTACGTGTGCATAAAAAACCTGCTGCAATTTAGCATTACAGCAGGTTTGTGTTTCTCGCCAAGTGGTTATAAGCAACTGGTTATGCTTCATCTTTGAGATGAGCCGCCATCAGTTGGATTGCTTCTCTGTAGCTGTCAATTCCTTTACCAGCAACTGTAGCAAAGCATGCGTCTTTTATATAAGAAATGTGCCTAAAGTCTTCTCTGGTAGAGATGTCAGTAAGATGTACCTCAATCATGGGAATTTGCACCGCTAGTGCCGCGTCGAGCAGGGCAACTGAGGTGTGCGTATAGGCGGCAGGATTGATAACAATGCCATCGTAGCTGCCCAAGGCGTCCTGGATTGCATCAACTAGATCACCCTCATGGTTTGATTGATAGCACACACAGTCAGAGAAACCTTGAGAGAGGGCTTCTTCCTTACAAGTCTCTATAAGGGTTCTGTAGTCAGCTTTTCCATAAACCTCTGGCTCACGAATGCCCAGCATGTTGATGTTTGGGCCGTTGATTATGAGTAGGCGAGGAGCGTCGAGGTCATCCTCATAGTTGTCTTCAAAGTCGTCTGCGTCTAAGTCAGAGGCAAGACTGTCAAAGTATTCTTCGTCTTGATCAAGGGTATTTTTTTGAGTAAGCAAAGAGATTAGCTCATCCACCTCTTCGTTGTGCTGAGTGGGAAGATCTGTTCGCTTCTCATCTAACGAACAAAAAGTCTTTTCTGGCTCACCCAAAATGTGATTAAGGGCATCATTTACTTGACGCACAAGATTAGGGCCAAAGACTACCTCAAGTCCGTTGGCGCCTTTTCCTACAATACCAAGAACACCAGTGGCTGTGGCCAGCTGTTCATGGTCTATAAGCGTCATATCATTGATGGAAAGGCGAAGTCGCGTCATGCACACTTCGTTGTGAGTTAAGTTTTTTGAGCCGCCTATTGCATTTAGGATCTCGTGAGCAATAGCATTGCCGTCCATTGGATATCTCCCCAAGTATGACCACATATCAAACACTTAACCGTTTGACTTGGTCTAACATCCTTGTAGTCTTATGAATACACACCTACGAAGCATAAGTATAGGGGCTTTAACGTGCCAAAATTCAAAATCTACAAACCATCCGGTGAACGGTTAAAAAATAACTGCGAACGCTTACTGTTATGTTTAAAGTGTGTCGAGAAGACCCTTGGCATCTGCGTCTGGACTACAGAGACAAGAAAAGGTTACGTCAGCCCATGCTTCATAGAGCGGAATACGTACTGCAGCAAGATTCTGAACACCCATACGTTCTGAAAGAGGTCTGCCGGCAATAGCTAGGTCTTCAAGCGGGCGCGTAAGGTAGACAAGCTTGCCGTTTTGACGGAGGAGCTGGTAGTTTGAAGGTGTAACAACTACGCCACCTCCACAAGAAATCACTGAGCCACTCATGCTAGAAATCTCTTGAATTACTTCATGTTCTAGATGCCTAAAAGCCGCTTCACCGTGTGTTTGTAGGTAGGTTGACGCTTTGCAGTGAGCTTTCTGCTTGATGAGAAAATCAGTGTCTATCCAGGGACGATTCAGGAGTTTTGCTAGAGCTTCTCCCGTAGAGGTTTTTCCAACTCCCGGCATACCAATAAGCACGATGTTTTCTTTTGAAGCATGGAGCTCACGCGAGATACTTTCTATCTGAGAGTCTGATACATCCTGTCTCAAAAAGAGCGAGCTTGCTCTAGCTGCTTGAGCCACCAGCATTTTTAAACCATTTGCATTGAGTATTCCAAGACTTTCTGCGTCTAAAAGAAGCTGAGAGCGCAGCGGATTGTAGATAAGATCAATCACGCATTGTAGGGAAGTAAAAGCAGCGAGGCCATCTTTTGAAAGAGGAGAAACACCAGCATGTGGGAACATTCCTACTGGCGTTGCATTGACAAGAAGATCAGCGTCATAGTGGGATTGAAACTGGTCATACGTAATTGCGCAGTCTATATATGAAGAACTTTCGTGAGGGTTCCTGGAGACTCCCACAACATATGCACCGCCTTTTTTGAGTGCACAGCAAATTGCCCTGCCAGCGCCACCAAAGGCTCCTAAAACAACCACTATCTTTTTGTTCAAGTTGACCTTGAGGCTTTTTACCAGATACTCAAAGCCATACACATCGGTGTTGTCTGCTGCTATAAAACCATTAGCATCTTTTACCAGGGTATTTGCCGCTCCCACAGCTTGCGCATCCTCAGAAACTGAGTCCGCAAGAGCGTAGGCATCCTTTTTGTAGGGGATAGTAACGTTCAAGCCCTGCCAAGGTTGGTCTTTGAGAAAACCTTTCAGCTCAGAAGCAGAAAGCTCATGAAGCTGGTAGGGAAATGACCCTAGCTTTTCATGAATTTCTGCTGACCAGCTATGAGAGAGTTTCTCGCCAATAAGCCCAAAAGGAGCAAGAGGAGCTGTAGGGTTACCTGAGGCTTGCTGTACGGTTTTAGAACTCACGAGATGTCTCCTGAACTGCCTTTGCAGCGTTCATCAAAACCTCAAGCAACTCTAAAGCATACGGTTCAAGTTCATTAGAAACAGTTGCTTTAACCTGTTCTCTTTTGGCATCTTCTCTTGAGAAATCAAGAACGGCGAGCTCATGCTCTTTTTTGTAAGCACCAATTTGTTTGGCAACCGTAATCCTTTGCTCAAAGAGGCCAAAGATTTGCGCATCAATTGAATCGATTTCCTGGCGAAGCGTCTCTAATTGATTAGTCATTGTTATATCCGTTCTGCTCAGAGGGCCAGGAATATAAGGTGTCGAGAAGGGCTAGCGCAAAAGCACTTTCAACACAGGGAACAGCGCGCAAAACTGCAGTTACATCATGCCTGCCTCGAACAATAAGCTGCTCTGGTTCCATAGTTTGAAGGTTTACTGAGTTCTGTGGTAGACCAATGCTCGAGATAGGTTTTAATGCACATCTAAACCAGATGGGAGCGCCTGTTGAAATACCGCCCAGAATACCTCCAGCATGATTGGTAGTTGGCATAACGAAGCCGTTACGCACTTCGTAAGCATCGTTATTTTCAGAGCCAAGGAGATTAGCAACTTCCATTCCGCTACCAAATTCTATGGCTTTAACAGCGGGAACACCAAAGACTGCAGCAGAGATGGTATTTTCTAGTCCGTGGAAATGAGGGCATCCAATACCTGCAGGAACGCCCGTTGCTGCACACTCGATTATGCCGCCAACGGTATTTTTCTCTGAGCGCAGCTGTGTAAGGAGTGCGCGGGTTTTCTCGCCAGCTTGAACATCGAGGAAGGGAAGCTCTTGAGGAGCAGTTTGGAGCAGCTGATCCATTTGGTAAGCAAGTAGCTTGTTGGCCTCAAGTGAGTTGTCTACGAGCTCAAGGGGAGTATCGCTGACGTCCTTTATTTTGAGAACGTGAGCGGCAATAGTTATGCCTTGAGCTTGCAAAATCTGGAGCGCTATGCCTCCTGCAATGCAGAGAGGAGCAGTGAGGCGAGCAGAAAAATGTCCTCCACCCGTTTGCTTGTACGAGTCTCCCCATTTTGCCCAGGCAGCAAAATCGGCATGTCCTGGTCGTGGGACAAGCTTTGTAGCTGCGTAATCTTGTGGACGAACGCTTGTGTTAGGTAGCTCCGCCGTGAGCGGGGAGCCATCTAGAATGCCTTCTGCTGAAATTCCAGAGATAAACTCTGGATCATCAGTCTCTTTACGCGGGGTATCCCATGGATGCGATGGTGACCTTCTTTGAAGAAATGCTTTGAGAGCGGCTAGATCAACGGCAAAACCAGCAGGTAAACCTTCAATGGTGCAGCCGATTTTTGGAGCATGAGACTCGCCAAAAATAGATACTTTTACTGTTGTCCCAAAAGTTGAGGTCATCATTTATGACTCCATACTGTGGCAGATGCCACCGAGCTGCTTAAAGTGCTCAAAGAAGAGCGGATACGACTTATTGATTGCCTCGGCATGGGTGATTATGACAGGACCCGTTGCATACGAAGCCAAAATAGTTGCCATCATCACCATGCGATGATCATTGCACGAGTCCACAATGCAGCTGACGGGCTGTTTTCCTCCCGTGACAATAAGCTCCGTTTGATCGTCAGAGAGCTCAACGCTCACACCAAATGCCCTAAGTACGCTGCAGATACTTTGAACGCGGTCGGACTCTTTAAGACGAAGGCGCTGAATATTGGTAAGCCTACTTGTTCCAGGGATAAACGCAGCTAATGCAGCAAGTACCGGAGCAAGATCGCACACCTCGGAGACAGAAATGGTAAACGGCCGCAGGTGATCCATCATACAAGCTGCGCCCTTTTGCTGGCGAGAAACACGTGCGCCCACAAGCGATAACGCGGCCAAGATAGCTCTATCTCCCTGAACACTTTGCATTGAGAGCCCTGTGACCTCTACGCCTTGCCCAATTGCTCCTGCGGTAAGCCATGGCGCAGCGTTTGACCAATCTCCTTCGATTGAATAAACGCCTGGACAAACGTAGTGTTGAGGCTCAATGGTATAGGTAGCATTCTTTGCATCAAATTCAGTGGTGATGCCAAAGTCTTTCAATACGTGCTCTGTGATAGCCAGGTAGTCTTTTGAATGGGTGGGCCCTGTAATTTGTAGTGTTGAAGATTCGTTCAACAAAGGTAATGCCAGCAAAAGTCCAGAAATAAATTGGGATGAGATATCTCCTGGTAGCTCAAATAAACCGCCAATAAGTTTGCCCGAAACTTCAAGGATCTTCTCGTCTTGCCAGCTAAAAGACATACCATGGGCAGAGAGTTCTGAGACAAGCGGCTCTAGAGGTCGAGAGAAGAGTCTTCCTTCTGCAGAAATTGTGGCGTTTACGTTTAGCACGCCCAGAAGGGGGAGTAAAAACCTGAGCGTTGTGCCAGATTCTTTGCAGTTAAGTTGCACACTTTGAGGGCGATTTTGCTCTTTTGCAGGGACAACTCTAAATCCCTGTTTAGTTCTAGCGATAGTGGTGCCTAAAGCTTTAAGACAATCAACAGTCACTTGAATGTCCTCTGAGATGTACGGACAGGTAATGTTGGTAGTTCCGTCAGCAAATGAAGCGCAGATGAGCGCGCGATGAGCGCATGATTTTGACGGGATGGCTACTACCGTTCCAAACAAATCATGAGGTGTTATTGAAACATCCATTTTTCACACGCTCCGTAACTTATTGCTTGATGTAAGAATACCGCAGTTGAGTGTCAGAGAAGGATATGGTTAAAATTGTTTGAAGATTAAAGGAGGAAGCAAGTGAATAAGCCTTTTAGCGCCGTAACTCAGGTTTTACGTGGCTATACGTACAATCAGGTTAAAGCTGTCGTTGAGGTTCTTATTGATTCTCCTGTACATAACGTTGAAGTAACCATGAACACTCCAGAAGCTGCTTCGTTAATTCAGAAGCTGTCCAGTGAATATGGTTCTGATATCAATATTGGTGCCGGTACCGTGCTTACTCTTGAAGATCTGCGGACGGCTCATAAAGCTGGTGCTACGTTTGTTTTAGCACCAACGCTGCTCTCTGAAGAGATGTTTGACTACTGCAAAGAGCATGAGATTTTGAGTGTTCCAGGAGCGTTTTCGCCAACAGAGATTGCTCATGCATTTGCTCTTGGTGCAGATATTGTCAAAGTATTCCCCGCAAATGAGGTTAGTTATGGATACGCCAAAAAGGTATGTGAGCCTTTAGGAAACTTGCCTCTTATGGCAGTTGGTGGCGTTGCAACAGACAATATTGCTGACGTATTTGCAGGTGGATATGCTTATGTAGGAACTGCTAACGGCATCTTCAACAAAAACGATATCCTAGCTGAAGATAAAACCGCTCTAAAACAGTCAGTACGTAAGCTTGCGGAAGAGTTGGAGCGTCTAGGACGTTAGTCTTCTATTGCTAGCTCAATCAGCTGTTTAAGTTCTGCAAATGACTTGCGCTCAATACGTACATCACCAATGCCATAGATAAGCGCCATATCAATTGAATCTGCGTGGCTTTTCTTGTCATGAAGTGCTGCGCTGTAAAGTTCTTCCACAGTAAATGAAGTGCTGGTAGGAAGGTTATAAGCTTGTGTGAGCGTGGCGATGTTCTTAGCGTCTTCAACAGAGCAAAGACCAAGCTTGGAACAGGCTTTTGCCAACATGGAAGTTCCAGCAGCCACACAGGAGCCGTGTCCAAGTTCAAAGTTGCCGAGCGTCTCAATAGCATGGCCAAGTGTATGGCCCAGATTGAGCAATTTTCTAGACCCTGCTTCTTTGAAGTCTGCGTCAACGATTGACTTCTTTATTTCGATACATGCTTGAATGAGCTCTTGTCTATGCGGTACGTCGATGACCTGCACAGGGTTTCTCGCCAAAGAGATTTTATTGAAAAGCTCATGTCCAGAAAGAACGCCGTATTTAATAAGCTCTCCGCAGCTATCTTGCAAGAGGGGAGTCGGAATAGAGTTCAGCAGTTCAAGGTCAACAATAACGGCCTTGGGATTATAGAAGGCTCCAACCAGATTTTTCCCAAACGGTAGGTCAATAGCAGTTTTTCCACCAATTGAGGAGTCAATCATCGCTAAAAGAGAGGTGGGGATGTGTACGAGCGCACAACCTCGCATGTAGGTTGCTGCAACAAATCCCGCAAGATCGCCAATGACGCCTCCGCCAAACGAGACGACAATGTCTTCTCGCGTAAAACGATTTTCTGCAAGGACGTTTACCAGCTTTTGATACGACTCAAATGATTTTGCGTGCTCACCTGTGGGTACTGCAGCAGTTGTGACAGAAAAGCCAGCTGACTCTAATGAGGCGAGAAGTTCTGTGCCAAAGAGCTTGTTCAAATTTGGATGAGTGACCACAAGAATCTTTGAACCCGAGGTGCAGGAATGAATAAGGTTGCCGGCCTGCGCAAGCAGGTGATGCCCTACATGAATTTGATATGAGTCGGATGTTAGGTCAACAGAAGTAGTATTCATGAGCTCCTCATTTGCTGGTTGTATTCATTTTAGCATGGGAAAATACCAGAAGAAAATTACGCAAACCGTTACAAAAGGCAGTAAGTAGGCTGAGGTATACTTATGCACCATGACTCCGTAGCTCAGTGGATTAGAGCGTTTGCCTCCGGAGCAAAAGGTCGTGGGTTCGAAACCCACCGGGGTCACCACGTGTAAAAAACCGGCCATCACTGACTGGAGATTGTTTATATGTCATTGCAAGACACTGCAGGCAAGAGCAGCAAACGTTGTGAAGAAACGTATGAGGGTCTGACGTCAAAAGAAGTTGCAGAGAGAGTATCTGCAGGTAAAGTCAATACTAATACAGACGTCAAAACCAAATCTATTGCTCAGATTATTGCAGAGCACAGCTTTACGCTCTTTAACATAGTTAATGTTTTGATGGCGCTGCTTGTTGTTGTAACGGGACAGTACAGAAATGCACTGTTCATGAGCGTAGTTCTTGCAAACTTGGTCATTGGTATTGTGCAAGAGATTCGTGCAAAACGCATGGTTGACCGCCTGTCTCTTATGACAGCTCAGAGTGTTTGTGTAATTCGTGACGGAAAAGATACCTTTATCAAACCAGACGAGCTTGTCATCGATGATCTTGTGCGCTTGAAGACGGGCGATCAAATTCCTGCTGACAGTATTCTTGTGTCAGAGCACGTAAGCGTTGACGAAAGCCTTCTAACTGGTGAGGCAGAGCCCGTGCAAAAGACCACGGGAGACGAGCTTCTCTCTGGTAGTTTTGTCGAGAGAGGCAGTCTTGTTGGTAGGGTATGCCGTGTAGGTCAGGAAGGCTATGCTGCGCGTATTAACGCAGAAGCTAAGTTTGTAAAAGAGATCAATTCAGAGATTCTTACCACCATTAAGTCGATTATTCGCGCAGGTTCCATTGCATTGATTCCGCTGGGTATTGGTCTTTTTGTTCGTACCTATTTCATTGGTAACGACGATTTAAATGAAGCGCTTCTTTCGATGATTGCTGCTGTTATTGGCATGATTCCTCAAGGACTCGTTCTTCTCACTAGCTCGGTTCTTGCTATTGCAACCATTAGGCTTGGCCAGAAAAATGTTTTGGTTCAGCAGCAATACTGCATTGAAACGCTGGCACGCGTAGATACCCTTTGTTTGGACAAGACGGGCACTATCACCACGGGAAACATGGAAGTTGCTCGTGTTTTGGATGCTTCGTTTACGCCAATTACTGAGGCTGCGGGTGCTCTGCAAGCGGCTGTAAACGTTGTCGGCGCAAACAAAGATGACGCTAACGATACGGCTACGGCAATCCTTGCGTACGCATCCAAGCAGGGGATTCAAAGCAAACGTCCTTCTCGCGTTGTGGCGTTTTCTTCCAAGAGAAAGTACTCTGGCTGCGTCACTGAGGACGGACAGGCATTTGTTATCGGTGCTGCTCAGTTTGTGCTTGGTCCCGAGGCAGCGGACGTTATCGCATCGTCCGATGCATTTGCGTCCATTGAACGCGTGCTGGTTGCCTGTACCGTTGATGGATTTGACCAGAATGATAACTTCGAGGGAATTCCTCAGCTCCTAGGTTACGTAGTGCTTAGGGATCAGATTAGAGAGACCGCCCCACAAACCATTGCATACTTCCTTGAACAAGGCGTTGACCTGCGCGTTATTTCGGGCGATGACCCTCGTACCGTCTCCGCTATTGCTGAGCGAGCGGGAGTCCCTCATGCCGACGGTTGGGTAGATGCAACCACTCTGCGCACAGAGGCAGATATTGCTGCAGCTGTCGAGAAGTATCACGTATTTGGTCGCGTTACGCCAGAACAGAAGCGTGAACTTGTTATTGCACTCCAGAATCATGGCCACACGGTTGCCATGACCGGCGACGGCGTCAATGATATCTTGGCACTGAGGCAATCGGACTGTTCTATTTCTGTTGCTTCTGGTTCTGCTGCAGCTAGAAATGTTGCAGAGATTGTTCTGGCAGACAACGATTTTGCGCACATGCCAGAAGTTGTTGCCGAAGGTAGGCGCTCTATCAATAACCTTCAGCGATCTGCTGCACTCATTCTTGTAAAGACGGTTTATACTGCGGCTTTAGCGCTCTATTGCATTATTGCGCCACCATACCCCTTTATTCCTGTTCAGATGTCGCTGCTTTCATTTGCAACCGTTGGCCTGCCATCGTTTGTGTTGGCGCTTGAGCCAAATCACGATCGCGTAAAGGGCAACTTCCTGGTCAACATTTTGCGCAAGTCACTACCTGCTTCTATTGCAGTAACTATCACGCTTGCACTTCTTATGACTGCAGGTCATCTGTTTAAGTTGAACCTGTCTCAGGTGTCTACGATGGCGCTTATCACCACCGCAACAGTTGGTTTTGCGCTGCTCAGAAGGATTTCTTTGCCTCTCACCAAGCTCCGCGTTGCACTTCTTGTTGTATGCATTGCCATTGTGGTTGGCGGATGCACGGTAGCGCAGGACTTCTTCCGCATTGCACCTCTCACCCCACGCATCTTGCCGTACTTGTCAATTTGTTTGGTGATTTCCGTTATTATCTTCAACAGAATTTCCGAGCGTTACATTCACAACTATACAAAGGATCGATTCTTTGACCTGGTTGTGAGATTAATGGGAGGAAAGTCAACTTATAGCTCTTCTGCTGATATAAACGATTAAACTGAAGCACAAGCAAAGAGTTGTGGAGGGTGTATGCGTTGTCCAAACTGTGGATCTGAGGTCGATGAAGGGGCTTTAACCTGCCCTCATTGTCAGATTGATCTAAGTTTGACCCAAAGGATTCCTGTTACTCAAGCTCATTGGTGCCCTCATTGTGGCGCCCTGGTGGCTGCCGGCGCAGAAAGCTGCCCAAAGTGTGGCCTTCCTTTACCACAGGCAGTGCCTGCTGCTCGTCCAGCTCGAGCTATCAGGCCCACACGCAACATCAAGCTTCCAGAGATTGACGCCGCTCCAGCATCTGGCGAGAAGACCGATCCGCTCGTAGACGCAGAGTATGATGCATCCTCTTCTGTCGCAGCAGATCCCACTGTTTTGCAAGATATGCCAGCCGACAACGCTGACCCAGACACTACCAGCGCGTTTGCCTCGGTAAGTCGCAGGCCAGCTCCTCGCTTTGAGTCTGCAATCCCTTCCGAGCCTTCAAAAGAGAACCTCCCTGAAGCAGAGGGAATCCCGCGTACGCGCGTTATTCTGCTTTCAGCACTTCTTGTTACCTCGCTGGTAGTAGCTGCAATCTTTGTCATCACGCACCCGTGGGACCCTCAGGCAACCGACAATCGCGCAAAGGTTGACGCTCCAGTCTCATCTACTCCTACCACCACTCCTGTTACGCACCTCACGGGTCAAGACACCAGTGCAAATCAGCAAAATACAAGTTCGGATGCTGTTTTTGACGCACTTGATAGTGATTATCAGAAGCTTGGAGACCTCTCAAAGCGCCTTGATGATAACGAGAAAACCTTTGATCAGCTTGCTATTACTGGCTCTGATCAGGAGCGTGCTGATGCTCAACAGGAAGCAGAGCAGATTTCGCTGGATATTAGTAATGTTATCTCTGACCTCTCTAGTCTTGATGACTCCAACGGAAACTATCGTCAGACTATTGAAAATCTCACCAAACTGGGTAACTGGCTTCGTAATCGCTCCGATGCTTTGAGTGAGGGATGGAAGCGCTCAGTTGCTTCTAACAATCCTTCTCAGGACAAAGACAATATCTTGGCGCCAGTTGATAACATCAGAGACTCCAGCGGCTCCAGCTCATACCAGAAACTTTTTGATGAAAATTACGTGAATTGGAAGCCACAAAAGCAGTAAATCTCTACCGTTCAGCTGCTTTAATTTCAAAAATCTCATCATACTGGTAAAATAATTAGGTTAGAAAAGAAGTTCTTTATTACTAAGGGTTTCTCGCGTTTTTTCTTCTCTTAGATGTAAAGAAGCTTGGAGGAATTATGTTTGGACTTGATCCATTGTATACACCAGAGCGCCAGGTTACTGGTACTGAGGTTGCCGTCTTTGATACCAACAAGGGAATCATTAAGGTTCAGCTTGATGGTAAGGGCGCACCTATTCATGTGGCAAACTTCTGCGAGCTTGCAGAGTCTGGCTTCTATGACGATACCAAGTTCCACCGTCTTGTCCCTGGCTTTGTTCTTCAGGGCGGAGACCCAAACACCCGTGAGATGAGTGTTGAGGATGTTGTGTTTGGTAACCCTGGTCCTGATGGAATTCCTGGTACCGGTGGTCCTGGTTATCGCATCAAAGAGGAGTTCACCACAAATCCTAACAACTCCCACGTTGACGGTGCCCTTGCTATGGCTCGTTCTCAAGATCCAAACTCCGCAGGTTCTCAGTTCTATTTCTGTCTTGGTCCACAGCATGGCTTGGATTCTGGATATACCGTATTTGGCACAACTATCGAGGGAATGGATGTCATTTCCCAGTTAAAGGTTGGCGATATCGTCAATTCCATTAGAATTGAAAACGCTTAAAGCCAAGTCGCACAGACTCTTGGAGGATATTGTGAATCAACAGGCATTTGAGTTAGGTAAATCTGCATATGATCAGGGCGACTGGTTTGTAGCTATCAGTCAGTTTGATGTGGCTAAAGAGCCAGGCGAGGTAAACGGTCAGATTGACCACCTTCTTGGAAACGCTTATATGAAGCTTGGACAGTTTGATTCCGCAGCTTCTGCTTACAAGTCCGCTCTTGCTGACGCTTCCTACGGCAAGGTTGGCGCTCTCTCTACTAATCAGGGTCGCGCACTTCTGGCTGCTGGTAGGGTACAGGAGGCTATTGCTGCCCTTACTAACGCTGTCCAGGACGCCTCTTACGCAACTCCTTATAAGGCACAGCTTGCTCTTGGTTCTGCATACGAGAAGATCGGTGATATTCGCAACGCCGGCATTGCTTACAGAAACGCTGCAGTTGATGAGAAGAACCCTAATCCTTCATCAGCGCTTTGCAGCCTAGGCGCATGTTTCATGGGTTTGAACAGGCCTGTTGATGCTGTTGAGGCATATCGTACTGCTCTTGATTTTGCTAATCCTCTGGATAATTCCAATAAGATTTATGCAGATCTTGGTCTTGCATACGTTGCAGCAAATCGCATGTCTGAGGCAGTTGATGCATTCACTCACGCTACTGCTGATGGCAGTTTTGTTCTGTCTAATCAGCAGCAGTCTGCTTTTGATGCAGCTCGCAAGGCTATTACTGCAATGGCTTCTGGCAAGCCATCTGAGACTGATGCCTTCCTTCAGGCAGCTGGCTATGGTGCCTACGATCCACTGGATCCTACAGGTATGTCCGGCGAGCTCATCCCTTCTGCAGAAGATACTGGCTTCTTCCAGATTACTGAGCAGGAGATTATTGAGCAGGATAAGAAGGACAAGAAGATTAGGCGTAAGCATCGCCACACCGGCCTTAAGGTCTTCATTACTATTCTTATTTTGCTTATCTTGGCTGTTGGTGGCGCTGGTTATGCTTACTATCGTGGCTATGGATGGCCAACTCAGCAGTCTGTTGTTCAGGATATTTTCAACGCTAAGGCACAGGGCACCGATATTGGTCGCTATGTCTCTAGCTCTGTCTCTAGTACAACGCTTCAGCAGATTTCTAACAGCCTGCCAACAAGCTCCGCTGTTACCATCAACGGTGTTGACCAGAGCATGACTCACTCTACAGTTAATGCTTCTGTCAGTCTTTCTAATGGCGGCAACGTTGACTACACCATTGAGCTTGTCCGTGATGGTATTGGCTGGAAGGTTGCAAGCGTTACCACTTCATACGTAAGCCAGAATAACCAGAACTCTGGCACAACTTCTGGTACTAACGGCTCTAATTCGGGAACTACCTCTGGAACTAATGGATCTAACTCCTCAAATTCCTCTAATAGTTCCTCCAGCTCTTCAAAGTCTGGTAACTAGTACTAAACTGTTTTAACCGTTCTTTCTGCAGGATAATTACGCACACGCGTAGCACGTTTGATTGGATATCATGTCTATCTTCGATTCGCTCTTCGGAGAATATGGCGGAGACCTAGCCATCGATCTGGGAACTGCAAACACCCTTGTTGCAGTTCGTGGTCAGGGTATTGTCATCAATGAGCCATCGGTTGTTGCAATCGATAAAAGCGAGAGCCGCGTTCTGGCTGTTGGCGCTGATGCAAAGCGCATGATTGGCCGTACTCCTGGCTCCATCATTGCTGAGCGCCCTCTTAAAGACGGCGTCATTGCAGACTTTGATGTTACTGAGGTTATGCTTCGTTACTTCATCGAGAAGGCACGTGAGCGCAAATATCCTTGGTCACCACGTCCACGCGTAGTTGTTTGCGTTCCTTCTGGCGTTACATCTGTCGAGAAACGCGCTGTTTTTGAAGCAACTATTCAGGCAGGCGCTCGCCAGGCATTCTTGATTGAAGAGCCTATGGCTGCAGCTATTGGCGCAGACCTTCCAATTGAGGATCCAACCGGTTCTATGGTTGTAGACATTGGTGGCGGTACTACCGAGGTTGCTGTTATCTCCATGGGTGGTATTGTTGTCTCGCAGTCCATTAGAACTGCAGGTGACGAGTTTGATCAAACTATTCTTGAACATGTTCGTGATGCGTATAACCTCTCTATTGGTGAGCGTACCGCAGAAGACATCAAGATTAAGGTTGGCTCAGCAGCTCCTCTTGCAGAAGAGCTTGACGTTGAGGTAAACGGTCGTGACGTCATGAGTGGTCTTCCAAAGACAGTTCGTATTGAGTCAGAAGAGATTCGTCGTGCTCTTGATCGTCCTCTTGACGAGGTCACCAAGGCTGTCAAAGATGCGCTTGATGTGACTCCACCAGATCTTGCATCTGATCTTATGTACTACGGTATTTTGCTTACCGGTGGTGGCGGAATGCTTCGCGGTCTTGACCAGAGACTTCGTGAAGAGACTGGCGTGCCTGTTAACGTAAGCCCAACCGCTCTAGAAAATGTTGTTACCGGTTGTGCAAAGGTTCTTGAGGCTAACGCATTGTCCGGTGGATTTGTTCAGAGTGCAGGCCAATAAATATGCCATTGTCTAATCAGATCCAGGGTGCTTCATCAGGCCTTGGATCTAACAATAATAAGCATACGGGCGGCCGTAGTTTTATTATTCTTTCGCTGCTTTCAATTGTGTTATTGACGGTTAGCGCTCGTATGGGTGCAGGGGGACCGCTCGAGATGGTTCGAGGCGGCTTCTCTACTATTACCATGCCTTTTAGAATGGCAGGTTCTGCTATCGCTATGCCTTTCCAGGGCATTGGTAACATTTTTAGTAACTTAACAGCAGACCAGCAAACGCTTTCTGATCTTAAGGCAGAAAACGAGCAACTGCGTTCAAGAAACGCAGAGCTCGAAGAGACAAATCAGTCTACGCAGCGTCTGCAGGGTCTTCTCGACCTTAAAAATACCTATAACCTGCAGTCTACGGGTGCTCGTGTCATCTCTGGTTCTACTGACTCGTTCAATAACACCATTGTGATTGACAAGGGAACTTCATCCGGACTGGCTGTTGGCATGCCTGTTGTTGATAGCGGCGGCGTTATTGGTCAGATCATTGAGTGCGGTCCTACAACTTCTACCGTTCGTCTTATTACTGACGAGAAGAGCGGTGTGGCTGCTATGGTTCAAAGCAGCCGAGCTCAGGGTATGCTTATGGGTTCCGCTTCAAGGCAGATTACTCTTAACCTAATCAACACCAACCAGAAGGTTGCCGTAGGCGATACAGTTGTTACCAGTGGTCTTGGTGGCGTATTCCCTAAGGGCCTTCCTCTAGGTAAAGTTACCAGCGTTGAGGCAGCTCCAGGATCGCTCTATTACACCATTGTTGTTGAGCCTTATGGAAATGTCAGCACTAACGAGGAGGTAATGGTTATCACGTCTCTTTCTGAGGAGCAAAAAGCTACCGCAGATGATATTGCTGAGGCAGATAAGCAAAACACTCCAACTGCAACTAATTCAGACGGTAAGGATAAAGACTCAAAAGACGGATCTTCTACGTCTTCATCGAGCGGTTCTACTGGCAGCGGTTCAACAAACAACACAACAAACACTCAGCAGAATGCAACAGTTGCTGCTCCAACGGGTACTACACAACATAACAGCGGAAGAACAGATTAAGGGGGATGCATGCAGGTTTCTGATAGAAATAAAAACACACGCAGCATCGCCGTTCTTGCTGTTGTTTGCTTCATTTTGCAGATTATGCTTACACCACAGGTTTCTTTTGGTGGGGGAGTTATCAATTTTGCACTTATTTTCTCGGCAGCTATTGCGCTGAGATATGGTGGTAAAACCGGCGTGATATGCGGCTTTATTGCTGGTCTTATCTATGATTTGACTTCTGCTAATCCTATTGGCCTTATGGCACTCCTGCTTGTGGTCAGTTCTTATTTCATGGGCCAAGAGGTAAGAGACAGAATCTCTGGCAATTTTGGTACCTCTATGGGCTTTGTTGCCCTTCAAACTTTTGGTGTCACCTTTATGTATCAACTCATTAATTCTTTGATTGGCTCTGGTGGCAACTTCTTTGAGGGGCTGCTGTTTAAGTCTTTCCCCACCATGTTGTTTACCATTTTGGCAGCGCTGCCTGTTTTCTATGTACTTTCTCATTCCCAAAGGTCTCATTCATCTTTGGGTGGAACTTCGCTCTATCGCGGATCTCATCGAGCTCCACAGCGCCTTAAATAAGGGGTTAGTATGAATTTCACCCTTGTTATCCTTGCTTGTTGCGCTGTTGCAGCAATTGGTTTGATCATTGTTTATCTCACCTTTGGTAGAAAAGACTCGCCGTTTACCTTTGATATTGGTGGCGGCGCTCCCAAGGCGTCTGGTGGTTCTGACGGCTCTGCCGAGAAGACCCTCTCGTCCAGACTTATCGGATTTGCAATTGCTGTTGGCGGCATGTTTGCCGTGCTTATTGGTCGTCTTTGGACCATGCAGCTCTTATCGTCAGCTGACTATACCGAGCAAGCAGAGAGAAACCGTACGCGCACCGTTACTACTGCAGCTCCTCGTGGTCGTATTTTGGACAGAAATGGCGTAGAGATTGTTACTAACAGGCCAAGTCCAACGGTAGTAGCTCGCGCAGACGTTGCAGAAGACTACATTAAGCTGCAGATTCTTGCTAACCTTTTGGGCATGCCTATGTTGGCGGTGCGCAGAAAAATCATGGATACCTCTGATGGCGCCCAAGCGCTTCGCACGGTTTCTGTAGATGTTTCTAGGCGCGTAGTTGCCTACATTTACGCTCATGGCGCTTTGCTTGATGGCGTTTCAATTGAGGAGCGCACCCAGCGCGCCTATCCAAACGGTTCTCTTGCAGCTCATGTTGTTGGCTACACCGGAACCGTTACACAAGAGCAGCTTGAAAGCAGTAAAACTGCGGATGGTGGCTTTGTATATGCCCACGGCGATATCGTGGGACAAACGGGTGTTGAGTATCAGTACGAGTCCGCTCTTCAGGGTGTTCGTGGTGAGCAAACGGTGTATGTTGATGCTGCTGGTAATGTTTTATCTCACTCAACATCCATTGCTCCTCAGAGCGGCTCAGATGTTGTTTTGACCATTGATGCAAACATTCAAAAAGCAGCAGAAGCATCCCTTGTCAGTGTTATCAACACAGTTAGATCACAAGATTACCAAGGTCGCAGTGCAAGTGTGGTGGCACTTGATTGCACCAATGGTGAAGTTATTGCTATGGCAAGCTATCCAACGTATTCACCTTCAATGTTTGTTGGAGGTATTTCCAGTTCTGACTGGGATACGCTTTCTTCTGAAGAGGCAAACTATCCGCTGATGAATCGTGCCATTGCTGGACAGTATCCATCTGGATCTACCATCAAAGCACTTACTGCCTTTGCCGGACTCAAATACGGCATTTGTGACGGAAATTCCAGCTGGTATTGCACGGGTTTCTGGACTGGTTTTGGCGAGCAGTACGGCATGCACTGTTGGCTTCTTTCTGGCCACGGCACGGTCAATC
The DNA here is from genome assembly GCA_015258785.1 of Atopobium sp. Classification (GTDB taxonomy): domain Bacteria; phylum Actinomycetota; class Coriobacteriia; order Coriobacteriales; family Atopobiaceae; genus Lancefieldella. The sequence goes on from JABZHP010000001.1 coordinate 26,613, forward strand.
TTATTACCGGTATTACTAACTCTTGCGATATTGTTTTTTATGAGATTGGTAAGGGCTTCTTCTATAACAACGATCATCCAGAGGGCATGCAAGAGACATTCCGTGCCTTTGGACTTGGTGCGCTTTCTGGTATTGACCTTCCAGAAGAGGCATCTGGCCGCGTTCCTGATGCAGAGTGGAAGTGGAACTACTTTACCAGCTCGCCTGATGATGCTCGTAAGTGGCAGGGTGGCGATAACTGTAACCTTGCTATTGGTCAGGGCGATCTTTTGGTAACCTGCCTTCAGATGGCAAATGCGTATTGTGGTATTGCAAACCGAGGTCCAATTTACAAACCACATGTTTTGAAGAGCATTAACGCCAGAAATGGCAATGGCTCTGTTATTGAGTACAAAAACGAGGTCATTCTGTCGCCAGAAGAAAAAGATGAGCACCGAGACATTGTTGCTCGCGGTCTGTATGGCGTTGTCTACGAGGAATCCGCTTCTCAGACTATCCACTGGACCAATCTTGATGTCACGGTTAATGGCAAGACGGGTACTGCTGAGCAGCAGTCTATTGGCGAGCCCGTTGGTTGGTTTGTTGGCTATGCACCTGCTGACAAGCCTCAGTATGTTGTTGCTGCAAATCTAGACTGCGCACCTTCTGGCGCAGGTTCTGGTATGTATATTGTTCGAGACGTCTTTGGTGCAATTTATAATCAGCCAGACAACGTTGGTAGGTAAGGAGGCGAGAAACCCATGGCACTTGATTCATCTGCAGTTACAAAACAGAGAATGAACTCACCTTTTAGGAGGCGTGGAGGTATTCCTTCAGGCGGCCTTGCCAAGAAAGAGAAGCTTACTGGTAAGAATATCTTGAGTAATCTCTATCTAGCACAGCTTGTTCCCGCGGCACTTCTCGTCCTCATCGGTATTGTGGTTATTTGGACCGCATCGATGAACATTGCCGAAGCCAGTTTTCCTAGGCACCTTCTGGGTATTGGCTTGGGCCTTGTTTTTGCCACACTCATGTGGCGCTATGACTACAGAGCACTTTCAAATATGACAAACGTGCTGCTTGTCGGCGTTGTTGTATTGATGATTTTGCCTAAGGTTCCAGGCTTTGGCGTCTCGGTTAAGGGTATGACTGGTTGGGTTAATATCCCGCTAGTTGGATTTAGATTTCAGCCGTCTGAGCTGGGAAAGATTGTCACAATCTTCCTTATGGCATCGGTATGTGCTCAGTATAACGGTAAGGTTGAAACGCTCAGAGACTATGTAAAGCTTTGTGGAACATTGATGGTTCCATTCGGCTCCATTATGCTTTTGCCTGATCTGGGAACTGGCCTGATTATTTTAGTTATCGGAGCCACCATCATTATTTGCTCTGGTGCAAAACGTTCTTGGATTCTTGTGACCGTTCTTTTGCTCATTGCTGTTGTTGCACTTGTTGTTGTGACTTCTATGATTCCTGGTATTCCTCACATTCTTAAGGAGTACCAGATGAAGCGTCTTACCGTCTTCTTGGATCCTTCCGTTGATCCGTCGGGAGACGGCTATAACCTGCAACAGGCAAAGATTGCCGTAGGTTCTGGTGGCTTTATTGGAAAAGGACCAGGTAACGCTACACAGGCAAGTGGACGATTCTTACCAGAGGCACACACAGACTTTGTTTTTGCACTCTTCTCGGAAGAGTTTGGCTTCCTTGGTGCATTCATTATGCTTTCGCTCTTTGCGTGGATGATTTTTGCAACTATTCTGTTTGCAATGAAGACCGAGAATACCTTCTCTAAGCTGGTACTTGTTGGTTGTGCAGCCATGTGGTCGTTCCAGGTTTTACAGAATGTTGGCATGTGCATTGGTATCATGCCTATTACTGGTATTCCATTGCCTTTTATCAGCTTTGGATCAACATCGATGATTGCCCAGCTCGTTTCTGTAGGAATCGTCCAGTCTGTTTACAGACATAGAACAAAGGCGGCATAAGCCATGGCAAAAAGAAACAGCTTGGGCAAACTTGCTACCTCTGTATTACAAGAATTCCGCGGGTCGCTTTCATCTCTAGAGCCAACTTATACGCATATCTACGTTGATTCCCTTGCTTCTGAAGAGGTAATCCTGGCTGTACATTCGTATTTTATGCCAGAGAGAACAGATGCAACGGTGCGCGTCTCTAAACTTGCTGACGGTGTTTCGTTTGTTTCTGGAGGCATTGGTCGCACGGGAAAGAATGCTGCTATTCCTGATATTGCGGTGATTATTCCTACGCCAACATCACAGTACGAGGATGCCCTTACCATGTTGGTAAGTCATTCAATTCCTTGTGCGGTGGTTGTGGAGTCTGCGGTCGAAGCGCCAAAAATTGCTAATACGCTCTACAACACGGGGCTTATTAGCATTGTTGCAGGTACCACTGAAGAAGTGCTCTTTGATCGACTCTCTTCATGGATTGCAACGGCAACAGAAAAATCAGTCTCTTTTGCGGCAGCGTATCCTCTTTGTAGAACTCAAGTGGTCAAACAGATAACAGCTGCTTGCGCTAAAGAAAATGCAGCTATTGGAGCTGTGGCGATTGTTCCTGGCTCTGATATGCCGCTGATGACAGCGCGCCAGATTAGGCTGGCACTTGATATTACCGCCGCCTATAACATCAATATGAGTGTTGAAACCATCGCCGAACTTCTCGGCGTTGTGGGTGCGGGCTTTGGATACCGTACGGTTGCACGCACGGTCGCAGGCACAGTTCCAGGGTTTGGCTGGGCGCTTAAGGCTGGCATGGGGTACGCAGGAACTCACACTACCGCCCGCGTCATTCACGCGTACGCTCGCAAAATTGCCGAGAAACGCGACGGGGTAGCAGCTGATTCTTCTACCAAAACCGGAGCTTCGAGTGCTTCTACAGACGCAAGCGCAACAGCAGATACAAATTCACAACCAAATACCGTGGAGATAGCAACCACACAGTCCCTCGCCAAAAGATAGAAAGTAGACTATCGTGCGTGTTAAACGAGAAAATCTCTTCCATCTCATTGAGCCCATGCTTCCGCATGTCGAGAAACCCTCAAGATACTTAAATCACGAGTGGGGAGCAGTAGAGGAGCAAGAAGGTCCTTTTCACGTTTGTATGGTTTACGCTGACGTGTACGAGGTGGGTCAGCCTAATTTGGGCATTGCCATTCTCTATAACGCTTTGAATAAGGCGCCTCATATTTCTTGTGAGCGCGCCTATCTGCCTTGGGTCGATATGGCAGCTTTGATGCGCAAGCGCAATGTTCCTCTGCTTTCGTTGGAGGGTGCTGCGCCTTTAGCATCTTTTGATGTAGTGGGCTTCACCCTTGCGCATGAAATGATTGCAACCAATATTATAGAAACGCTTGATTTAGCAGACATTCCATTGCTCGCTGAAGAACGTGATGAAGAGGACCCGCTTATTTTTGGTGGCGGTCCATCTGTTTGGAACTCAGAGCCCGTGGCCCCGCTCTTTGATGCAATTCTTTTAGGTGATGGCGAAGAAGCGCTGGTAGAGATGTGTGAGTGCGTAAGAACTTCCAAGCTTGAAGGAGTTTCTCGCCAAGACATTTTGCAGAGGTTGTCTGAGATTCAAGGTGTCTACGTGCCGTCGCTTTATCAGATTGTGCACGATAATACCTCAACACGCTGGGGATATGCGGTTCCTAAAGAGGGAAGTAGTGCACCAAGCGTGGTTTATAAACGTTGCCTGTCAGACCTTTCGGTGACTGATCCTGTTGCGCAGCGCATTGTTCCGTATACCGAGATTGTTCAGGACAGGCTGGCTCTAGAGATTCAGCGTGGCTGTGCTCGTGGCTGCAGATTCTGTCAGGCTGGTATGACATATCGTCCTGTTCGCGAGCGTCCTGCTCAGCAGATTGTTAAAGCAGGCGAGGAAGGCCTTTTGAAGAGTGGCTACGATGAGGTTTCGCTCACGTCGCTCTCTACAACGGATCACTCTCAGTGCGGCTACATTCTGCGCCGTATGAACTCTGATTTGCGTAAACGCGGCGTGCGAATCTCCATTCCTTCCCAGCGTATGGACGCGTTTGGCGCGGAGATGGCAGACGCTGTTTCTACTTCAAGGCGTGGCGGACTGACGTTTGCTCCAGAAGCAGGTTCTCAGCGCATGCGTGATGTCATCAACAAAAATGTTACCGAGGATGATCTTGAATCGGCAGCTAGAAATGCGTTTGAAAACGGCTGGCGCCGCATGAAGCTCTACTTTATGATGGGCCTTCCAACAGAAACCGATGAAGACATTCAAGCCATTCCCGCAGTTGCAAAGCGTATTTTAGATATCGGTCGAGAAATTGGCGGCAAGGGCGTTACGGTTTCTGCTTCTGTTGCCGTATTTGTGCCCAAGTCCTACACGCCATTCCAGTGGGTTGGCCAGATTTCTCGTGAGGAAGCCCAGCGTAGACAGCAGTTGCTCTTGTCGTCAAATCACGATAGGGGACTCAAGATTGCCTATCATGATTCTGGAACGTCCCTGGTAGAAGGTGCGCTTTCAAAGATGGGCCGCGACGGTTTTGATTTGATTTACCGGGCTTGGAAAAATGGTTGTAAGTTTGATGCATGGACCAGCGAGTTTAATCTTGATGCTTGGAATGCGGCAGCAGAAAGTCTGGGTTTCTCGCTCTCTGATATTGCAACAGAAACCTTTGATATCCAGGCAAAACTTCCATGGGATCACACGTCTCCTGGCGTCTCCAAGGGCTATTTACAGCGAGAATATCGTAAAGCGATGGACGAGGTTACCACACCAGACTGCACGTTTACCTCTTGTACGGGATGTGCGGTATGCCAGACCTTGAAGGTCGACAACGTGTTGATGGGGGTGCGCTCATGACGGATGTGCAGGCAGAGAGCGTAGCTCCTGAGGCGGCTGAGCCCATGAAGAAGGACTGGCGTGCCGGTAGGCCACAGATTCAGCCAGAGATTATGACGGAGCGTGGAGCAGAGATTTTTAGGCTTCGCGTGGCTTACAAGAAAGATGACCGCCTTGCGTTTCTAGGACACCTTGAACTTATTGGCACCATTGAGCGCTGTGTTCGTAGAGCCCAGCTGCCGTTTAGGGTAGGCAATGGCTTTGCAAAGCGCATGGGCGTTCAGTTCTCTCAGGCGCTTCCTGTTGGTGCTTCGTCTGAGGTGGAGTACTTTGACTTGAAGCTCACAGAATACGTGGACCCGGATGAAGCGTTAGAGAGGCTGTTGTCGGCTACGCCTCCCGCGCTTGCTCCGTTTGCTGCCAGCTACGTTGATCGGTCGCTGCCAGCGCTTGAAGCATGGTTGAATGCCGCTCACTGGAGATGCGACATTTTGGGAGAAGGTCTTAGGTCAGATGCGCTGCGTTGGGGGTTTGAGGATCTTCTCGCCAAAAAAGAGCTGCCATACATGCGCGGAGACAAGCAAAAAGTGGTCAATTTAGAGACAACGTTTGCGGGCTATAAGATTTCTGACAGCTCATCTGAAACGTGCATTTCATTTGAGCTTGATACACTCCAAGATCCAAGAGCAGCGCTTAGACCTGCAGTTTTGATTTATGAGGCTCAAAGAATTGCAGCTCAAGCCGGAGTGGATGGCCTACAAGGCATTGACTCGTTGAAGGTGTGCCGAGTCTCACAGGCACACGTTTCAGAAAATGGACTCCTTGTGAAGCCTCTATAACATGTAGTTTTGTCTTGGAATTTTCTGAAATATGCAGTAGACTATTTCGAGTTGTGTTTCTCGCCGAGGGACATGGGACACCGACAGTTTCCCGCGGATGTCACAGGTCACGGCGGCGAAGATCTTTGCTCGGATCTTCAGAAATACAAAGATAGTATTAATCGTTGCAAGAATCAGCAATGAAGGGTTACACACATGTACGCAATCGTAGCAACTGGTGGCAAGCAGTATAAGGTTGCCAAGGGCGACGTAATCAGCGTCGAGAAGCTTGATGCGCAGCCTGGCGATAAGGTAAAGCTTGATGTTCTTATGCTTAACGACGGCAAGAAGGTTGTTGCTGACGCTGCCACTCTTTCCTCTAAGAAGGTTACCTGTGAGGTTCTTGAGCAGTACAAGGACAAGAAGGTCCTCGTCTTCAAGTTCCACAAGCGTAAGCGCTATCACCGCGCCAATGGTCACCGTCAGAACCTTACTAAGCTGAAGGTTACCGCGCTCCCTACCGCTCGTAAGGCTGCTGCTAAGGCATCCGACGAGTCTGCAGAGTAATTGGTCACTTCTGATATTGAGATAGGCAGGTAGCATTTATGGCACACAAGAAAGGTCTCGGCTCTTCCCGCAATGGTCGCGACTCACAAGCACAGCGCCTTGGCGTTAAGATTTACGGTGGTCAGGCAATCAAGGCTGGCCAGATTATCATCCGTCAGCGTGGTACTCACATCACTCCTGGCGTAAACGTTGGTCGCGGCAAGGATGACACTCTCTTTGCACTTTGCGATGGCGTTGTTGAGTTCAAGAAGGGTGCTAAGCACGTCGTTAACGTCGTTGCTGCTGAGGCATAAGTTTTCTTGAACATTCGCAGTTCATTCAAGGGGTCCTTCGGGACCCCTTTTTATTTCTCGCGGTATTTTGCTCTTGCCGCGTACCGTTCACAGTTTCTAATTTGTTTCTTAATGTATTTCTTGACACAATCAGGCTAAGTAATGGTATTCTTCTTACATTGCAATTTACGCTTTTGGGAGGAGGACATATCATGCGCGCTACATGCACTCAGCAGTGGTGGTGGAACAACTTGTCTTTCTCCGGTCAGCGATGAGTTGCTTCTGCATACGCATTTAGAGGCTCTCGGGTGACCGAGAGCTTTTTTTTGTGCGTACGTTTCTTGCTAAATCCGGATGGCGAGAAACCCGTGTTGTTAAAAATTTGTTTGTACGTTTTAGTTTTGCGTTAAAGGAGTTTGTATGTCTACAGAAAATCTCAATCAGGTCAACGCCGCAGACACAGAGACAGGATCTGCAGAGCAGGCACCACGTGTTGTTACTGTTTCAAAGTCTTCAGGTGTTTTGGATGTTACTTCTCTAGTTCTTGTCGCTGTTCTTATTGCCGCAGGTTTTATTCTTAACCTAACCGTTGGCAAGGCAATTAGTGCTATTGGAATTGGTCCAGAGTTCATTATCGCGTCGTTCTGCCTGGCTATTCTTCTTTTGAAGCCAAACGCTGTTCAGAGCCTGGTTATTGGTCTTATCGCAGCTACTGTTATTCAGCTGACCACCTCTGTCCCTGGCGCTGATTTTGTTGCAGAGGGCGCGGCTTCACTTGTTATGTTTGCCTTCACAAGGTCCGCTCTTGCAGATAAGCCAGTAATGCCAGCAATTGGTTCTTTTGTAACCACTCTTATCTCTGGCCTCATTTTTGCTGCCATTGCTATTCCAGCCAAGGGTGCAACTATTGAGCTTTTCTACGTAATGCTTCCTGTCATCGTGGGAACTGCATTCTTTAATGCTATTGTTGTTCAGGTTCTTGCGGCTCCTCTTAAGAAGGTTTTGGGCCGATAAGTTCTTAGATACGCACTTATTTTCTGGAGAACACTGTGTCTATTATCGAAGTTCAATCTGTGTCATATAGCTATCCAGATAGCTCAGCACGCGCTCTGAATGAACTTTCTCTGAGCGTTCAGGAGGGTGACTTTGTAGGTATTGTTGGCCCTTCTGGTGCAGGTAAGTCTACGCTTGCTCTTGCACTCTCTGGTGCCATTCCACATCACTTTAGAGGTAATTTCTTTGGCAAGATTCTTGTCTCTGGAATGGATACCTGTACGGTTGCCTTAACTGATATCTCTAAGATTGTGGGTTCTGTAACCCAGGATATCAACGCGCAGATGGTTGCTTCAATTGTTGAGGATGAACTTCTCTTTGGCCTTGAGAACTTTGCGGTTCCTCATGCAGAGATTCCAGAGCGCATTACCTATGCTCTGGAGACAGTTGGTATTGCCAACCTTCGCTTTAGAGAGATTGCTTCTCTTTCTGGTGGACAGAAGCAAAAGGTTGCTATAGCAGCACTTTTGGCGCTTCAGCCACAGGTTATGGTGCTTGATGAGCCAACAGCAGCCTTAGATCCAACGTCGTCTGAGTTAATCTTCCAGACGCTTTCAGAGCTCAACAAAACCAAAGGTATTACGGTTGTGGTAATTGAGCAGAAAGTTGGTCTTCTCGCTAAGTATTGCTCAAAGATTGCCGTTATGGATAAGGGCTCCATTTGTGCATACGGTAGCGGTGAGGAAGTGTTCTCACAGGTAGATTTGCTGCAAGAGGTTGGTGTTGACGTTCCTCGTTGCGTGCGCGTTTCAAAGGGTGTCCACGAGCTCTCACATCAGGTGGAATATTCTCATCTACTCAGCGAGGCTGACCAGGCTGTCTGCGATGAAACTGCGCTATCAGTTCAGTTAGCCGCCAAGCAGCTTGCGTGCTGTGTAGGCGCTTTCCAGCATCGCAGCATTTCCCTTACAGAGGACTCTCAACCATTAGCTACTAATGACGTTGAATTAGCAGGGAAGACATATCTTCCAAAAATAGATGGCCCTGTGATTGCTGAATCGAGCGGGCCTTTTGACAGAATTGGTGTTCTTCAAGACGCAGAGCAGTCATGCGTTCAATCTGTTCTTGACGTTATCGATGCCACCTTCAAATATCAGGATAGTACTGATGGCGTTGAGCGCGTCTCTCTCAGTTTGCATCCTGGCGAGCTTGTGGCACTTGTGGGTCAAAACGGCGCAGGTAAAACCACTTTAACTAAGCTGGTTAATGGCCTGTTGCGTCCTCGATCGGGAGACATTCATATTAAGGGCTCTTCATGCAAGGATTGGAAGACGTCGCAGATTGCCCAGCATGTCTCAACGCTGTTCCAAAATCCCGATTACCAGATTTGCAAAGAGAGTGTCCTTGAGGAGATTGCGTTTGGTCTTGAGCTCAAGGCTGTGTCTGCAGAAGATGCTCGCAAGAAAGCGCGTGAAGTAATTGATCGCATGGGGCTTGATGCGGACGCGTCGCCGTTTATGCTTTCTCGCGGTCAGCGTCAGATGGTAGCACTTGCTTCTGTGGTTGCCTGCGAGCCAGATATTCTTGTGCTTGATGAGCCAACTTCGGGCCTGGATTACAAAGAGTGCATGCAGGTCATGAATATGGTCAAATCACTGTGCGAGAAGGGCTGTGCAGTTCTTATGGTCTGTCATGACATGGAGGTTGTGCTGGACTTTGCCACAAGAATTGTCGTTATGGCGCATGGCAGCGTGTTAGATGATGGGGAAGTTACACAGATCTTCTCGACAGATGAGGTTTTGAAGGAAGCATATGTTGAGGCTCCTCAGATGATTCAGCTGTCAAAGCTTGCTGGAGCGCACGTGGATTCATCATTTACTGGGCTTAGCAGTGCTTCAGAGGTGCTTGACGCATTGCAGCATCAGTTTGAGATTGCTCGTATTGCAGCCACGCTTAATGGTAAGGAGGCTCCTCGTGGGTAGTGTTATTGATTACACCGAAGGAACAAGCTTCCTTCATAAGGCAAATCCTGTGGCCAAGCTTGTGTTTGCGCTTGAGCTCTTTGTGGCCGCCTTTGCCGCTCAAGGAACGCTTGAGGTGCTTGCAGTGCTCGCGCTCACTATTTGCGTGGGAGTTGTCTCACAGAATGCTCAGAAGACTTTTAAGCTGGTATTTGGCTTTGCTGTCTTAGGTCTTATCTTGTGTGTTGTACAGACGCTTGTTGCCCCTGCTGGTCAAACGTTCTTTTTATTCATCACGGTAGGCGGTTTGGAGCGCGGCTTTAACGTTGCCCTAAAAACAATTGCGCTGGCACTGCCGCTGCTTTCTATGCTCTCGCTTATGCGCGTAGAAGACCTCATGAATGCGCTGGTAGAAGTGGCGCATGTCCCATACCCCTATGCATTTACCATTGCAACGGTTTTGCGCTTTGTGCCTGTCTTTGCTTCAGAGATGAACCATATCATGGAGGCTCAGATGGCTCGCGGTGTTGAGTTTGATACCAAAAATCCAATTAAGAAGCTCCAGCTCACCATGCCTTTGATTGTTCCTTTGCTGGTAAGTTCCGTTAAAAAAGCTGATGCTTCGGCACTTGCGGCTGAGCAGCGAGGATTCTATTTAAGGAACGCTTCATCTGCATTTAAACGCTATCCTTTGGCTCCATCAGACTTTGCTTTGATGATTTTTGGTGTTGCAGTAATTGTTGTTATCCTCGTGTTCTCATAAGAACTTCTCGCGTTTTCACTATGCTTCGCTGGTAAATGCCGTAACATTAAGGTATTAGAAGGAGGACACGTGGAAACTTTCACTGATCTTTGTCATATCAACGTTAAAGGTGGAGACGGCGGTGCAGGCTGCATGTCTTTCCGCCGAGAAGCATATGTACCAAAAGGCGGTCCTGACGGTGGAGACGGTGGTCACGGCGGCAATGTTGTCATTGTTGCAGACGCGCAGCTTTCGTCCCTGATTGATTACCGCTACAAGCATCACTTTAAGGCCGAGCGTGGTACTCACGGTAAGGGTGCTCGCCGTCATGGCTCTGACGGACAGGATTTGCTGCTCAAGGTGCCTCTGGGAACCGTTGTGCGCGAGCTTGATCCAGAAACGCAAGAGCCACTCTACGAGATTGCCGATCTTACTTCTCCAGGTGAGCAGGTAGTTGTTGCTCCTGGTGGCAATGGTGGCCGCGGTAACATTCACTTTGTCACCTCAGTGAGGCGCGCACCAGCATTTGCTGAGAAGGGCGAGCCAGCCCAAGAGCACTGGATTGAGCTAGAGATGAAGCTCATGGCAGATGTGGCCTTGGTGGGCATGCCTTCTGTTGGTAAGAGCTCTCTTATTGCACGTATCAGTGCTGCTCGTCCAAAGATTGCTGACTATCCTTTTACCACCCTTGTTCCAAACTTGGGCGTTGTTCGTGCTCAAAACGGTCAGTCATTTGTCTGCGCAGACGTTCCCGGTCTTATCGAGGGTGCCTCTGAGGGCAAGGGCCTTGGTCATCAGTTCTTACGTCACATTGAGCGCACAGCGCTTATTGTCCACATGGTTGACGTTACTGGTGGCTATGAAGGTAGAGATCCTGTAGAGGACTACCACGCTATTAACGAGGAGCTCAAGGCTTACGCTTCAAAGCTCGCTGATCGTCCTCAGATTGTGGTTGCAAACAAATGCGATATGCCTGGTACAGAAGATGCCATCGAGGCGCTCAGAAAAGCCGCTGAGGCGGATGGCAGGACTTTCTTTGCTATCTCTACCGTAACAGGTTTAAATCTTGATGATTTTGTTACTACCTGTGCTGCAGAAGTGGCAGAGCTTCGCAAAGAAATTGCCATTACTACGCCAACGGTTGACCGCAGTGAGGCTTGGGAGCATCAGCGCCTTCGTCGTGATAACAAACTTCGCATTGAGCGAGAAGAACGTCATGCGTGGCGTGTCTCCGGCGGTCAGATTGAGCGTATGGTTATTCAGACCGATTGGGACAATGATGAGGCTGTGGCATATCTACAGCGTCGTCTTGATCGTATGGGTCTTGAAGTACAGCTGGCAAAGGCTGGTGCAGTTGACGGCGATGAGATTCGCATTCTTGAGCTCACCTTTACCTATGAGTATCCAAATAAACCAAATACAGATGGCATAGAGATTCCTGACGAGGACGCTTCAGATCAGCAATTTGAAGATGTTGAGTTTGAAGAGGCTCCATCTGATCCGTCTCATGTAGCTGAGGCTTCTTCAGAAACTGAGTAGAGTATGGCAGCCGATGTCTTAAATAACATGCACCCTGGCCTGCCTCGTTTGGGACAGGATAAAAACCGCACCTATCGTCTGGGAATCATGGGTGGAACCTTTGACCCCATTCATAACGGTCACTTGGTAGCCGCTGAGCAGGCATATGATGACCTCGATCTTGATGTTGTTGTCTTTATGCCTGCTGGTCGCCCTGCGTTCAAACAAAATAAGGGAGTTACCAGGGGAGAAGACCGTTACTCAATGACGCTTCTGGCAACCTCAGATAATCCTCATTTTGTTGCTTCTCGTTTTGAGGTGGATTATGAGGGCATCACTTACACCGCTGATACGCTCAGAAGATTGCGTAAGGTATATCCTTCTAACGTTGAATTTTTCTTTATTACTGGTGCAGATGCAATTGCTGATATTGTCGCCTGGAAAGATGCACAGACCGTAGCTGAGCTTGCTCACTTTGTTGCTGCAACGCGTCCTGGTTATGAGCTGAGTCGTGCTCAAAAGGTTATTGCTGACTCACCTTATGACTTCAAGGTAACCTATCTTGAGGTTCCCGCACTAGCAATCTCATCAAGCTATCTGCGTAGTAGAGTTCAAAATGGTCAGAGCCTCAGATACCTAACTCCCGATTCTGTAACAGGTTACATTCACAAGCATGGGCTTTATGGCGCCGACACAACGCCACTCAATTAAGTGGTCAAGCCAAAGCGACCCGCTGCTCAGATTGACATACGCTCGTATTAGGGCAGTGTCAAACAGGTAGAGCTCAGATTTGATTCAAAACTTTGTAGGACATAATGGAAAGAACACTTATAGCAAAAGATATTGTCTACACCGCAGAACAACAGGCGCTTATTGATCAGCTTGAGTCTGATTTGAAGAGTCATATGTATCACAAGAACTCTAAGCGTTTTGCGCATTCTATCTCTGTGGGACATTGTGCAGAAACGCTTGCGCAGGCTTATGGTGCAGATATGTTGAGCGCTCGCGTTGCAGGTATTTTGCATGATTGGGAGAAACTTCTTCCTGATGCAGAAACCATTGAACTGGCAGAGCGCTTTCGTATCCAGACAGAAGCTCCTTATCAGAAAATCGTAGGGCTCTTACACGGTCCTCTCGCCGCAAAAACGCTACCAGCCATCTATCCTTGGCTTTCTGAGCAGATTCTCAGCGCCATTCAGAAGCACACTACGGGTGACCGTCAGATGAGCAAGCTAGACAAAATCTTGTATGCAGCTGATCTTATTGAGCCTCTGCGTCCAAACTTTACATCGGTCGAAGAAGCAAGAAACGTATATTTACGTGGCGGTTCTCTCAATGAGCTTTATGAGACGGCGTTTTGTAGCGTTATGATGTATGTGATTTCATCAAGGAGTTATTTGTATCCAAACTCAATTGCCCTATACAATGAGATGATTGAGAAGACATCTAAGTAGCCTGGCTACATGAGAAAACGGAGAAATACATGGCTGTAACTTCACTTGAGCTTGCAAAGACTGCTGCAATTGCTGCAGATCAGAAGAAAGCTGAAGATATTCTTGTGCTTGACCTCACTGGTCTCAGTGACGTTTGCGATTATTTTGTTATCTGCACTGGTGGAAATGCTCGTTTAGCTGACGCTATTGTTGATGAGGTTCGCGAGAAGGTCACGGCAAACTGTGGCATTCGTCCAATTTCTACTGAGGGTCGTGACGGTCTTAATTGGATTCTTATTGATTACGGTTCAGTTGTTGTTCACGTATTCCAGCCTGAGGTAAGGTCCTACTATCGTCTTGAGCGACTTTGGGCAGATGCTCCTCGTGTAGAGCTGGATATTGAGGGCGCTATGACTTCTGAGATTCCTTATGCTGATCTTCCAGAGGATGCTTTGGCTCCAGCCTTTGAGCTTTCCGAGGATGACTTGGTAGACAATCTTCCAGAATCTGCTGATCCTACTGAGTAGTTTTGGTGTACTAGATTTGTTCGTTTTTGCCTGTAGGCATAGTGTCTGAGACGCGATGCTCAAAGCGTAGGTCTCTACCGTACTGCACAGCATCAGCGCCAAATTTATCTTTGAGTTTATCGGTTACCTCGGAGAGATGACGTAAGTCACTCCGAGGTTTCTTTTTTGTTGTAGGCCCAGGGGCTGCAACGTCAAACGTAGCTTCATATTTGTCAAAAAGTGACTCTTGCACTGGTTTGGCATGCTCCTCATCTGTAAATGAGCTAATGCCAACGCCAAGCAGTCTTACTGGCTGACCTTCTTTCCAAATGGATGAAAGAAGACCAACGGCAATCTCTGCAAAGAGGTGCTCATCGTCAGTTGGAGTAGACATTCTTTTTTGAGCGGTATGAGACTCTGTTGCAGAGGCTTTTACCTTAAGCGTTACGGTATAACCTTGTAACTGTTTGCGGCGAAGACGTCTGCCTACAACACCAGAAATATGTCTGATGGCTTCTTCTATTTCTTGTTTATCAAACAAATCTGTTTCAAAGGTTCTCTCGTTAGAAACAGACTTAACGTCACGAGGCTGGGCAGCTTCATGAACTTCAGAGACTTCTTTTCCTTGCGCGCGCAAAATCATTTTTGAGGCAGTATTGCCTACAAGGGAAGTGAGATACGTTGCATCTGCTCTTGAGAGCTCTCCAAGCGTTTTGATTCCCTGTTGATGAAGTGTCTTTGCCATAGCAGGACCAATACCACTCATTGCTTCAATGGGCAGTGGCGCCAGAAAGCGACCTTCTGTACCAGGAAACACCGCAGTAAGACCGCGAGGCTTTTCTTGCTCAGAGGCAATCTTAGCAATTGTCTTGTTTGTTCCCAGACCAATGGAACAGGTAACACCTAGCGCAGCAACTTTCTTTTGTATGCGCTTACAGATCTCCAAAGGATTTTCTTTAGAGAATCTGCCTGGAGTGATGTCAAAAAATGCCTCATCAATAGAAACCTGCTCAACAAGGGGAGTCTCATCTTTGAGAAAACCCATAACAAGAGCACTCATTTCAGAGTATCTGTCATAACGTCCTGAAGTCCAAATTGCTTGCGGACAGAGCCTTACTGCAGTAGCTGAAGGCATGGCAGAATGAACGCCAAACTTCCTTGCTTCATAAGAGGCGGTTGAAACAACTCCTCGTTTTTGAGGAGAACCTCCTACAATTACTGGTTTTCCGCGCCACTCAGGATGATCAAGTTGTTCTACGGACGCAAAGAACGCATCAAGATCTAGAAGGCCGATGGCTTTACCATGCCACTCAAAATCACACGATTTACGTGCGTTTTTATCTGATATGTCCTTTGATGTTTCCATAGAAATAGTGTATACTTTTTGTACAAATAGAACAAGTGTTTCATACATAAATTACGAGTACTTTTTGAAGAGAGCAAATTTATACTTTTCGAGGTTAATGCGTTGTTGTACACTTGTAACCCGATTTGTGGCTTTGCGGTGCAGCCCATCTAACATCCGAGGCACCGCTCGTATGGAGGAGTTTTCATTGGCAGTTAAGATTCGTCTGGCCCGTCACGGTGCCAAGAAGCGTCCGTACTATCGCGTAGTTGTCGCTGATGGTCGTATGCCTCGCGATGGTCGTTACATTGAAGAAGTCGGTCGTTATAACCCACTGACTAGCCCAAAGACGATTGATATCAACCTCGAGAAGGTTGATGAGTGGGTAGCAAAGGGCGCTCAGCCAACAAGCGCAGTTTCTCACCTCATTGAGATCGCTCGTACTGGTGCTCCAGTTGCAGAGAAGAAGACCAAGCTCTCCAAGAAGGCACAGGCAAAGGCTGCTGCAGCTGCAGAGGCTGCTGCTGAGGCTGCTGCCGCAGCTGCTGAGGAGTCCGAGGCTCCAGAGGCTGAGTAAATCGTGTCTGAATTCACAGAGCCCACTGAGGTAGACGCTGTCGATCAAGACATTCAGGAGATGCCTTCTGACAAGGTAGCTGACCTTGTTGAGTACATCGTTTGTGGTCTTGTCGATAATGAAGATGCTGTTGCACTCGACGTCACCGATCGCGAGGATGGAGCCTTAATTGAGGTTTCTTGCTCTGAGGAAGACGCTGGACGTGTCATCGGCCGCAAGGGTAGAACCATTAAGGCTATTCGTACTTTGGCTCGTGCTCTTGGCCAGCGTGTTGGCACCTCTGTTGATGTCGAGGTTGTAGGCTAATTTTGCGTAAACACTGGCGAGCAATTGCTCAAATTGTTAAAACGCATGGTAAAAGAGGGGAGGTTGTGACGGTTCCCGTTCACAGCCTTCCTTCTCTTATAGCTGATGGCATGACAGTTGTTCCTGTTCCGCCTGCGCTTAAGGGCCCTAGAGAGTTCTCAGTTGTCTCTGTTGAGTCAGATGATAGAGAAGGTAGTCTTGTCACTTTTGAAGATGTAACTACCATCTCTGATGCAGAAGAGCTTGTTGGTAAAACGCTTCTGGTAGAAGAAGATTGTCTTCCAGAAAACTTTGGTCTGGTAAATGTTTCTCTACTTGTGGGTAGAGAAGTACGTGATACAGAACATGGTTCTCTGGGTGAAATTACAGAGGTTCTTGTTGGACCTACACAAAATGTGTGGGTCATTGAGGGGCCTTTTGGACAGGTGCTGATGCCTGCCGTGGATGAATTTATCAAAGAGGCTCCAGCCGAGGGCTCCATTACCGTCTCAATTCCTCAGGGCCTTCTTAGGTTAGGTGAGTAGCATGCGTCTAGAAACGCTCTCAGTATTTCCTGAGGTCTTCTCGCCCTATTTAAATGCTTCTATTATGGGCAGAGCCCAGAAGGCAAACATTTTTGAGTTCTATGCGCATGACTTGCGTGACTGGACGCATGATAGGCATCGTACGGTAGATGATGCTCCTTTTGGTGGTGGACAAGGCATGCTTATGAAGCCTGCTCCCATTTTTGAGGCAGTTCGTGAGATTTCTGATCAAGCGGAACCTAAGCCCCACGTGGTGTTTTTCTCGCCAGTTGGTAGGCCGTATTCTCAGGCTATTGCCCAAGAGTTTGCTCAAAAGGAGCGCATTCTGTTTGTTTGTGGTCGCTATGAGGGCATGGACGAGCGTGTCTATGAGCTGGCAGATGACGTTATTTCTCTGGGAGATTACGTGCTGACGGGCGGAGAGCTGCCTGCGCTTACCGTGATTGACTCGGTTGTGCGCTTGCTTCCTGGTGCGCTTGGCGATGAGATGAGCTCGCAGGATGAGTCCTTCTCTGACGATGGTCTTCTTGAGTATGCTCAGTACACGCGACCAGCAAATTTTGAGGGGCGAGAAGTTCCGTCTGTGCTTCTATCTGGAGACCACGGAGCGGTTGCAATCTGGAGACGACAATCTGCACTTGCTCGCACTCGTGCATGGCGTCCAGACCTTTTAGAGAGCGCTCAGCTCACAGAGAAGGACAGAGTGTATTTAGCAGAGCTTGATCAACAATCAGGTGATAATGATGAGTAGTGGACATTCCAAAGTACTTGAAATTTTTGAATACCTGGTAATTGTTGCGGTTGCCGTTGCGTTGGCATTTTTTATCAGGACTTTTGTTGCTGAGGTGTATGAGGTTCCAACAGGGTCCATGCTCAATACCATCCAGCTGGGGGATCGTTTGGTAGGAGAGAAGCTTACCTATCGTTTTGGCGGTACTCCGCAAGCGGGTGATGTGGTTACTTTTACCAGTCCTCAGAATCCCGATACGCTTTTAGTTAAGCGCGTCATTGCTACAGCAGGTCAAACGGTAGATTTGCGCGACGGTGCTGTGTATGTTGACGGTCATCTTATGGACGAGCCTTACACTGAAGGCAAGCCAACCTATTCTCTTGCGGATCGCAACGGTGCCGTAATTCAGAATTATCCGTATACTGTTCCTGCAGGTCATATTTTTGTTATGGGGGATAACAGAACAAACTCGCTGGATTCCAGATATTTTGGAGCTGTTGCGGTTTCTACCGTGACCTCTAAGGCAATGTTTATTTTCTGGCCCTTTGACCATGCTCGCGGGCTATAGTACTTACGTCGGACATTTGAGAGAAAGAACATCATGGGCGCAACACCACTTACGTTTCAAGATATGATTTTGACCCTTGAACACTATTGGGCAGAAAAGGGTTGCACGGTCATGCAGCCATATGATTCCGAGGTAGGTGCCGGTACCTTCCACACCGCAACTATCCTGCGCTCACTTGGCCCCGATGCCTGGCGTACCTGCTATCCACAGCCTTGCCGTCGTCCAGCTGATGGACGCTATGGTGAGAACCCCAACCGCCTGCAGCATTACTATCAATTCCAGGTTTTGATTAAGCCATCTCCTGCAGACTCTCAAGACCTTTATCTTGGCTCACTTGCCGCTATTGGCCTTGATCCAAAAGACCACGACGTTCGCTTTGTTGAGGACGATTGGGAGAGTCCAACGCTTGGTGCCTGGGGTCTTGGCTGGGAGGTCTGGCTCAACGGCATGGAGGTTACTCAGTTCACGTACTTCCAGCAGGTGGGCGGTATTGAGGTAGATCCAGTTCCTGTA
The DNA here is from genome assembly GCA_015258785.1 of Atopobium sp. GTDB lineage: Bacteria > Actinomycetota > Coriobacteriia > Coriobacteriales > Atopobiaceae > Lancefieldella. The sequence goes on from JABZHP010000001.1 coordinate 44,807, forward strand.
GAGATTACCTATGGTCTTGAGCGTATTGCTATGTATGCTCAGGGTGTAGATTCCGTCTATGACCTGGTATGGAGTTACCTGCCAGATGGCACGCCAATGACGTATGGGCAGGTATTTTTGGAGAACGAGCGTGAGTTCTCAACTTATAACTTTGAGGTAGCCAACATTGAGCTTATGCGCGAGAAGTTCGACGAGTATGAGGCAGAGTGCCACAGCTGCCTTGAGCGCAAGCTTCCACTACCTGCATATGACTGCGTTATGAAGTGCAGCCATGCATTCAACCTACTTGACTCTCGTGGTGCTCTTTCTGCTGTTGAGAGAGCTAACTATATTCTTCGCGTTCGCACCGTTGCTAAGGCATGCTGCGAATCGTATTTGGAGGAGGTTGCTTCTAAGAAAGCACCTGCAGCAACTACTCAGGAGGAGGTGGCTTAAATGGCTGAGGTTAGAGACTTCCTTTTTGAGATTGGTTCTGAAGAGATGCCTTCTGCTCCATTGCAGAAAGCTATTGCTCAGTTCAATAAGCTCGTCGTTTCCGGACTTAAAGACTCTGGTTTGTCATTTGGAGAGGTTAAGATCCTCTCGACACCTCGTCGTTTAACCGCCTACGTTAAGGACGTTGCTGAGGCAACAGAAGAGATTTCTGAGGTCAAGCGTGGTCCTAAGGCAGAAATTGCTTTTGATGCAGAGGGCAGGCCAACCAAGGCTGCTGAAGGATTTGCTCGTAAGTGCGGTGTAAGTGCTGATGCACTGACCCGTCGCGTAGATACCGACGGTCATGAGTACGTTTTTGCGGAGCTCAATATTCCTTCAGTTCCTGCTACAAAGATTCTCTCTGAGCTGGCAACTTCTTGGATTGCTGCTCTTGACTGGCCTCGCAGCCAGCGCTGGGGTTCTTTCCACGAGCGCTATGTTCGTCCTGTTCGCTGGTTGTGCGCTCTTTTTGGTTCAGAGATTGTTCCTGTTACGTACGCTGATGTAACCAGCTCAAACACCACCCAAGGCCATCGTGTTCTTGGTCCTGGTTACCATGAGGTAGCCAGTCCAGCAGACTATAAGCAGGTACTTAAAGATGCCGGCGTTTTGCTTCAGGAGCAGAGAAAAGACGTTATTCTCGCCGGCATTAAAGAGGTTGAGGCAGCTCGTCCAGGATCTCACGTCGATATGCCAGAGAAGGTCTTTGAGGAGGTCATTAACTTAACTGAGTGGCCTCAGGTTCTTGTGGGTACCTTTGACGAGGAATTCCTTAACGTTCCTTCAGAGATTATTACTGAGTCCATGCTTTCCAACCAGCGCTATTTCCCAATCTATGACGCTCATGGCAAGCTGACTCGCGAGTTTATTGTGGTTTCTAATGCAGACCCATCTTGCGCCGAGCGCGTCATTGACGGCAACGAGCGCGTTGTTCGTGCTCGCCTCGACGACGCTAAGTTCTTCTTTGAGGAGGACTTGAAGCACACGCTTGACGAGTTTGCTCAGCGTCTAGAGACTGTTGTTTTCCAGGAGAAGCTTGGTACGGTTCTGCAGAAGACCCAGCGAATGGAGGCTCTTGCTGCAGAGATTGCGCTCGACGAGACATCCAGCAAGGAAGAGGCAGAGCTTGCTGCTCGAGCCGCTCATCTTGCTAAGGCAGACCTTGTCAGCCAGGCAGTTGTCGAGTTCACCAGTCAGCAGGGCGTCATGGGTGGCTACTACGCAGAGGCAGCTGGCGAGAAGAGCGATGTAGCTGCAGCTATTCGCGAGCACTATCGTCCTCGCTTTGCTGGCGACGAGCTCCCAAGTGGCCAGATTGGTCGCTTTGTAGCTATTGCTGACAAGCTTGATACCATCTGCGGTATCTTTGCTATCAACGAGCCACCAACCGGCTCTTCCGATCCTTACGCTGTTCGTCGTGCAGCAATTGGCGTCATTGCGCTGGTCCGTTCTACCTCCAACCTTGACCTCAAGAAGCTTATTGCAAGCTCTCTAGAGCTTTACCGCCAGCAGGGTCTTGCTGTTGACGAGTCTGTTCAGTCCCAGGTTGAGCAGTACTTTATTGGTCGCCTTGCATCTATTGCTAAGGACGAGAAGATCTCTGCAGATGCTATTGAGGCTGTCAGCGCAATTGGTGTTATCAATCCTGATGAGTTCCTTCAGCGTGCTCGCGCACTTGATGAAGCGCGTCAGAACGAGCCTGAGCTCTTTGAGGACCTTGCTACTGCTTATGCACGTGCAGCTCACCTCAGTGACGCTTCTCTTGGCGTAGAAGTTGATACAGAGCTTCTCACTGAGCCAGAGATGTCATTGCTCGCTGCTTGCGAAGAGGGCCAGAAGCAAGTGGCTGCTGCTCTTGCTAGCGCGGACTATGCCGCTGCTGTTTCTGCGCTGTCTCAGCTGCGTGAGCCAATTGATATTTTCTTCGATAAAGTGCTTGTCATGGACGAAAATGATACCGTTCGCCGAAATCGCTTGCGTCTTTTGAACAAGTTTGCCCAGGTATTTAGTAATGTCGCCGATATTAGTGTGCTTTCTCGCAAGAAGTAGGGTACGCTTAGACTGATAAATGTTTGTATCTTTCTGAATAGTTGACTGAAAGGGTTACAGCATGAGCACACTTGATATTGACAACAACTCTCTTGGTGATGGTCTGCCTATCGTCTATGTTTTGTCAGATTCCCGCGGAGAGACCGGTGCTGCAGTAGTTAAGGCTGCTGCTGCTCAGTTTGGCGATGATTCCGTAGAGATCGTAAGGGTTCCAAACATTCACAGCGTTGAAGACGTTCGCGCGTATTTCAACGAGCATGAAGATGAGAATCGCCCTCGTGCAGTCTTCCACACCTTTGCAGATGGCTCTCTCAGAAGAGAGATTCGTCGTGAGCTTGATCAGCGCCTCATCCCATCAATCGATCTTCTGGGACCAGCAGTAAACGTTATTTCTACGCTTACCGGCGAAGAGCCAAGCCACGCAATTGGCGCATTCTTTGAGGGAGTTACGCGCTAAGAGAGTGCCGACGCCTCAAAATATCAAAAAGTTAAATGAGCATCCATTTGGGGTGCTCATTTTCTTTATGGAGAATTTCACAATTTGCAATCATAAGTTTGTAAATAATTCTGTGAACGGTCGATATTGACCGCTCACCGTTATTTTGTTCAGATGAATCGCGTAGGTTGGTAACATACTATGAATGTGAGGACAGAACTAACTTTGTTTGGTTTGATGTCTTTGCGTTCAATTGTGTTGGTGCACGCTTTGCGTGTGACAGTTTGAGAGTTTGGAGTGTTATGTCCGAGAAGCACGTTTACAGCTTCGGAAAGGACCACGCCGGTAACGATGTTACTGAGGTCGCTGGCGCATCCGTAGAAGAGGCAAAGTGGATTGTTGGTGGCAAGGGAGCAAACCTTGCAGAGATGTCTAAGATTGGTCTGCCTGTACCTCCAGGATTCTCAATTACTTGCCAAACTTGCGTTGCTTATTCCAACAACGGCAACGTCTGGCCTGAGGGCGTCACTGATGAGATTGACGCAGCTATGGCTACCCTTGAGGAGCGCATGGGCAAGAAGCTCGGCGATGCAGAAGATCCACTGCTTGTCTCCGTCCGTTCTGGTGCACCATTCTCCATGCCTGGCATGATGGACACTGTTCTTAACCTTGGTCTTAACGATGAGTCCGTTCAGGGCCTCATTAAGCAGACTGGTAACGAGCGCTTTGCTTGGGACTCTTACCGTCGTTTTGTTCAGATGTTCTCTGGCGTTGTTATGGGCGTCTCTGGACAGCTCTTTGAGGATGCAATTGCTGCTAAGAAGGCCGAGAAGGGCGTTAAGCTTGATACAGAGCTGGACGCAAATGACCTTCGTGACCTTGTAACTTGGTTCAAGGGCATCTTTGCTGCAAACGTTGACGTTAAGGAGCACCCAGAGGTCTCCAAGAACGGCTACGCTGTCTTTCCATCTGATCCTTACCTCCAGCTCCGCCTTGCTGAGCAGGCAGTCTTTGGTTCTTGGATGAATGACCGCGCAATCCTTTACCGCAAGCAGAACAAGATTCCTGATGAGCTTGGTACTGCAGTTAACGTTCAGGTCATGGTCTTTGGTAACAAGGGTGAGACTTCTGCAACTGGCGTTGCATTTACTCGTAACCCTGCAGATGGTACTAACGAGCGCTACGGCGACTTCCTGATCAACGCTCAGGGCGAGGACGTTGTTGCTGGTATTCGTAATACTGAGCCTATTGCAGACCTCGTTAAGGTTCCTGCACTCAAGGAGGCAGGCGAGGAGCTCTTCCACGTCTTTGAGATTCTTGAGGATCACTACGCAGACATGATGGACATCGAGTTCACCATTGAGAATGGTAAGCTCTGGATGCTTCAGACTCGTGTTGGTAAGCGTACTGCTCTCTCTGCACTTAAGGTTGCAATTCAGATGTACGAAGAGGGTCGTATTACTAAGGAGCAGGCTGTTTCTCGCGTTGCTCCTGAGCAGCTCGATCAGCTTCTGCACCCACAGTTTGATCCTAACGCTGAGTATGAGACCATTGCTAAGGGTCTTAACGCTTCTCCTGGTGCAGCTGTTGGTGCTGCAGTCTTCTCTTCTGCAGACGCTGAGGCTTTTGCAGAGGCAGGCAAGCCTTGTATTCTTGTTCGCTGGGAGACCACTCCAGATGACCTCCACGGCATGGTTGCTGCAGAGGGCATCCTAACTTCCCACGGTGGCAAGACCAGCCACGCTGCTGTTATTGCTCGTGGTATGGGCGCTCCTTGCGTCTGCGGTGTTGATACACTCCGTATTGATGCTGCTAACAAGCGCTTCACCGTTGCTGATTCCGGCCTTGTTGTTAACGAGGGCGATGTTATCTCCATCGACGGCACCACTGGTGACGTCATCCTTGGTGCTGTTGAGCTTGTTCAGCCAGAGCTTTCTGGTGACCTTCAGACCATCCTTGCATGGGCAGACGAGGTCCGTCTTGACGAGTCCCGTGGTCGCGTCATTGGTGTTCGTGCAAACGCTGATAACCCAGCAGACGCTCAGACTTCCGTTGATAACGGCGCTGAGGCAATCGGTCTTGACCGTACTGAGCACATGTTCCTTGGTGAGCGTAAGCACCTCATTCAGGACTTCATCCTTGCAGACTCTGAGGACGTTAAGCAGCTTGCTATTGAGCAGCTTGGTCGTGCTCAGAAGGGTGACTTCCTTGGTATGTTCAAGGTAATGGACGGTAAAGACGTTGTTGTCCGTCTTCTTGACCCACCACTGCACGAGTTCCTTGATTCCCCACGTGAGCTTGACGTTGAGATTGCTCGCGATGAGGAGCAGGGTAAGGACACCGCTGCAAAGCGTGCTCTTCTCGCTAAGTTTGACGCCTTCCAGGAGGCAAACCCAATGCTCGGCCTCCGTGGCTGCCGCCTTGGCCTTGTCTATCCAGAGCTCAACGTTATGCAGGTCCGCGCTATCGCAAGCGCAGCTGCAGAGCTCAAGCGCGTTGGTCTTGACCCTCGTCCAGAGATCATGGTTCCTCTGGTTGGCTTCGAAGAGGAGCTTATCCAGGTCCGTGAAGAGGTTGAGGAGACCATCAAGCAGGTTGCTGATGAGTACGGTGTTGAGCTCAACATCCCAGTTGGTACCATGATCGAGCTTCCACGTGCAGCTATCATGTCTGAGGAGATTGCTAAGCACGCAGACTTCTTCTCCTTTGGTACTAACGACCTCACCCAGACATGCCTTGGCTTCTCTCGTGATGACGTTGAGTCCGCATTCATGCCTCTCTACCTTGAGCGCAAGATTGTTAAGACCAACCCATTTGCAACCCTTGATAAGGGCGTTGCAGAGCTTGTCCGCATGGGTGTTGAGGGTGGCCGTAAGGGTAATCCTAACCTCACCATTGGTGTCTGCGGTGAGACTGGTGGCGATCCAGAGTCCATCCACATGTACTACAACCTTGGTCTTGACTATGTCTCCTGCTCACCATACCGCGTGCCAATCGCACGTCTTGCTGCAGCACAGGCAAAGATTCAGGCTAACGGTGGTCCACAGAAGATTGCTACTAAGTAGGTTTTCTTCTAGACACACTGCAACAAACTCAAGAGGGCGGCTTCGGTCGCCCTCTTTTGCTAGACAGCAATAACCTGCTATTATGTGATAAAGATGCAGGTACAAGGAGGTTTCATGTTATCCATTAGACGAGAAGATCTTGAAGCTCGCGAGCATCAAATCTTATCTCCTGAGGCGGCTTTTTCTGATCAAAGTAAAGGTCGCGCGGTAGCAGAGGAACCTGACCAGTACCGTACCTGTTACCAGTGCGATAGAGACCGTATCCTGCATAGTAAGAGCTTCCGAAGGCTTGCCCACAAGACACAGGTTTTTCTCGCCCCAGAAGGGGACCACTATAGAACTCGTCTTATTCATACACTTGAGGTTTCGCAGATTGCGCGCTCAATCGCGAGACCTTTGGGATTAAACGAAGACCTTACTGAGGCAATTGCGCTTGGACATGACTTGGGCCATACACCGTTTGGTCATATTGGCGAGAAGGCGCTTTCGCACGCTATTAGCCTGTATAGGGGAATGGACCCCGATGCTCCAGAAAATGAGTATATTTTTGCCCATAATCAGCAGAGTGCCCGCATTGTTGAGTATCTGGAGAAAGACGGTCAGGGTCTTAATCTTTCTCATGAGGTTATTGATGGAATTAGATGCCACTCAGGTAATCTACGTGCAGAAACAGCAGAAGGAAGAATTGTTGCTATTTCGGACCGCATTGCGTATGTAACGCACGATATTGATGACGCAAAACGAGCAGGACTTCTTTCGGAGGAGTATCTCCCAACTGAAGCTCGAGAGGTTCTTGGAAATAGCTCACCTGAGCGCATTGAAAACATGGTTCACGATATTGTCTCTGAGAGCTCTCGCGTAGGCGATATTAAAATGACCGACTCCATGTGGGGCGCCATGATGACCATGAGAGCATTCCTGTTTGCTAATCTGTATGCATCAGGAGATGCAAAATACGAAGAGCCCAAGGCATATGACCTCATCATTGAGCTGTTTGATTACTTTGTTAACCATTTAGATGAGGTTCCCGCAGAATATAAGTGTCATGACTTTGATCATCCAGAAATCCAAGTAGCAGATTACGTGTCTGGTATGACCGATAGATATGCAACCAGAGTGTTTGAAGATCTTCGCCTTCCTCGTTCCTGGGGTAAAAGAAGATATGTAAAGTAAGTTTTATCCAAACTAACCCTTGTACAGTGGAAAGTATTCACGTATACTTTCCGTCTGTGTGTTAACTATGTGTCGTTCGCAAGGGCGTCGGCACCTCTAGAGATGAGGAAACAATGGACTACATTCGCGCTATTGAGCGTCAGCAGATCCGCGAGGACATTCCTGAGGTCCGCGTTGGTGACAACGTAAAGGTTCACTATCGCATTGTCGAGGGTGACCGTACTCGTGAGCAGGTCTTCCAGGGTGACATCATTCGTCTTTCCGGCGAGGGTTCCCGTGAGACTTTTACCGTTCGTAAGATCAGCTTTGGCATTGGTGTTGAGCGTACTTTCCCACTTCACTCACCAAAGATTGCTAAGCTTGAGGTTCTTCGCCACGGTGTTGTTCACCGCGCTAAGCTCTACTTCCTGCGCGATCGTGTTGGTAAGGCTGCTCGTCTTCGCGAGAAGCGCTAATCAACTTCATATGCTCTTTAAAGCCGCCTCCGGGCGGCTTTTTTAGTACCATAATCGTGTGGTTTGGAGAAAACATGGCTGATTCTGCTAAAGATATACTTGCTCGTTTAAGCGATGCCCCAGAGACTGAGGTATACGAACTCATAGCTCGTTATAGCGAGGACCCCCGTAAACAGGTTATCAAGGCTCTAGAGTCAGCTAAAAAGCGCATTGAAAAAGAACATGCCGAGAAGACCCGTGTAGAAGAAATGTATCGCTTTCAGAAGGAGCTTTCTGGGGGTGGACTTGTTGTTGGTGTTGATGAGGTGGGCAGAGGTTCTGTAGCTGGCCCTTTATCGGTTTGTGCGGTATGTTTGCCAGAGGATCCTATCATCTATGGACTAAACGATTCCAAAAAATTAACCGCAACAAAGCGAGAGATTCTAGCGGCACAAATTCAAGAAGTTGCTACAGCAATTGGCATTGCTCATATTGCTCCTCAAAGAATTGATGAAGTTGGCATGGCACAGTGTTTAAGAGACGCTATGCTTCAGGCTGTCAAAAACACAGGTATTGAGCCTGAATGCGTCTTGATTGATGGAAATCCTATGCATATCCACCCCAAAGAAAAGACTCTTGTTAAGGGTGATGCACGCATTGCTTCTATTGCTGCTGCTTCAATTGTGGCAAAGGTAACAAGAGATGCTCTTATGGTGGCCTATGACGAGGAGTACCCTGGCTATCACCTGGCAGAATGTAAAGGATATGCCTCTGCTGAACACATTGAAGCTATTGGTGAGATGGGACTTTCTCCCATACATCGTGCGTCGTTTTGTGGAAACTTTGTTAAGACGCAAAGACTGTTTTAATACATCCAATTCAAGCAATCAGATTAACTTTCAGACGCAAACAGGGACCCGTTCATTCTAAGAGGAGTGAACGGGCTTTTTATAGAGTCGAAAGCCCGTAATATCAAATTTTTTACTTTCGTCAGAATCATTACGCTGTTTAGACAGACAGCAGTCAAGTTAGTGTCAAAGTGCTCCTGCAAACTGAACTCTCCCACTATGAAAGGAGAGTTATGAGCAAGAAAGACACAAGCAAGTATCCAGGTTCTTTGCCTAATGAGGTAGAAGAGAAACCCTCACCACAGGAGGAGCCAAAAGATCAGGACAAGGTTTCTGAAGAGGATGACGCACAAGAGGGAAGAATTCCGCTAGAAGAGATGTCTTCTCGCCAAATTGGCGAGAAAGGCGAGGAGATCGCTGCAAAATACCTCATCAAAAGAGGCTACAAAATTATCCAAACTAACTGGACGTGTCAGATTGGTGAGGTTGATATTGTTGCTCAAGATGGCGATAACGTTGTGCTTGTTGAGGTAAAGACAAGACGTATTTTGAACAAAGACGATAGCATCATGCCTGAGCTGGCTGTAAATAGGGCAAAGCAGGAAAAATACAGAACGCTTGCGCTTATGTATGCAGCGCTTCATCCAGCACTTACCTCTATTAGATTTGATGTTGTTGCTATTAATCTGGTAGCTCCAAGCACAGCAAGCCTAAGGCATTTAATTGGAGCATTTAGCTGGGACGAGCAATGAGTCAAGCAACCATCTGCGTTCATACCGCAACTCTTAGAGGAATTGAGGCAATACCCGTTGATGTGGAAGTGGGTATTTCAGGCGGCATTCCTGGAATAACCATCGTAGGGATGCCTGACAGCTCCATTATGGAATCTCGTTCTCGTGTGCGCTGTTCATTAAAAGCCGCTGGTTTTACCATCCCTCGATTGCTGGTAACAATCAATTTGACGCCTGCGGATATAAAGAAGACAGGTACTGGATTTGATTTGCCTATAGCCGTTGCTATTCTTGCAGCTACTGGACAGATTCCTCAAGAGATTGTGCATAACAGGCTGTTTGTTGGAGAACTCTCATTAAACGGCAAGATCTCTTCAGTTAGAGGTATGGCAGCGTATGCAATACTTGCTAAGAAACTGGGAATGAAACTGATCTCCTCTTCAGATTGCAATTTGTTTGGTTCTGACTGGAGTCATGTCATAGGAATTCAATCATTGCTCAACCTGAGTTTAAGAGACCAATCATTCTGTAAGCCATTGGTTCAGCGCAAGCATGCTGTTGAAACAGCAATGCTCAGCGAGAATTTAGACTTTGAAGAGGTAATTGACCAGGAATTAGTCAAGCGAGCTATCGTTGTCGCAGCTACAGGAAACCTGGGGATGCTCATGATTGGCCCGCCAGGTGCAGGTAAAACCATGCTTGCTAAAAGAATTCCAACTATCCTCCCAGAGCTCTCTAAAGAAGAACGAGATGAGGTATTACTCATACATTCTGTAGCGGGGTGTGAAACAGATTCTATTCAAGCAGGTGTAAGACCCTTTAGATCTCCACATCACTCGGCTTCTGTAGCAGGCATGATCGGTGGAGGTAGACCTGTTATTCCAGGTGAGATTTCCCTTGCTCATAAAGGTGTGCTCTTTCTAGATGAGCTGCCTGAGTTCGCTTCTAATACATTGCAAGTTTTACGTCAGCCTATTGAAGATGGATACGTTCGTCTTGCGCGAGTGGATGGCATCTATAAGTTTCCTTCTCAGTTCCAGCTCATCGCTGCAGCTAACCCCTGTCCCTGCGGATACTTTGGAGATAAAACTCACACCTGCAAGTGCTCTCCAGGAAAGATTTCTACGTATCAATCAAAAATTGGAGGTCCTTTAATGGATCGAATAGATATTGTGTGTGATGTTGCCCGACCTTCTTCTGATCGAATAATTCAAGGTGAGCTAGGACTCACTTCAGCAGGTATGCGCTCACTTGTTGTCTCTGGTAGAGACTTTGCTTCTTGGCGAGAAACCCGTGGAGTGGATGGCATTTCTCGCCAAAAGTACGTGGAGAGCTTTGATGAATCGGCATTGCAGCTGCTACATAGATTTGCTCGAGGACTTCATTTAGGAGGTAGAGCAATAACGCGTACCTGCAGAGTTGCAAGGACTATCGCAGACATTGCTCACCATGAAAAAGTGACAAAAGAAGACGTATCTGAGGCGGTTGCCTATAGGTCTCGTTCTTTGGAGTAGCAATGGAGAAATGGGAGATTTCATCAGAAGATGAGGACTATCCAAAAGAATTGCTACTGCTTAACCATCCGCCTGAAATTATCTATGGAATGGGGGATAGAAGCGTTTTGCAACAACCTTGTATGTCTGTAATTGGGGCTCGTAGGGCCACCCCATACGGCATGGCAATTGCAGAAATGGCTGGTAGATGTGCTGCAGATAACAATATTGTGGTGGTATCTGGTGGAGCTCTTGGCTGCGATTATAGGGCGGGTATGGCTTCTCTTAATGCTGGTGGAAAGACTGTTGTAGTGGCAGGCTGTGGTGCAGACGTGACATATCCAACTACTTCTGCAGAGCTTTTTGAAGCAGCACGAGAAGGAAGGGGAGCAGTCATTTCTCTAGACAGGTGGGGAACGCCTCCTAGACGCTATGCCTTTCCTAGAAGAAATGCGGTTATTGCAGCATTAGGAAAAGTGCTTTTGGTAACGGAAGCAGGACTTTGTTCGGGCACGATGAGCACTGCCGAATTTGCTAACTCACTTGGTAAAACTATTTATGCAATACCTGGGTCTATTTTTTCTCCAGCTTCTGCTGGTACTAATAGGCTAATTGCTGAAGGTGCTCAAATAATTCCTGATGAGACTTCGTTGGGCCTTGCAATTTCTTTAGATTTTGATTGTTTGGTTCAAGAACAAATGAAGCATGATAAGAAATTAACACCACTTTTATCTGCTCTTATAGCTTCTCCTTCAAGACCAGAAGAGCTTGCATGGCGGTTATCGGAAAACGTTCTTACTGTGCTTAATTCTCTTACTGATTATGAAGCTCGTGGAATGGTAAAAAGATTACCGGATGGAAGGTATACTCCTTCTAAAGACTTTTATTTGGACTCGTAGTGTGTGATAGGTGAAAAATGACGCAAAAAGTTACTGTAGTAGGCGCTGGTTTAGCTGGAAGTGAATGTGCCTTACAGCTTGCTTCTCGTGGTATTTCTGTAGAGCTCATTGAGCAGCGCCCTGTTGTTTCTTCTCCAGCACACCACACAGATATGTTTGCTGAACTGGTATGTTCCAACTCTTTGAAATCTACTAAAGAAGACTCTGCAGCTGGAATTTTAAAGTCTGAGCTTAAGAAGATGGGCAGTTTTCTGCTTCGTATAGCAGAAGAAAACTCTGTTCCTGCAGGTGGTGCACTGGCGGTAAATAGGGAAGAGTTTTCAAAAGCAGTAACTGAGCAGATTAAAAATCATCCCAACATCTCTGTGACTCATGCAGAGGTTACAGAGTTAACTGAAGAGCCAACAGTTATTGCTGCAGGACCTCTGTGCTCAGATAGCTTGTACGAAGCAATTTCTAAGCGTGTTGGAACTAACAGAATGTCGTTTTTTGATGCAGCAGCGCCTATTGTGTCTTATGAATCAATTGACCATTCAATTGCATTTTCTCAATCTCGTTATGAGGACTTGGGAATTGGCGATTACCTCAATTGCCCCATGAGTAAAGAGGAATATGACACATTTGTAGATGAGCTGCTTGCAGCTAAACGTGTTATTGGCCACGATTTTGAGCAGTCTGATTTGTTCCAAGCTTGTCAGCCTATTGAGGAAGTAGCAAGAACAGGACATGATTCCATTAGATTTGGCGCTTTGAAGCCAGTAGGACTTATTGATCCCAGAACGGGTAAACGCCCCTGGGCAGCAGTTCAGCTTCGTGCAGAAAATGCAGCTAAGACAGCATTTAATCTGGTTGGTTTTCAGACAAATCTTACCTGGGGAGAGCAAAAACGCGTATTTACCCTCATCCCAGGGTTGGAAGACGCTGAGTTTGTTCGCTACGGCGTCATGCACAGAAACTCTTTTGTTGACTCTCCTCATGCGCTTGACGGCTCGTTTGGAATTCCGGGAACTTCTACTATTCTTGCAGGTCAAATTACGGGTACAGAAGGCTATGTTGAGGCTATAGCATCTGGTTTGCTTGCTGCACTAAACATGTATGCTCGTCTGTTGGGCAAAGAGGAAGTCAGGCTTCCTTTGACCACTTCGTTTGGCTCTCTTGTGGGTTATGCAACAAACCAAAACACCAAAGATTATCAGCCCATGCATGTTAACTTTGGAATTTTTGAGCCACTGGATGAGCACGTCAAAAGAAAAGACGAGCGCCGTCAAAAGATGGCAGAGCGCGCTCATAAAGACTTTGATGACTACATCTCTTCTCGTCAGGAACTTTTTGATTGCACGAAGTGTGATTAATGTGGCTATTTCAAAAGAGCAGGGTAGTCACGTTGAACAATTTATTGAGTATCTAAGTAAGGTCAGGAATCTCTCCGAGAATACCCTAAGGTCATATCAGACTGATCTTTTGGCATTTGAGCAGTGGTGCAGTAGGGAAGGTGTTGCGGTAACTCGGGTTGATCACAGAAGCCTTCGTCTCTATTTGGCCTATCTCAAACAGGCTCAATATTCAGCAAAAACACTAAATAGGCATTTATCTGCGTTGCGTGGTTTTTACAAATGGATGCAGCGAGAAAAACTGATTGCTACAGATCCTGCTCTTGCGCTCAGCAATCCTCGAGCACCACGAAATCTTCCACATACCATGGCTGATTCTGATGTAAATAGGCTTTTAGAATCATGTGATGTTTCAACCGCGGTAGGGCTTAGAGATAGAGCTTTTCTTGAGTTTTTGTATGCAACAGGAGCTCGTATTTCTGAGGTAGCATCACTTACGCTTGATCAGGTTGATTTGCAAAATGGAACAGTGCGTCTCTTTGGTAAAGGCTCTAAAGAGCGAATTGTTCCTCTCTATGAGTCAGCTATCGAGTGGCTTAAAAAGTACCTAAGTTCTTCTCGACCTACGCTTTTGTTGAAAGATAAAGCGGGCCGTGCACATTCGGCTCTTTTTATTTCCGTAAGAGGAAATAACATGAGCGCGGATTCTTTGCGCAAGGTTTTCTCGTCGTATTTAGTGGCTGCAGGACTAGACAGCTCACTTTCTCCACATGCAATGAGGCATACGTACGCCACGGAGCTTCTTGGCGGTGGAGCAGACTTGCGTATTGTCCAGGAACTTTTAGGCCATGAGTCGCTCTCAACTACACAGGTGTATACGCATTTGTCAGTTGACAGGCTCAAAGAAGCAGCAAAAGCAGCTCATCCAAGATCAAAATAAACTGTGCATTGTTGTGGGAGATCTTGCGCAGGGAAGTTAGATGTATTTGCGCAGTATTTGAAGAGGTTATGGTCTAAATTCTTTATAGACGCAGCCCTTGTTTTCCTGCTATACTTTCAAAAGTTGTGTAGAAGCACGACATGCTGTTACCAAACAGCACAAAATCGCACGTACGACTACTTGTTTGCCGTGGTGCCTAACGCTAAGCCAGGTGTTGGGTGGTTTTAACAAGGCTTGAACTCGTACGGAGGAACAACCAATGGAGGTAAAAATGGCTGCAAAGATTACTATTCAGACTCTTCTGGATGCTGGTTGCCACTATGGTCACCAGACTCGTCGTTGGAACCCTAAGATGAAGCCATACATCTTTGGTGATCGTAACGGCATTTACATTCTTGACCTTAAGCAGACCATGCTTGGTGCAGATGCTGCTTACACTTTCCTGAAGAATGTTGCATCTAAGGGTGGCCGCGTTCTCTTTGTCGGCACCAAGAAGCAGGCTCAGGAGCCAATCGCTACTGAGGCAGCTCGTGCAAACATGCCTTACATCAACCAGCGTTGGCTTGGTGGTATGCTCACCAACTTTGTCACCATGCGTTCCCGCATCAAGCGCCTTGAGGAGCTTGAGGCAATGGTAGAGGATGGCCGTATGGCAACTCTTCCTAAGAAGGAGCAGGCTCTTAAGAACAAGGAGCTTCTGAAGCTTCAGCTTAACCTCGGTGGCGTCCGTGATATGACTTCTCTTCCACAGGCTCTCTTTGTTGTTGACTCCAAGCGTGAAGAGAACGCAATCCGTGAGGCAAACCGTCTTCACATTCCAGTTGTCTCCCTGCTTGACACCAACTCTGATCCAGATGTTGTTGATTACGGCATTCCTGCAAATGACGATGCTATTCGTTCCATTTCTCTTATGTGCCAGCTTGCTGCAGACGCAATTCTTGCAGGTAGCGGCAAGGAGCAGATTTCTGCTGAAGAGATGGGCGCTGAGTCCGAGACCCCAGCTGCTGAGTAACTCTTAGCAACGGGTTAAATAATTTAGTTATTCAGTAGATTTTTGGGAGGAAAACATGGCAGAGATTACCGCAGCACTTGTTAAGCAGCTTCGTGATATGACCAGCTCTCCTATGATGGAGTGCAAGAAGGCACTCGTCGAGGCTGAGGGCGATATTGAGAAGGCAGTAGATATTCTTCGTACTATGGGCGTTGCTAAGGCAGTTAAGCGCGCTGGACGCGACACCAACGAGGGTACCATTGCTACCTTCATCAGCCCAGACGGCAAGACTGGCGCAATCCTCGAGCTCTCCTGCGAGACTGACTTTGTAGGTACAAACCCACAGTTCACCGGCTTTGCTGGCGATCTTGCTGCAGTTGTTGTTGAGAGCAACCCAGCTGACGTTGAGGAACTCAAGACTGCTAAGCTCGGCGACGAGACCGTCGACGAGGCAATCACCGATAAGATTCACAACATCGGCGAGAACATGCGTGTTCTTCGTTTCCAGCGTGTTGAGGCTGCAAACGGTGCACTTGCTAGCTACATCCACCTTGGTGGCAAGCTTGCTGACATTGTTACCTTTGAGTTCAACAAGCCAGAGACCGCTGAGTCTCAGGACTTCAAGAACTTTGCACACGACGTTGCAATGCAGGTAGCTGCAGCTGCTCCAGTTGCTGCTCGCCGTGAGGATGTTCCACAGGACATCGTTGATCACGAGCTCTCCATTTACAAGGCACAGGCTGCTGAGTCCGGCAAGCCTGAGGCTATTCAGGAGAAGATGGCTTATGGTCGTCTCGAGAAGTACTACAAGGAGTATGTCCTTACTGAGCAGGCATTTGTTAAGGACCCAGATATGACCATTTCTGAGTACGCAAAGCTGCTCTCCAAGAAGGTTGACGACGAGGTTAAGATTGTCAGCTTCGTGCGTTTTGCTTTTGGTGAAGAGTAAGACTTTTTACTTCAATTATTTTGAGCCGGTTGTCTTCAACCGGCTCTTTTTTTAACGCGATTCCTGCAAAACTTACGGTGTCGTTTGTTAAAATTATTACAACTATGGCAAACGGAGAGAGCGAGGAAGCTTTGTCTTCAGCTAAATACAAAAGAGTACTTTTAAAGCTTTCTGGTGAAGCATTGATGGGTGAGCAATCCTTTGGTATTGACCCTTCAATTCCAGAAATGCTTGCTAAAGAAATTAAGCCTGTTTGGGAGTCTGGCGTTCAGGTTGCCATTGTTGTTGGCGGCGGAAACATCTTTAGAGGCGTTTCTCAGGCAGCTGCTGGCATGGATCGTGCTCAGGGCGATAATATGGGCATGCTTGCAACAGTAATCAACGCTCTCTCACTCCAGGATTGTTTTGAGCGCAATGGCATGGATTGCCGTGTTATGAGTGCAATTTCTATGGCTCAGGTTGCAGAGCCTTATATTCGCCGTCGTGCTATTAGGCACCTTGAGAAGGGCCGTATTGTCATCTTTGCTGCAGGTACCGGTAACCCTTACTTCACCACTGATACTGCTGCAGCTCTTCGCGCTTGCGAGATTGGTGCAGAGGCTCTGATGAAGGCAACAAAGGTAGATGGTATTTACGACTGCGATCCAGTTACTCATGCAGATGCAGTTAAGTTTGACACTGTCACCTACAAAGATGTTCTCGCCAAAGAACTTAAGGTTATGGACGCTGCAGCAATTGCGCTGTGCAAAGACAATAAGATGCCAATTCTTGTATTTGACATGCAGTCTGAAGGCGTTTTCATGAAGGCAATTTCCGGAGAAGAAGTCGGTACTACTGTCGTTGAGGAGGACTAATGAGCGTTCATTCTGATAAAGCTAAGCAGTCTATGGAGAAGTGCATCGAGGCACTTAAGAATAACTTTGGTCGTGTTCGTACTGGTCGTGCAAATCCACATGCGCTTGATCACATCAAGGTAGACTACTATGGCCAGCCAACCCCAATTTCTCAGCTTGCAGCTATCAAGGTTCCTGAGGCATCTATGCTGCTTGTTGAGCCATGGGATAAGACTGCTCTAAAGAGCATCGAGAAGGCCATTGAGACTTCTGACCTTGGTATTACTCCATCTAATGATGGCTCTGCTATCAGGCTTCCTTTCCCAATGCCAACCGAGGAGCGCCGTCGTGAGCTTGCTAAAGAGTGCTCTCAGATTGCTGAGGAAGCTCGCGTAGCTGTTCGTAACGTCCGTCGTGACGTTAATGGCAAGATTGAGCGCGATGAGGAGCTGTCTGAGGACGATCAGAAGCGCGAGAAGAACGGTATTCAGAAGTTGACCGATACCTATATTGCACAGATTGAGTCTCTTCTTAAGACCAAGACTTCGGAAATCATGGAGATTTAAGTGCAGTTTGATACAGACAAGCTCGTCCAGTATTTCTCTGACGCACCAGAAGATATCAGTCTTTCTGATATCAATTTAGAAACTATTCCGTCTCACGTTTCCATCATTATGGATGGAAACGGTAGATGGGCTACGGCTCGCGGACTTGACAGAACCGAAGGTCATAAGGCCGGTGTTCTTTCTTTGCGTGAGGCTGTTACTACAAGTGTGCGCCTTGGATTGGACGTTTTGTCGGTTTATGCGTTCTCCACAGAAAACTGGAAACGTCCTCAGCGTGAGGTTGACTTGCTCATGCGTCTGTTTGCAGAGACGCTTCTTAAAGAACTTCCACTTTTCCACCAAGAGAACGTTAAGCTGCGTTTCTTTGGTGACCTTGAGGCTTTGCCAGAGAAGACCCGTAGGACCTTCCAGCGCGGACTTGATGAGACTGCACAAAACACTGGTATGACGTTTGCGCTTGCTGTTAATTATGGCTCCCGCGCGGAGCTGACTAGGGCAGCTGTTCTTCTCGCTAATCAAATTTCTGAGGGTGCCATATCTGCTGATTCGGTAACTCCTGCAGATTTTGAGAAGAACCTCTATACGACAGGTCTTCCTGATCCAGATCTGTTGATTCGTACGTCAGGAGAGCTGAGGCTTTCTAACTATTTGCTATGGCAGCTGGCTTACTCGGAGCTGTATGTCACGCAAACTTACTGGCCTGACTTCTCTAAGTGGGATTTTTTGCGCGCCATTAAGGACTATCAGGCTCGCGAAAGGCGATTCGGAGGAGTGAAATAGTGGTGGACAATACGCGCGATTCCAGAAGGCCTACCTCTAGGATTCCTGCTGATGCTCAGCCTAATCCTGAAGAAACAGGTAGCGTTGGAATTGATAGACAGATTGAAAAGCTGGAGATTCGTCGCTCAATTAAAGAGCTGCAACGAGCCGCTGGTAACCTTATGGGTCAGCGAGTTCGTGGCGTTACCGAGAAGCTTTTGACAAGGACTCTGTCTGGCGTAGTTTACGCAGCTATTGTGCTTGCTGCGCTGTTTGTTGGCAAAGAAGCCACTATTGTTTTGATTGCTGGCATGGCATGGCTCTGCTGCTCTGAGTTCTTCCATATTTGCCGTATGGGCGGACGTATGCCAAACGAGCCTCTTGGCCTTGTCTTCTCGCTTGTTTTTCCCATAATTGCGTATTTTGGTCACGTCTTTCCGCTGGTATTTTCTCTGCTTTTGATTATTCTTTGCGGACTTTGGTATGTTTTAACACCGCGAGCAAACCTTGCAGACGTGGCAGTTACGGCTTTTGGACCACTGTATACCTCGCTTTCACTTTCAACGGTAGTGCTTCTGAGGTCCACAGAGCCTAGTTTTTCTATTCCTTGGATTACGCTTGCTGTCATGCTCTCTGTGTGGGCTAACGATTCATTTGCGTATTTGTTTGGATCAAAATTTGGCAAACATAAACTAGCGCCAAGAATTTCTCCTAATAAGAGCTGGGAAGGCTTCTTTGGTGGTCTTCTTGGATCAATGTTGGTGTGGTTCTTGATGGCAGTTTTTGGTGCAATTGATATGAATCCACTGTTTGCGCTGCTTTTTGGCGTAACAGAAGGCATCTTCTCCGTTGTTGGAGACCTCTTTGAGTCTCGCATTAAGCGAGGAGTGGGCCTCAAGGATTCTGGTTCAATTATGCCTGGTCATGGTGGTCTACTTGATAGAACCGATTCGATGATTTTTGGAACTATGGCGGCGTTTCTTCTCTTCCAGCTTGCCGTGCTCTTTAGCCAGGTCAAGCTACCTATTGCGCTGCCGTTTGGAGCATAGGTTTTGAGCATTTTTGAAGATACCGCGCCTCGTGCTGTAAGGCATGAGCCACTGCGTGTTGCTGTCCTTGGAGCTTCGGGTTCTGTGGGTATGCAGACGCTTGATGTATGCCGTCATTTTCCGCAAAAGGTGGAGGTTGCAGCCCTTGCAGTGAGGTCGTCGGTTGAGTTTGCAGTGAAGGCAGCAACTGAGTTCAACTGCAAATACGTTGCTTTTGCCGATGCAAGTGTCAAGGGCAACGCCCTTCTCGACTCACTGCCACAAGGCTGCAAAGCAAGCTTTGGTCCTGAGGCCGTTCAGGCGCTTGCTGAGCTGGATGAGGTTGACTGCGTAGTCAACGCAGTGGTGGGAGAGGCCGGCATTTACGCTGGTCTGGCCGCTGTGAAGGCTGGCAAAGTGCTGGCTTACGCTAACAAGGAGTCAATTGTTGTTGGCGGAGACCTCCTGATGCCTCTGGTCAAGCCTGGTCAGCTCATCCCCGTTGATTCTGAGCACAGCGCCATCTTCCAGTGCCTTATTGGCGAGAACCCTGCTGATATCCAGAGGATTTGGCTCACCTGTTCTGGAGGCCCGTTCTTCGGATATTCTCGTGAGCAGCTCAAGCATGTCTCGGCCGACGACGCTTTGGCGCATCCAACCTGGAAGATGGGTGCCAAGATTACCATCGATTGCGCCACGCTCATGAATAAGGGTCTTGAGCTCATTGAAGCTCATCACCTCTTTGACACTCCAATGGATAAGCTTGAGGTGTTGGTACATCGTCAGAGTCGCATTCACTCTATGGTTGAGTTTGTTGACGGCTCTGTTAAAGCGCAGCTCGGAGCCTCTGATATGAGGCTGCCTATCCAGTTTGCGCTGAGCTATCCACATCGTTGGCCTGCAATTGCAAAGCCGGTTAAGTGGCAAGAAACCACTCCTCTCACAGGCGATTATGCTGACGAGAAGACCTTTGGATGCCTAGCTCTTGCTCGTCATGCAGGAACTGTTGGAGGAACGCTTCCTTGCATTATGAATGCAGCTAATGAAGTTGCTAACCATGCATTTAGACGAGGAAGATGTTCATTTCTTGATATTGAGCGCATTGTTGCTGAGACTATGAATGCCTCTGAAGTTCAAAGGGTAGAAGACCTTCAACAATTGACGCTTGTAGACGCAGAGGCACGAGCTTTAGCCCGTTCTTTTGTGGGATAGGAATTTTGTGAATTTGATAGCTATTCTTTCACCAATTTTTTGGGGACTCTTGGTCCTCTCGCTCCTTGTATTTGTTCACGAGGCTGGTCATTACGGTATGGCTCGCCTGTGTGGCGTCCGTGTAACTGAGTTTTTCTTGGGCATGCCGTTCAAGTACAAGCTTTCTCATAAGAGCAAAAAATATGGTACTGAGGTTGGCGTGACTCCACTTCTTTTTGGTGGCTATACGCGCATCTGCGGTATGGAAGGCGAGCTAGATGAGCTGCTTCCACAAGCTCTGATGAGCGTTCAAGAGGCGGGTTCACTTGAGGTTGGCGCTCTTGCAGCAAAACTTAACTGTGAGGATGAGCGCGCCTACAATCTGCTGTACACCCTTGCAGACTGGGGCTCCATTGAGCTTGTTAAAGAGTCAGATGAGCTAGCGCACACCACGTTTCAGACGCTTGCGCGAGACGCTGAGCTTCGCTGTGAGTATGATCGTGGTAACAACTTTGAGCTTGAAGGCTCTACAGCAGCAGGGGAGCCTCGTGTTCCACAGATGTCCGCTGATGATTTCTTTGCTCAAGAGAAGGCTCATACCTATGTTGGTGTAAATGTTCCCAAACGCTTGCTCATGATCTTGGGCGGACCTCTAGTCAATATTGCGCTGGCCTTTGTGCTGGTTGTTGGCTCTTTGATGTTTGTTGGCATTCCTGCTGCTCAGAATAAGGCTCAGCTGGGCTCTGTTGAATCTGGCTCTCTTGCTGCTATTTCAGGCCTTACTGCCGGAGACACTATTCTTACCTTTAACAAGGTAGAGGTACATACCTGGGAAGACCTTACTGCTGCTATCAAGGATGCAATGTCCAATGGAGGCAAGGATATCCCTGTCACGTATGAGCGCAATGGCATTCAACTTGAAACTACCATTAAACCTGTTTTGCGTTCTGACGATAAAATCATCGGCGTGACACCTGTCATGACCACCTATCACTTCTCGTTTATTGACGCATCAGCTGCAGCTGTATCGTATGCCGCGCAGGTTGGCCAGTTTGCACTCAGACTGCTCATCCCAACGCAGACCATGGAAGTTCTCAATCAGTCGTCTTCCGTTGTTGGAATTTCTGTAATGGCATCAGAAGCTGCTGCAGAGGGTTTCTCGACCCTTATTATGCTGGTAGCAGCCATTTCTATGTCACTTGGCTTTATGAATCTTTTACCTATTCCACCTCTTGACGGTGGAAAGATTCTGATTGAGGTAATTCAGGTGATTATCAGAAAGCCTCTGTCTATCAAAGTTCAAAACATTTTGTCTTACATTGGACTGGCATTTTTCCTGTTTGTGTTTGTCGTTGCACTGAGAAACGATATTCTTCATTTACTTTTTAGGTAGTGATTTTATGTCTGAGATTGCTCGCACAAAGACGCATCCCGTTATGGTTGGATCTGTCCAGGTTGGCGGCGGTGCTCCCGTTTCCGTTCAGTCTATGTGCACCACTAAAACAGATGATCCAGACGCAACGCTCCTTCAGATCAAAGGGCTTGCTGAGGCAGGGTGCGAGATTATCCGTGTGGCAATTCCTGATGCAAAGGCCCTCGATGGCTTTGAAAAGATTTGCAAATACTCGCCACTTCCTGTTGTTGCCGATATTCACTTTGACTATAAGCTGGCGCTTGAAGCTGCAAAGCGAGGTGCGGCAGCTCTTCGTATTAACCCAGGAAACATTGGCTCCATGGAGCGTGTTGATGCTGTCATTGAGGCAGCTAAAGAGGCACATATTCCCATTAGAATTGGCGTTAACGCAGGCTCTCTTGCTAAAGAATTTGATACAAGACAAGATATGACCCTTGTCGAGAAACTCGTGGCGTCGTCAAAGTCATTTGTAGAGCACTTTTCTTCTCGCGGTTTTGACGACATTGTTTTGTCTGCAAAAGCTCACGATGTCCCCACTACGCTTGCGGTCTATCGTGCGCTTTCAAAAGAGCTTCCACAGATTCCTTTGCATGTAGGTGTAACAGAGGCTGGCGCGCTGAGGCAGGGAACGGTAAAGAATTCTGCCGCAGTTGGCATTCTGCTTGAGAGCGGCATTGGTGATACCATGCGCCTGTCTTTGACGGCCGACCCTGTGGAAGAGGTTCATGTAGCATGGGAGCTTCTTGCAGCCCTTGGTATGCGCCGCATTAAGCCAGAGCTGGTAAGTTGTCCTACGTGCGGCAGGTGTGGCGTTGACATGATTCCTATTGCAGAGGAAGTTACCAAGCGCCTAGATGGCGTTCGTGCTCCAATTTCTGTGGCGGTCATGGGTTGCGTTGTTAACGGACCTGGTGAGGCTAGGGGCGTTGACCTTGGCGTTGCCTGCGGTAAAGGTCAGGCAGTGTTGTTTGAAAATGGCAATCCCATTAGAAAAGTGCCTGAAGATAAGATTGTTGATGAGCTATTCGCCGAAATTGAGAATCGTTTTGGCAAAAAATAAGTAAACTATACGTATTACTTCATATTGAAAGGAAACTACCTTGAAGCACTGGATGCGCATGTCTTCTTTGTATGCACCAACACTCAAAGAAGACCCAGCTGAGGCTGTACTTGCAAGTCACCGCCTGCTCCTTCGTGCTGGCATGATTAGAAAGACCGCTGCTGGTCTGTACTCTTATCTGCCACTTGCATGGCGCTCTCTTTTAAAGATTGAGGCCATCATCCGCGATGAGATGGACGGTATTGGTGCTCAGGAGATTCTTGTTCCTATTATGACCCCCGCTGAGCTCTGGGAAGAGTCTGGTCGTTGGGACGTCTACGGCGACGAGCTCATGCGTATGCATGATCGCCACGATCGTCAGTTTGCTCTTGGTCCAACTCACGAGGAGACCTTTACAGACCTCATTAGAAATGAGCTTAAGAGCTATAAGCAGCTTCCTGTAACGCTCTATCAGATTCAGGATAAGTTCCGTGACGAGCGCCGTCCACGCTTTGGTCTTATGCGTGGCCGTGAGTTCATTATGAAAGACGGTTATTCCTTCTCGGCAAATCAAGAGTCACTGCAGGAATGCTATGACCAGGAGAAGGTTGCTTACCAGAACGTTTGTGACCGTACACGTCTTAAGGCTCTGCAGGTAGTTGCTGACTCTGGTCAGATTGGTGGAGACACCTCTGTTGAGTTTATGGCTCTGGCAGAGGCTGGCGAGGCAAGCCTAGTCTATTGCGATTGCGGTTACGCTGCAGATACCGAAGCAGCTGCTGCAAAGATTAACGTAGAAGAGCGTGAGTCTGGCAAGATGTGTGAGATTCACACTCCTGGTATTGGCTCCATTGATGACGTTGCAGAGTTCCTCCACGTTTCACCTGCAGCAACCCGCAAAGCTCTTGCGCTTGTTGACGGAAATGGCAAGCCAGTTGTGTGCTTTGTTCCAGGCACTCATGAGCTCAACGAGGTAAAAGCTGAGCATGCTTTTGGTGAGTATCACATGATGACTGATGAAGAGCTAGAAGAGTATGGTCTCATCAAGGGCTTCATTGGACCTGTTGGTCTACCTGAGGGTATCCGCGTTGTTGGAGACCTCTCTCTTGAGGATACTCAGTGGTGGCTCTGCGGTGCTAATAAGGCAGACTACCACCTTGATCACGTTGAACTTGGCCGTGACTTTGAGATTAACGAGTGGAAAGACCTTGTAACTTCTCAGGAGGGCGATATTTGTCCTGAGTGTGGACTTCCTCTGCACGCTGCTCGCGGTATTGAGGTTGGCCAGGTCTTCCAGCTTGGCACCAAGTACTCTTCAGCCCTTAACGCTACCTTCACCGATGAAAACGGTGAGGACAAGCCTCTGGTTATGGGCTGCTACGGCATTGGTGTTTCCAGACTGCTTGCTGCTGTTGTTGAGCAATACAATGACGAGAAGGGCATCAAGTGGCCAGTCTCTGTTGCCCCTTATGAGGTTTCTGTTCTTTGCCTCTCTGACAAAGATCCAGAGATTTGGAATGCAGCGGGTTCTGTAGCTGACGCCTGTGTTGCTGCTGGTCTTGAGACGGTTGTTGATGATCGTGCAGAGCGTCCTGGTGTTAAGTTTGCAGACGCAGATCTTATTGGCTTCCCATGGCAGGTTATTGTGGGCAAGAAGGGCGTTGCAAACGGCATCGCAGAAGTCAAAGAGCGTGCTACCGGCGAGCGCTTTGAGGTTGCCCTTGATGAGGTTGCTTCTTGGTTGGCAGAGAAGATTCTTCCAGAGCGAGAGCTTTAAAAAATGAGCGCCTGGTTTTTAACCAAGCGCTACATCAAGGGTCATCATTACGGTAAATCCTAATGCGAAGGCAAGTACTCCAACGTTTGAGTGCTTGCCTTCACTCATTTCTGGAATAAGTTCTTCCACAACTACGTACATCATGGCGCCTGCTGCAAAACTCAGTAGATAGGGAAGAATGGGAATGACAAGCTCTGCAGCAAGAATAGTAAGTACTGCTCCAATAGGCTCAACTATGCCAGATATAATTCCCAAGATGAGCGACTTGCCTTTAGAGGTACCTCCTGCATGGAGAGGCATAGAGATGATGGCACCTTCAGGAAAGTTCTGAATAGCAATTCCAAGTGCTAAAGCCATAGCACCTGCATAGGTAATATTTGAGTTACCCGAGACCCATCCAGCAAAAACTACACCAACTGCCATTCCTTCAGGAATGTTGTGGAGCGTTACTGCTAACGCCATAAGCGTTGATTTTTGCCAGCTTGTTTTAATGCCTTCAGCCTCATCGTCTGTCTCGCCCAGGTGAAGGTGGGGGATTACGTGGTCAAGCAAGAGCAAGAAAAGAGTGCCTACCCAAAATCCAACTACCGCGGGAACAAAAGCAAACTGTCCCATTGCCTCCGAAGATTCAATGGCTGGAATCAATAAACTCCAGATAGAAGCGGCAACCATGACGCCGGCGGCAAAGCCCGTAAGAGCACGCTCTACTGTGCGATTCAGAGCCTTCTTCATAAACAGTACCATCGCTGCGCCCAGCGAAGTTCCTGCAAAAGGAATCAAAATTCCTTGTACCAGTTCTATATTCATCAAAAACTCCAATTAAGTGTTATTTAAGAGTAATCATTACTACTTGTGTACCCAGTAAAACTTATGCAAATTCGTTTTATATGCAACCAATTAGAAAATTGTCGAGAAAAACAGAGCTTTGGTTTGCTATAGTATTTCCCGCACCACGTTCGGGGAATTAGCTCAGCTGGGAGAGCGCATGACTGGCAGTCATGAGGTCAGGGGTTCGATCCCCCTATTCTCCACCACGCATTCTGGCGGCGGCATCTGTCGCCGCTTTTTTCTTACGGGCTCATGGCGCAACGGTTAGCGCAGGGGACTCATAATCCCTGGGTTGGGGGTTCAAATCCCTCTGGGCCCACCAAATACACATGTGGCGAGAAATCCTTTGGTTTTCTCGCCATTTCTTTTACCGAAACTCTCTACCGTTCAATGATTCGATTACTAAATTTATATAAAAGACGGGTACAATAGCCAAAGTGATATTTGATAGATAGGGGATATATGACTCCTGAGACTCGTAAAATGAAGCTCTTTAGTCTGGCGCTTTTGGCTGGCGGACTTTTAGGTCTTGTTAATGTTGCGGTTCTTGTAATTGGTGTTGGTCCATCACTTGATTCCGCTCTTCTTTTACTTGCAAGTATGATCTCGCTTCTAACTGGCGGTTATGCAGCTAGAGAAGCAAATGTTCCTAATAGAGCTGTTGCTGTCTATCCAATGATTTTTGGATCATGCGTTGTATTAGCTGCTATTGTTGTTGGACAGTTGGTACTTAAACCATCTGTTACCTTGCAGTTTATTGAGTTGTTTGCACTTTTGGCAATGGCAAGTGCTGTTGCTCGAGGATCTCATAAAGTCAAAAAATCTCTTGAAGCTAAGTAAGTTGTCTTTTTAGCCTGGCTCCGCTTGTGTACGTTTTTATTTGTGAACTGACTTGTTGGGGGTTTGTATGGATCGTGGAACTAAGTTGATGATGGCGCTTTCCTCTATGCTTGGCGCGCTGGGCGTTGCCGGTATTGTCATCTTTGCTTTCTCAGTTGGTTATGGCCGTTTCTCTTCCAGCATGATCGTGCTTCTCCTGTGCAGCTTAATGTCGGTCTATTGCTGCTATATTCTGCAGAAATGCATCAGCTTGGTTAAAGACTTTGAGAAAACCCACGGCATTGTCCGTCTTGTTGCTGGTATTGAGCTCATTCTCTTTACCATTGAATGGGTTTTTGTTTCGCAGCTTTCATCTCAGCCCATGGTAATTACGCCAATGATCCTCCAGCTTATCTTCCTGGGAATTATTCTTGTTCAGATGAATAAAGCTGTGTCTACGTATTCACCTTCAAAATAGTCAAAAGCTAGAAATTAGCGTCATTGTTTGTTATTATTGCAAGTCGTTCGGGCGATTGGCTCAGGGGTAGAGCACTTCCTTCACACGGAAGGGGTCGCTGGTTCAAATCCAGCATCGCCCACCATAGAAATTTAAAGGCCTAGGTAACTGGGCCTTTTTTGTTAGTAATTAGTTACGACAATGGCAAATATGAGGCAACACGCATTACGTTTTAGGACTTCCCTCGTATACTTGAATTCTAGGAAAGGGGAGACCATGACAGATTCAGCTAACACCACCAGTGCTATTAATCCAGTTGAGCAGTTTGATATGTATGTTGCTCACGTTGGCATCAATGCAAGTAATGCTGACGAGGCAGAAAAGATCGCCAACCTGTTCACCGCTCTTATGGGGCTTCCTACTATTGAGCAGCCACCTTCATTTTTTGCGGGTACTCTGGTAGAGGTCATGAAACAAAATGGCCGAGGTACAAAGGGTCATATTGGCTTCCACGTCAACAATATTCCTGCTGCCGAGAAATACTTTGCAGGTCGTGGCTTTGAAATTGATGAGACTTCTAGAAGGCTTAATCCAGATGGCAGTACCTTTTTGGTCTACTTCAAAGACGAGATTGCTGGCTTTGCTATTCATCTCACCATGGATAAGTAGCGCTATTCCATCAAACTTATTGACGATTTTTTGGCGAGAAGATCTTTCAAGTGCAAGGATCTTCTCGCTATTTTTATAGCTGGGCTTTCTACTTTTGCAGTGCAAATATTCTGAAATATTTGAGAAGTACTTGGGGAATTAAGAAACAGCTACATAACAGCTGTATTTTTATATCATTCTCTAGGCATGTTCGTTGTAAGCACTCAACTCAGGAGTTAAGAATGAAGAGGACAAAGTCTCTATTTGTTGCTCTGCTGGTCATGGTGATGTGTGCTGTAAGTCTTGGTTTTGCTCAGCCCGCATACGCATCAAACGAGAACGTGTTGACCGTAAATGTTACTGACGACTATTACGGCAATCCTGTTGATGGAGTAACTGTCTCGGTTACTGATGCAGCTACTGGCGCAGTTGTGGCAGAACAAGTCACAAATGCTAGTGGTTTGGCAACTTTCTCTCTTCCAGACGGCGCTTACAAGGTGGAGCAGGCTAAGTTTAAGGCTGGCTATGTTGTTGACCACTCTACCAAAGCTGTGACTTTCTCTGGTGTAGCTCGTGGCACTGATGACCACCAGACCGTTGCTCTTGAAGATGTTCATATCATGGGAACATTGATTCCATACGCCGATGCATACATTAGAACGACTCCTGGTTTCCTTACAGATGTTAATTTCAATGTTGAGGATGAGTTTGGCAACAGAATTGCTACAGGTGTTCAGAGCGGTACCCCTCTTACTGTTCCAGTTACAGGTAGCTATACACTTATTCCAACACAGTATCCAAGCAGGCTGTCTTACGACTCTTCAGCTGTGATGTTTGCTGAGATTTTTAGATGCACTCAAGGCGGTTATGGCTTAGTCCCACTTCATGCAGTGACGTTTGCTTACAATCAAACTTCTAGACGCTTCGCAGATGAAGTAAAGGCTGCCGTAATTTTGCCAACAAGAAAGGGCAATATTGTGGTCAAGGTTGTAGACCAGGATGGTAATCCAGTTGCTGGTGCTACCCTTAAGGCAACTCCATCCATTGAAAACCCACCAGGATATCCATACCCCGCATGTCCTCCAGTTACGCCTGTAATTCCCGCAGCAGATCCAGCAACTTTACCTGGTAGCGATACTCCTCGTTCTATGACACATACACCTGGAGCACCTGGCGTTCCTTATACACAAACTGGTCACGTTGATAGGGATGCAGATAACAACTATCTGCTCACCACTGGTCCTGACGGTACTGTTGTTATTCCTGATTATCTTGTTGAGAGAGAATCTACTATTACTCAGTTAACTACTCCTGATGGATACACCATCGAAGACCCTAATCCTCAAACTGCTAAGATTACCGGTACAGATACCACAGCAGAGGTTGTATTTGTAAACAAGAAGAACGAGGTTCCAACTCCTGAGCCTGCGCCAGAGCCAAGTCCTGAGCCTCAAACTCCTTCTACACCTAAGAAGAAAAGCTCTAAGAAGTCTGTACTTCCAGATACGGGAGATGCATCGATTCTGGCTCAGCTCTTTGTTGGAGCCCTTGGTACAGCGCTTGTTGCTTCCAGAAAGTTCGTTACCTCTAGAAATAACTAATTCACTTATCTATTTCTAGCTTGTTTGGCGAGAAGATCTTTAGTAAAAGGTCTTCTCGCTATTTGTTTAGATGGGTGGGTAGGGAATGGCTATTTATAAGCTAATTCTTATTGTTGATGATATGAAAATTTAATAAATTGCAATTTAGAATGTAGTTTATATTCATTTTAATGATATTTTCTTTTATCATTTGAATTAGAAAATAGTAATCCTGAATGGATTTGGAA
Organism: Atopobium sp.; assembly: GCA_015258785.1. Taxonomy (GTDB): domain Bacteria; phylum Actinomycetota; class Coriobacteriia; order Coriobacteriales; family Atopobiaceae; genus Lancefieldella. The sequence continues at coordinate 73,807 of JABZHP010000001.1, forward strand.
GGTTTGAAGTGAAAAAGTTCAAGTATGTAGTAGCGTCTATTCTTGTTGCACTATGCTGCGTAATTGTAATTGGAGTTCCAAAGCTTGCGCTTGCATCAGATCAAAATCAGCTTACGGTAAATGTTACTGATGACTATTATGGTCAACCTGTTGATGGCGTAACAATTACCGTGACTAATACAGTTACTGGTACAAACGCTACAACTATGATTACTAACCAAAACGGTAGGGCACAGACTATCCTTGCTAACGGAAGTTATAAGGTTGAGCAGACAAAATTCAAAGCCGGATATGTTATTGATCACACAGCTGTAAATGTAACTTTCTCCGGTACTGATGATGAACACCAGACCATTAACTTTGAAAATGTCCATATTATGGGCCAGCTCTATGTTGGTGCCGAGAAGAAGGTACCAGGTAGTATTTGGGGTTCAAATGCTATTACTGATATTCAATTTGACATTGAAGATGAATTTGGAAATAGAATTGCCTCAAATGTTCCAGGTGGACAAAGCGTCACTGTACCAGTAACAGGAAGTTATACGCTTATTCCAAAAAATTATCCCACTCAATATGCATACAATACCGATGCAGTAATGTTTGACTCTGTCTTTGCATGTTCTTCATCCAGCAGCAATGGCAATCTACCTCTACATGCAGTAACGTTCCCTTATGATTCAGATACGCGTCTCTTTGAGCAAACAACTCACGCAACAATTAAATTGCCAACAAGAATTGGCAATATTGTCGTAAGGGTTGTTGATCAGTATGGAAATCCTATTGCTGGCGCAACTTTAAAGGCAACTCCTGCTTATGAAATAATTCCGGGTGTTCCGTCACCAGCATGTCCTCCTTCTTTAGGTGGATCTAATACACCTGATCCAGCTTATTTAACTGGTACTAGCGCTCCTCGTGCTATGACTCAGGACCCGTCAGCTCCCGGTGTCCCTTATACTCAGACGGGTGAGTTGGATAGGGATGACGATGATAATTATCTGCTCACAACTGGTCCTGATGGCACCGTAATTATTCCTGATTATCTTGTTGAGAGAGAATCTACTATTACTCAGCTGACCACTCTGGATGGTTACACTATTGATGATCCAAACCCTCAGGTTGGTGAGATTACTGGCTCTAACGAGACAACTACGGTTACGTTTGTAAATCGTAGGCCAGAGCCACCAACTCCAGAGCCACAGCCAGAACCTCAGCCTGAGCCAACTCCAGAGCCTACTCCTGAGCCTCAACCACAGACTCCGGAAAAGCCTAAGACTCCAAAGAAAAAGAAGGCTGTTCTTCCAGACACATCTGACATTTCTGGTGTCTCTTCTTTAATTGTTGGAATTGCAGGTACATTAAGCTCTTTCGCTGGTGTTTCAATGTATCTGAATAAGAAGCGTTTCTAATACAATAGGATTTATTGAATCTGTTTCAAAATTGATTTGAACTTATCAGGTGAACGACCTGTGCATTTTACAATTTGAAAATGTATGGGGAGTTCACTTGATTTTTATAATGTGGTCAGAAAATCCTGCGGTTTCTTCAGTAAAAAATTTGAAATAATTGTGTTTAGTCTTGGATATTATCTTTAATTTAATGTCTAATTCCCTTACTATAGATAGAAGTATTTACAAGTATGATTCGGTTTGAAGGAATTGAATTGAAACGATATAAAAACATTGCCCTTGCTATTCTCGTTGCGTTGACGCTTGTTGTATCAGTTATCATTCCAAAGATTGCACTTGCAGATTCCAATGAGATTAGTGTTCTTGCTGTTGATAAATACACCCGTGAGCCAATTGAGGGCGTACACGTTGTAATTTATCAAGGTGGTTCTACTATCGTGGCCGAAGGTGAAACGGACGCTAATGGCTACTTTAACCCTTATCTTCCACTTCCTGACGGCGCTTATAGAGTTGAACAAACCACTTATAAAGAGGGCTATGTCCATCAAGTAGAATCTGTATCTTACGTTTTTGATGGCGCTTCGTCGGGTTTAGGTGATGTGGTCACTGCTGAACTGGAGAACCAGCCTCTCGGTAACATCATTGTTAAGGTTGTTGACACAGACGGAAATCCTATTGCTGGTGCAACTCTTAAGGCAACTGCTGCAAATAGTGAACGTTACGCTGTTCCAAACCCTTTATTTACTCAGACTGGTATTCTCACCATGGAGGCTGACGGTAGCTACTCTCTTACAACTGGAGCAGATGGTACTGTTGTAATCCCTAACCTTATTGGTGACACTTCCACTACCATTACTCAGCTCACCACTATTGATGGCTATCAGATTGACACCACGGTTCGTGTTGGTCAGATTACTGGTACAAATACCACTGACACAGTAACTTTTGTTGATCCTACAGCTCCAGCTACGGTTCCAGAACCAGATCCCGCACCTGAACCAGAGCCACAGCCTCAGCCAGAGACTCCAAAGGCTAAAAAGGTTAAGAAGTCCGCTCTTCCAGCGACTGGTGATAACGCCCTTACGCTTCCTCTGATTATTGGTGTTGCTGGCGTAACTGTTGTTGTTGCTGGCGCAGCTCTTTTCCTTCATAAGAAGCGTCAATAAATCTTCACAAGCCTAGCTTCATTTACATAATTCACCACGTAAATCAAGTGAATGACTTATACTTATCCAGTTCAGATATGTATGAGGAGTTCACTTGATTGCTCTTGCGGATAAGATTTCTAAGTCATTTGGTGGCAGAGTCCTTTACTCAAATGCAACACTTCAGCTCAATGCAGGAGAGCGTTGGGCTTTAGTTGGCCCTAATGGTGCTGGTAAGACAACGCTTCTAAAGATCATCATGGGCCTAGAGTCTGCTGATGAGGGAACTGTTACCTTTGCAAAAGACGCTACTCTTGGATACCTTGAGCAAGAGACAGAGCTCATGGGAGATAGAACTGCCCTCAACGAGGTTATCGAATCTGCCCATGAGATTAAACAGTGGGAAAGAAAGGTTAACGACCTTTCAATCAAAATTGCCGAAACTCCCGAAGGTGCAACGCTCAATAAGTATCTTGAAGACTACGCTCATGCTATGGAGCGTTTCGAGCGTCTTGGTGGCTATGAACTAGAGAGTAGAGCTCGCCAGATTCTTGCGGGACTGGGTTTTCCCGTTGAAGACTTCGATAAGCCAGCTAAAGAGTTTTCGGGCGGCTGGCAGATGCGTATCTCTTTGTCTAAGCTGCTTCTGCGCCGTCCTGATGTTCTTCTTCTTGACGAGCCTACTAACCACTTGGACTTGGAATCTGTCCAGTGGCTTGAGAGGTTCTTATCGTCATATGACGGTACGGTTTTGCTGGTAAGTCACGATCGCTCGTTCATGGATGCCTGTGTAACGCACGTGGCGGCGCTTGAGAATCGTATGCTCGTAACCTATACCGGCAATTATTCCGGCTATCTTCATCAGCGAGAAGAAAATCTTGAGCAGCTCCGTGCTAAACGTGCAGCTCAAGAGCGCGACATTGCTCACATGGAAACCTTCATTGAGCGATTTAGGTATAAGCCTACCAAGGCAAAACAGGTTCAAGAGCGCGTGGCAAAGGTCGAGAAGATCCGTGAAGAACTGGTAGTTCTTCCAGAGCAATCTCATCACATGCATTTTAGGTTCCCAGAACCTCCTCGTACCGGAGATACCGTCATCTCTCTTGAGGGTGTGGCTAAATCGTATGAGGATAACTTTGTCTATGATAATGTTGATTTAAAGCTTTATCGCGGAGATCACGTAGCGCTTGTTGGCCCTAACGGCGCTGGTAAATCTACCCTTATGAAGCTCATTGCTGGCAAACTTAAGCCAGATGCGGGACAGATTAGCCTGGGTCAAAACGTCACTGAAGCTTACTATGCACAGCACCAGCTTGAAGAGTTGAACCCTGCAAATACGGTACTTGCAGAGCTTGATACCGTTGCTGCTGGCTGGACTACCTCTGAAGAGCGTAGATTGCTTGGAGCCTTCCTTTTCCATGGCGATGACGTTGAGAAGCGCGTAAATGTACTTTCTGGTGGCGAGCGCGCTCGTCTGGCACTTGCTAAGATGCTGGTTTCTCCAGATCCACTGTTGCTTCTAGACGAGCCAACTAACCACTTAGACATTGACTCTGTTGACGTTCTAGAGAAGGCACTTGTTGACTTCCCCGGAACTATCATCTTAATCAGTCACGATGAGCACCTGGTCAGAGCTGTAGCTAACAAGGTTGTGGACGTTCGCGACCACAAGGTTACGGTCTATGACGGAGACTACGATTACTTCCTCTTTAAGCTTGCAGAGCTTCAAGCAGCGGCTCAGGGGGAGACGTCGAGCAAGACCGTGTCCTCGTATGGAACTTCGGGTGCAAGAGCTGTTAAGAGTGCTGCTCCAGAAGCAGGTCAAGCTGCAGGATCTTCTCGCAATGTGAAGACTAAGGAGCAGAGAAGGGCTGAGGCGGAGGAGCGCAATCGTAGAAGTCGCGCACTCAGAGAGACCAAGAAACGTCTGGACGAGGTTGAAGCAGCGCTGACTCCTGCGCATAAACGATACGATGAGCTCATGACGCTTATGGCTGACGAGGCTCTCTATAACGATCCTCAAAAGTTTGATGAGTGTATGGCTGAATACCAGGCACTTTCTAAGAAGATTCCTGCGCTTGAGGCTGAATGGTTGGAGCTTTCAGAAAAAATGGAAGCAGACATTGATGAGTAGGTAGTTTTGCCAATCTTGGGTAAAATTGTCTTGTACCTACTGTCTTGTATCTATTGTCTTGTAACTAACGTCATGTTCTTGAGAGTCTTTGTTGTTCGTGCCTGTCTGCACGTTTTTTGCAGATGTTGAGATAAGGATTGTTGTGCCAACTGCTTTAACATCAGTTCCATCGCTTTTGACAACGCTTGCTGAATTTGCACTGGTAATCTTTGCCATTGTGGTTCACGAGGTTGCCCATGGCTTTGTGGCATACAAGTGCGGAGACCCTACCGCTAAAATGTCTGGCCGTTTGACGTTAAATCCGCTGGCGCATATTGACTTGTTTGGTACGGTTCTTCTTCCGCTTATGCTGGTATTGATGGGCGGACCTAGCTTTGGATACGCAAAGCCCGTTCCCTATAACCCCAACTACCTCAAAGATCGTCGTCGTGACGAGATTCTTGTAGCACTCGCAGGTCCAGCGTCTAACATTTTGCAGGCGTTTCTCGGCGCACTCTTGTTGCGTTTGCTCAACGCATTAGCAGTTGCATTTGGTGCGGCACTAAATCCGCTGGTAATGTACTACGTTTCTTCGCTGGTAATCTTCTACATTCAGATTAACGTAAGCCTGGCAGTCTTTAACATGCTGCCAATTCCACCTTTGGACGGCTCTAAGCTGCTGTTATATTTTCTTGGCGAGAAAAACCGTCAAAAGTTCTACGCCATTGAGCCTTACTGTATGATTGCTGTAGTGGGACTCATGTTCTTTGCGCCTGGCTTTTTCTCGTCCATTATTGGGGGCATTTCTAACGTCATTTTGAGCCTGCTTGCGAGAATCATCTAATGTCGTACAAAGTAAACACTGCAACATATTCGGGTCCATTTGATCTGCTGCTTCAGCTAGTAAGTAGGCAAAAGGTAGCCATTGGATCCATTTCTATCTCTGAGGTTGCTGATCAGTACCTGGCAGAAGTGGACGCCATGGAAGAGCTTGACCTAGATGTTGCTAGTGACTTTGTCCTTGTTGCGTCAACGCTTTTGGACATGAAGGCTCATGCCTTGGTGCCTCAAGATGTTTCGCTCAAAAGCTCATATGATGAAGATGAGTACGATGACGAGCTTGACGGACTTTCTCCTGATGAGGCGCGAGAAGTTCTTATTGCTCGCCTTATTGCCTATAAGCAATTTAGAAACGCTGGTGCTGCGTTAGGTAGCCGCATGGAAGCGGAATCATACATGTTCCCACGTTCAGTGGGTCCAGATCCTGATTTCTTGAACCTCATGCCAGACTATCTTGAGGGCATTACCCTCAGAAGTCTTGCCGTCATCTGTGCGGACATTGACTCAAAACGTGAGACATTCTTGCTTGAAGCAGAACATGTGGCCCCAAAAAGGCTCCCAGTTGCCCTGACGGTAGCTTCTGTGGACCGGCTCACGCGCTCTAAGGGCAAGGTAACGTTCTCTGAGCTCTTAGACGGTCAAGATACGCCAGAAATTGTGGTTGCAAACTTTTTGGCAGTGCTTGAGCTCTTTAAGCGCGGTCTTGTTCGTGTTCAGCAGGATGTCATCTTTGGCGAGATTGAGATTGAGCACATAGAGGGCGCAGATTCATACCAGCTTGATGAGTCGGTTCTTTTGGAACTAGAAGAACTATCTGGTGATGAGCCAGACCTTGAAGGATTTAACTTGTCTCAAAATGCGCTCCAAGACGTCCAGCAGACGCTTTTATCGTTAACTCAAACGCCCGATGAAGCACAGAAAGAGGCGGAATAACTTATGGCAGAAGAGCTTACCTATTTAGATTCCGAGTCGCTCAAAGGCGCACTAGAATCACTGCTTTTGGTCGCAACAGATGCAATCACCACGGCCGACTTTTCTAAGGTCACCAATGCAGCTCCTGCCGAGGTTACCCAAGCGCTCAAAGAGCTTGCAGAGGAGTACACGCGCTGCAACAGGGGATTTCAGCTCAGGGAGGTAGCCGGCGGTTGGCGTCTCTTTACGCACCCAGCTCACCATCAGCTGGTCAGCGATTTTGTGCTCTCCTGGGATACGCGTCGCCTTTCTCAGGCAGCGCTTGAGACGCTGGCGGTTATTGCTTATCACCAGCCCGTTACTCGTGAAGGCGTCCGTGCCATTCGTGGTGTTAACTCTGATGGTGTTATCTCTTCACTTCGCGAGAAAAACCTTGTGCGTGAAGTGGGCAAAGAGGCAGATAGGGGACAAGCCATTCTCTATGGCACAACAGCCCTTTTCTTAGAGCGCTTTGGTCTCAAGTCTTTGCGAGAGTTGCCGCCGCTGGAAGACTTTGCTCCTGACGAGGAGTCCAAGCAGTTTATTCGCGAGAGACTCTCCGGCAGAAGCTTCACTTCAACGCTTGAAGAAGCCGCAGAAGACATTGACGATGAACGCTCCCTTTTGGGAGACAGCTACGATACGCAAGAGGATGCATAGGCCGTGGCAGAAGAGCGTATTGTTCCCATGCGCCTGCAGCGCTTTTTGGCGCGCGCAGGAGTGGCTAGTCGCCGTGGCTCCGAGCGCCTGATGACCTCTGGTCGCGTCACGGTAAACGGCCAGGTAGTCACCGAGCTTGGCAGTAAGGTTGATCCGCTGGTAGATGTTGTAGCAGTTGACGGCATTGTCTGCTCAATTGCCGAGAAACCCGTCTACTTGATGCTCAACAAACCTGCAGGTTACTTGACTACCATGAAAGACCCTCAGGGTAGACCAACCATTGTGGACATGGTTCCCACTGACAGATACCCGGGACTTTTCCCTGTTGGACGTCTTGATATGGATACCACGGGTCTTTTGTTCTTTACAACCGATGGTCAGATGGCACAAGAGCTTTTGCATCCCTCAAAGCATGTATGGAAGCACTATGTTGCTCATGTTGTGGGAACACCTACAGAAGAGCAGCTAAATCGCCTGCGCGAAGGTATTGAGCTTGAAGACGGCCCTGCAGCCCCTGCTGAGGTTGAGATTGTATCCAACGATGCCAAGATGAAGGCGCTTCTCGCCCCACAAGGTTTAGGAAAAACCGGTGGAGGAGAGCCAAACTCCCTGGTCAGCGTAACTATTAGAGAAGGCAGAAAGCACCAGGTCAAAAAGATGCTTCTGGCTATTCACCATAGAGTTCTTGCACTCCACAGAGATACGTTTGGGCCGCTTCACCTTACAGGTGTTAAAGAAGGTGAGTGGAGACTTCTTACAGAAGAGGAAGTTGCCGCTCTGGAGCGCACTATTGGCAGAGAGCCTGGTGCTTCTCCCATCATGCCTTTACATGCCAGCAAATAACTACTAGTCGCACTATTACTAAGTGCACGTCAAACAGCTCAAACACGCCCAGAGAGGAGACATAATGCAGCCATTTGAAGTTCCAGCTCAGGTTCATCGCATTTTGTTTATGCGCCACCCAGAGAGTGTGGCTAATACACAGCGCTTTTTCAGTGGCAGAAAAGACGTTGAGCTTACCGAGCATGGCGTTGAACAGCGAGAACACGCCGTTCGCGCGCTTGTTGCATTTCATCCAGATAGAATTTGGACCTCTCCTTTGTCTCGCTGCAAAGACATGGCCCAGATGGCTGCAGCCGAGCTTGGTATTTCTTGCGAGGTAAAAAACGATCTTGCAGAGATGGATTTTGGCATTTTGGAGAGCAAGCGTTTTGCTGATGCAGAAGAGATTTTAAAGCCCTACGGCCTCACGTTCCCCTGGGCTTCAGATGAAAACGGTCATTCCATTCCTGCTCCAGAAGCTGAGTCATATGAGCAGGTAAGAAGCAGATGCCGCAACATTCTTAACGAGTTTTCCAACCTTTCTGGACGCACGGTTTGTATTTCTCACGGCGGCTACCTGCGCTCTATGATGGCGGAAATTTTTGGCATCCCGGGCAGTTCTAGCTGGAATGTACATCTTGCAAATGTCTCTTCAATCTTCTTTACTAGTACAGGCGGTTCTGATTTCAAGCTTGGTGGATTTAACCTTGATCCAGAAGAGGTTATTCGTCGTTCCACTGAGCCAAGTTTTTACGATTTTCGTGACATTTGGGGTGTCATCGAGGGGGATAAGTAATGATTGTTGCTATTGACGGCCCAGCAGGCTCCGGAAAGTCTACGGTTGCTCGTGCACTTTCTGATCGCCTGGATCTGATCTTTCTAGATACGGGCGCAATGTATCGCTCGGTAACCGTAGAATGCCTGCGTCAGGGCATTGATATGACTGATACCGAGAAAATCATTCAGGTTGCACGCAGCATTAGCATCTCATTTGGAAACTCCGCAAACGGCCAGACCGTCTTCGCAAACGGCTCAAACGTTACAGCAGAGATTCGTACCCCAGAGGTAGATAGAAACGTAAGCGCTGTTGCAGCTATTCCTGAGGTCCGCGAGGCTATGGTTACGCTTCAGCGTCGTGCTGGCGAGAATGGCGATGTAGTCGCAGAAGGCCGTGACATTGGCACCGTGGTATTCCCCGAGGCAGATGTAAAGGTTTTCTTGACCGCAGATCCTGCAGCACGCGCTCACCGTCGCGCCGTTCAGCGCCAGGGCGGAGACGCAGCTACCGGCAACGATGCCCAGGTAGATGCCAAGAGCGAAGAGAAGATCCTCGAAGACATCAAGGCTCGTGATAAGGCTGACTCTGAACGTAAGGCAGCACCACTTCGCGCTGCAGAAGACGCTCATCACATTGACTCTTCTGCGCTTTCTGTTGAAGAGGTTATTGCAGCCATTATTGCCTTGCATCCAGGTCTTGGAAAAAGAGATGCTCGTAACCACAGGTCTTCTCACCAGGGAAATGAATCAGAGGGTAACTCTTCTGATGACGGGAAGTCTCACACAGAAAAGCCTAAGCGCTCCGAGAAAAAGTCTTCTATAGCAGCGGCATCTAAGCGTTTGCGTCCTTTTGGCGGAAACTCGTTTGACGATTATTACGATACCGCGCTTGCTGATTTTCCAGCTCCTGCCAAGTTCTTTAAGTGGCTGGCAGTTAGCGTGCTTGGACTGATTACAAAAATATGGTTCAGGTGGCGTTGGGACAATGACCAGCTCTTTGTTGGCGATAAGACCCCTCGTGTTCTTATCATGAACCACCCAACGTTCTTAGATCCTATTGTTACTGTTGTCCACCTGTTTGTTCATGGCATTCCCGTCCGCACCATCTACAAGAGCGAGTTCAACAAATTCAAACCACTTCAGTGGGCGCTTTCTAGACTTGGTGGTATCCCAGTAGATCGTGGAACTGCTGACATGAAGGCAATTCGTCGCGCAACTACGGCTCTTTCTAGAGGAGAAATGCTTCTCATTTATCCTGAGGGTACCAGAGTCAGAAGCAATACTGAACGTGGAGAAACCCACGGCGGCTTTGCGCTTATCGCCCAGCTTGCCAAGGTGGATGTTCAGCCACTAGCCATTATTGGCGCACTTGATATTAAGAAAAAAGGTTCTCCTCTGGTTAAGCCTGTAAAGGTGTATCTTCGTGCAGGTCAGAAGGTTTCTTTTAATGAACTGACTTCTAAGAAGCGTAAAGATCAGGCAAAAGAGATGGAAGAAATAGCCATGGAGCGGGTATACGAGCTAAGAGATGCAATGCTCAAAGAGCATCCCGGAAGGAATTAGTTCGTGCCTACTATCAAAATTGCCGACGAAGCAGGCGCTTGTTACGGTGTAGAAAGAGCTCTTCAGATGGTCCAGCAGGCCGTCAAAGATGCTCATGCGCCCGTGCGCACGCTTGGTCCGCTTATACATAACCCCCGCGTTGTTACGTCCCTAAAAGATCAGGGCGTAGAGGTAGTTGACTCTGCCTCTGCGGCTAAAGGAAGTGCGCTTCTGCTGCGCACTCATGGTGTAACACCTCAAGAGGAGCAGATTGCCAAGGACGGCTGTGTTGACGTACTTGACGCAACCTGTCCGTTTGTAAAGAAGGCTCATGGAGCTGCAGAACTTCTCGCTAAGCAAGGCTATGCCGTATACGTGGTGGGAGAGTCCGGACACCCTGAAGTTGAGGCAACGCTTGCTCACGTACCAGGCTCTTTGGCTATTGACTCTGTAGAAGAAGTTGCCGCTCAGGCAGACGCCATGAGAGCTGCAAAGAAGGTTGGTCTGGTAGTACAGACCACCATGAACGCCGCTAAGCTCTCTGAAGTAGTTAACGCGGTACTTCCGCTTGTTGACGAGCTTCGCGTCATGAATACTATCTGCGAGGCTACTGCGGGTCATCAGGACTCGTGCATGAGGCTTGCAAAAGAGTCTGACGTCATGATTATTATTGGCGGCAGGATCTCTGCAAATACTACTCGCTTAGCAGAGATTTCTAAGCTGTATTGCCCCGCAACCTATCACATTGAAGGCGCTGATGAGCTGCAGTCTTCCTGGTTTGAAGGAGCTGAGCATATTGGCATTACCGCCGGTGCTTCTACGCCGGAAGCTCATATCAATGCAGTTAAATCAGCTATTGAACAAATCGTAGGCGCCTAACATGGAACAGCGCGCAGACTACGGAAATACAAAATCTGGTGGACTTGGTGCGCTTATTGAGTCCGTTGAAGAGGGTAGTCCCGCGTGGAAGGCTGGCCTTGAGCCGGGCATGATTATCGAGAAGGTCAATGGCGTAGTGCCAAAAGATCTGATTGATTGGCGTTGGGAGGCCGACGGCTCCCTCTGTGAACTTGAAGTTTCTGTTCCTGGTGATGAAGCGCTTTATGAGTGTGTTCTTGAGCGTGAATCTGGAGAAGACTGGGGCGTTGACTTTGTTGATGTGCTCTTTGATGGCATCAAGACCTGCGTAAACGCGTGCCAGTTCTGCTTTATGGCTATGTTGCCAGAAGACATGCGTCCCTCGCTTTCCATTAGAGACGACGATTATCGCCTGAGCTTCTTGCAGGGCAATTTTGTTACGCTGACTAACCTCACCGATGAGGATGTTGAGCGCATCATCTCTCACAAGCTTGAACCCATGAACGTCTCGCTGCATGCAATCTCACCTGACGTTCGCCGGAATCTTATTGGTGCTCGTGCAGCTAGGGGCATCGAAGTGCTTGAGAAACTCATGGACGCGGGCATAGAAATTCATGGCCAGATTGTTTTGTGCCCCAACATTAATGACGGTGAAGAGCTTGATAAAACGCTTGACTGGGTAGAGGCTCACCAGCAGATTACCTCTCTGGCCATTGTTCCGCTTGGCTATACCAAAGACTCCAAACGCTTTACGCATTCGTATTCTGATGATGTGGAGCTGTCCCGCTCTGTAGTCAAAATTGTTGAGCCCTACCAGGAGCGTGCACGTGCCTCTTTGGGCATTACGCGCTTCCAGCTCTCTGACGAGTTCTACGTAGACGCTCAGCTACCTATTCCACCTGCGTATACCTATGACGGTTATCCGCAATTTTATGACGGTATTGGTATGCTCAGAAGCTTCCTCGATGAGGCTGAAGAAGTCTGTAGCACTATGCGTACCGCTCTTGATGAAGCAAATACCTATCTTTCTGCGCGCTCTCGCAAGATTTTGCTGATTGTAGGCGAGGCTGCTCAGCAAACCATCCAGACCTTCTGTGATGATTGGTCGGCTGATGGCAACGTTTCTACTTTTGCCGTGCGCAACGATTTCTTTGGTGGAGACGTTAACGTCACAGGACTTATCTGCGCCGTTGATCTTCTCGCCCAGGTTCCTGAAGACCTTACAGATGTTCTGGTGGTGCTTCCTGAGGTCATGTTTAACTTTGATAAAGTCACGCTTGACGGCATGTCACTGGCAGATTTAACTGCGCATCTAGAGGCTCGCGGCGCCAAAGTCATCATGTCAATTCCTGGTCCCACAAACATTGCTGAGTCATGTATTAAAGCGCTCAAAGAGTGGGATTAGCCACGTATTGCTGGTATTATTAAACCAACTGAATGAAAGGTGAGACATGGCTAAGCCCATTGTTGCTATTGTTGGACGCCCTAATGTTGGTAAGTCCACGCTGGTAAATAGAATTGCCGAGAAACGCGATGCAATCGTGCACGAGTCAAGGGGAGTAACCCGAGACCGCTCATATCACGACGCTGACTGGAATGGTCGTGAGTTTAAGCTCATTGATACCGGCGGTATTGAGTCTATCAAGTCGCAGGATCGCTTTGCTCCACACATTCGTGAGCAGGCGCTTCTTGCATGCGAAGAAGCAGATGTCATCGTTTTTGTGGTAGACGGCTCTACCGGCGTTACCGATGAAGACGAAGAGGTTGCGCGCATTGTCCGCAAGAGCGACAAGCCCGTGTTCTTGGTTGTCAACAAGAAAGATAATCCTGCAACAGAGCAGGATGGTCTATGGGACTTCTACGCACTTGGCTGCGGCGAGCCTCTGCCTCTGTCTGCTTCACATGGTCACGGTACTGGTGATTTGCTGGACGACATCGTCAACGCATTTCCAGAGGTAGATGAAGAGCCAGAAGATGACGGCATTCTAAACTTGGCTATTATCGGTCGACCAAATGTAGGCAAATCTTCGCTGGCAAACCGCTTGGCTAACAAGAAACGCTCTATTGTTTCTGATGTTGCTGGTACTACGCGTGACGCTATTGACACCATGATTGAATGGAAGGGAACTCCCATTCGTCTTGTTGATACCGCAGGCATTCGTAAAAAGAGCCAGGTACACGAGGATGTTGAGTACTACAGTCTGGTCAGAGGCCTGCAAGCAATGGACCGCGCAGACGTCTGTCTTCTTGTTGTTGACGCTTCTGTTGGCGTAACCGAGCAGGACCAGAAACTTGCAAACATGGCCGTAGAGCGTGGATGCGCGCTAGTGCTCCTGCTTAACAAGTGGGATCTTATTGATTCTGAGGCAAAGCGCGATGAGGTAGCAGTCTCTGTAGCAAAGCGCCTGGCCTTTGCGCCTTGGATTGCTTCCATTAACGTTTCTGCACTTACTGGCCGCGCTATTGATAAGGTACTTGCCGCTGCTCTTTCGGCTGCAGAATCCCGTGCTCTTCAGCTTAAGACTTCCGAGCTCAACGAACTTCTCGCCCAGATCAGAGAGGGCGGACACACGGTTTCTGACCGCGGTCGCCGTCTTAAGATTCAGTACGCCACACAGACAGGTTCCAAACCTCCTGTTATCTCGTTCTGGTGCAATGCTCCAGACCTTGTTGATGACAACTACGAGCGCTTTATTGAGAACAGGCTTCGCGAGAAGTTCTCTCTGGTTGGCACACCTATTCGATTGAAGTTCCGTAAGAAGGTTGAGTCTAACTAATGTCTGGAATTGTTGTTGCTCTGATTTTTGGACTAATTGCATTTGGCCTTGGTGGCATTCCATTTGGCCTGATTATTGCAAGCGTTATGGCTCACGAAGATATTCGCAAACTTGGATCAGGAAACATTGGCACCACCAATGTTGCTAGAAATGCTGGTAAAGCAGCAGGTATTCTTACGCTTCTCTGCGACGCAGGTAAGGGCATTGTCAGCGTCATGTTGGTTCGTTGGTTCTTGGGAGCCCAGGGATTTACTCCTCTGATCTCGGGAAATGATCATGCAGAGACTGAGCTCATCATTTCTTTTGTGTATGCCTGCTGCGTTCTTGGTCATATTTTCTCGCCTTGGCTTCATTTCCATGGCGGTAAGGGAATTGCTGTTGGATTTGGCGGAGGCCTTGCAGTAAATCCACTTGCTGCTCTTGTAGCTCTTGCGGTGTTTATTACGCTTGCTGTACCAACTAAGTACGTATCGCTTGGCTCCATTGGCGCAGCTGTTGCTATTCCACTATTCTGCCTGCTCTTTGGCATGGACCCCGTGGCAACCATTCCTGTATTTGTTGTAGCAGCGGCAGTTATTTGGGCTCATCGCGAGAATATCAATCGTCTTAATGCTGGTAGTGAGTCTAAATTCTCTTTCGGCGAAAAGAAAAAGGACAACTAATCATGAAAAAAGTTGCTGTTATTGGTTCGGGATCATGGGGTACCGCACTTTCAACACTTCTTGCTTCAACTTCTGATGAGGTAATTATTTGGTCCAGGGAGGCCGATGTTACCGAGTCCATCAATAAAGAGCACGTTAACTGCAGACATCTTTCTGATTCTGAGCTTCCACACAATATTGTGTCTACCACTAGTGAGGCTGAGGCTCTCACCGGTGTAGATGCTGTTGTTATGGCTGCTCCTTCCGCGTTTTTGCGCTCTGTTTGCGCTGCTTGTGCGCCATATCTTGACCCAGAGGTTGACGTTTTGATTCTCTCCAAGGGTATGGAGGCAGGTTCTCACAAGCTCATGCATGAGGTAGCTGCTGACGAGCTAGGAAATCCTGCAAGAATTGCGGTGCTTTCTGGTCCAAACCATGCAGAAGAGGTTATTAAGCAGGGAATCTCTGCGGCAGTTGTAGCATCTGAAGATGCCGAGGTTGCCAAGCGCTTCCAGGCACTACTTTCTCGTCCATATTTCAGAACCTACATTAGCTCTGACGTGCGCGGCGTTGAGGCGTGCGCTGCCGCTAAAAACGTTGTAGCTATTGCTTGCGGTATTGCTGTTGGCCTTGGTAACGGCGATAACGCCCTTGCTGCTCTTATGACACGTGGCTTGGCAGAGCTTGGTCGCGTCGTATGCGCTATTGGCGGAGACCCGCTCACTTGTATGGGTCTTGCAGGCATGGGCGACTTGGTGGCAACCTGCACCTCTGAGCAT
This sequence comes from Atopobium sp., assembly GCA_015258785.1. GTDB lineage: Bacteria > Actinomycetota > Coriobacteriia > Coriobacteriales > Atopobiaceae > Lancefieldella. The sequence goes on from JABZHP010000001.1 coordinate 89,118, forward strand.
TCTAGAAACAGAACGTTTGGAGAAGCTCTGGTTAAGGGCAAGACGCTTCAGTCATACCAGGAAGAAACCGGTATGGTTGTTGAGGGTGCTCAAGCTGTTATTGGTCTTTATGAGCTTGGTCAGCAGATGAACGTTGAGATGCCTATCACTTCAGCTGTTCACGCTGTGCTTTACGAAGGCGCTACGCCAGAAGACATTACTTCTCGCCTTACTAACCGCCTTCCTAATGAAGAATTTTATGGAATGACTCGATAGGAGAGTTTAATGAATAACGTCCTGGTAGCACCATCTGTTCTGTCCGCAGATTTCTCCAAGCTTAAGAGCGAGCTTGATTCAATTGCAAACGCTGACTACATCCATTACGACGTGATGGATGGTCACTTTGTTCCAAATATTTCTTTTGGCCCAGATATTTTCTCGTACTGCAAAAAGTCTTCTGAGCTGCCAATTGATGTCCATCTGATGGTCACCAATCCAGCTGAGATTGTGCCGCTATTTCTGGACCGTGGTGCTGACGTTGTCACTTTCCACTACGAGGCTGAGGTCCATGCTCATCGTCTTGTCCACCTCATTAAGGACTCTGGCGCTAAGGCTGGCATTTCTCTTTGCCCAGGTACTCCTGTAAGCGTTCTTGAGGATCTTATTGAAGACCTTGACCTGGTGCTTATCATGACGGTTAACCCTGGTTTTGGTGGTCAGAAGTTTATTCCTCACTCAATCGAGAAGCTCAAGGCACTCAAAGAGCTCTGCCGTAAACACAACGTTAATCCTCTGATTGAGGTTGATGGTGGTATTAGTGCAGCTAACGCAGCTGATGTTGTAGCTGCTGGCGCTGATATGCTTGTTGCAGGTAGCGCTGTGTTTGGTCAGGAAGACCGCGGTGCAACTATCGAGGCTATCCGCAACGCTGGCGAGTCTGCTCTTACCGTTCAGGGCTAAACTGCACTCTCAAGCATTAGTTACGCTAGATCACCAAGATTGAATCAACAGAAACACGCTATGGATTACGTTTACCTAGACTATGCAGCTTCAGCACCAATGCGCCCAGAAGCGCTAGATGCCGAGAAAACCTATGAAGCTTCACCCATTGCAGGGGTGAACCCAAATTCTTTACACTCGCTTGGTCGTCAAGCAGCGCGAGAGCTTGATGGTGCTCGTGGTGTTATTGCACGTGCGGTAGGCGGCAAATTTAGAGCTCCTGACGTGGTCTTTTGCTCCGGCGGTACCGAGGGCAATAACCTCTCAATTCTTGGTATGGCAGAAGGTATTCGTAACAAGGATCACAAGCGCAACACGGTGGTTTTCTCGGCAATTGAACATGATTCTGTTTTGGACCTAGCACCGGTTCTTCGCGAGAAGGGCTTTGAGGTCAGAATTGCTCAGCCTAACCGTCAGGGAAAGATTGAGGCTTCAACCCTTGAGGGTCTTTTGGACCAGTCGGTAGCTCTTGTTTCTGTGATGTATGCCAATAATGAAACGGGCGTTATCCAGCCGGTTGCAGACCTTGCTCAAGCTGCGCATAAGGTGGGAGCTCTATTCCATACCGACGCTGTTCAGGCGTTTGGTCGTATTCCTCTTGAGGTAGCAGACGTAGATGCTCTGACTGTTGCTGCCCACAAAATTGGTGGACCTCTTGGTATTGCTGCAGTGCTTATGCGCTCCAAGGTTCCGTTTAAAGCACAGAGTTACGGTGGGGGACAAGAGGCTGGCAGGCGTCATGGCACCCAGGACGTTCGAAGCGCACTAGCTTTTGCTGCCGCAGCTGCGTGGTGCCAGGAGAACCTTACGCAAACGCAGGAGAGCGTTTCTGCGCGCGCTAATAAAGTGTATGAAACTCTTTGTGCTTCTCCCAAGATTAAGCCAACTACAGAGGCTTACGCTGGCATAGATCATATGCCTGGTACGGTTAGCATTATGGTTCCCTCAATGGATTCTGAGACGCTTATCCTAAAGCTTGACCAGGCGGGTTTTGAAGTCTCGGCTGGCTCTGCGTGCTCTTCAGGTTCTCTTGACGCAAGCCACGTTCTCTCAGCAATGGGAATCTCTAGAAACGAAGCTCTGGGCAGCTTGCGCATTACCTTTGACGAGCGCGTTTCTGAGACTGATCTTGATGCCTTCTGTGCAACCTTGCTGCAGATTGTTGGATAAATTTTTCACATACTAATCTCTACATTAGGTATGTTCTGCGTCTGATACGTCCTTATTTACGGTAGACTAGATGAGTAACCGTATATGAGGAGGCCCTATGAGTGAGTCTGTTAATCTGATGCAGCTCCAGGATATTGATTTGCAGCTGCTAAAACTCGCATCCAACTTGGCCTCAATGCCCCAGGTTCAAAAAATTAAAAACGCCCAACTTGCAGAGAAAAAGATTGCTTCTCAGCTTAAGCAGGTACTTGGCGTTAAAAAAGACGTAGAAATTGATATTTCTGACCTCAATGAGCAGCGCGCCCATTATGTCCTTAAGACAGATGAGGTTTCTGCTGCTGTAGAAACTGCTACTAATCATCGTGCTCTTAGAGACTTTGACCAGCAGCTTTCTTCTTTGGCAAAGAATATCGAGAAGTGCGATTTTAAACTTGCAGCAAAAACAGAAGAGCTTGACAAGTGCAAGAAGGCTTACCAGACAGCTCAAGACTTGCAGGTAAAGCTTATGAAAGAGCGTGAGAGTCTTTCTCAGTCTCTTGAGATTGATTCTGCGGCACTTCGTGCAGAGATTGTAGAGCTCTCTAAGTCTCGAGAAGAACTTGCAGCTCAGATTTCTGCGAACACGCTTGAGCGTTACGAAGCCGCACGTAAACGTTTTAAGGGCCTGGCAGTTGAGCACCTTGTAGGTAATGTTCCAAGTGTTTGCCGCGTCAAGCTGCAGCCAAGTTCATTCCATGATCTTCAGCACAGCTCTGAGATTGCCGAATGTCCTTATTGCCACAGGATGCTTATTACTTCTACAGCGTTTGAAGAATAAAGGAATTTATCGCTATGTTGGATAAAACCGCTCAGTCCTCTGTATGCCTTGTGGTGTGCGGAGGAATTGCTGCATATAAAGCCTGCGAAGTACTCAGAGGCCTTCAGAAAGCTGACTGTGACGTTCGTGTTGTTATGACAGAAGATGCAGCTCAGTTTGTAGGAAAAACTACCTTTGAAGCATTAACGCATCATGAGGTGGTGCTTTCGCTCTACAACAATGTGGAGTCTCCCGTTGCCCACGTAGATCTTGCTGACTGGGCAGATTGCATAGTAGTTGTACCAGCTACCGCCAATATCATGGCTAAGATGGCTCACGGAATTGCTGACAACGCTGCAAGCGCAACGCTTCTAGCTGCTCATACACCAGTTCTTGTGGCTCCCGCGATGAATACGCATATGTGGGAAAATCCAGCCACTCAGGCAAACGTAGCACTGCTCCGTCAGCGCGGCATCCAGATGGTTATGCCCGAGTCAGGTCGCCTTGCCTGCGGTTATACCGGAGACGGAAAGCTTGCTCCTGTTCAGCAGATTGTTGACGCTGCACTAAAGGTTCTTTCCGGCAAAGATGCCGCGCCAGTTACGCATGATCTTGCAGGTAAAAAGATTCTTATCACCGCAGGACCAACTCACGAGAAGATCGATCCAGTCCGCTTTATTGCCAACTGTTCAACAGGAAAACTTGGCTATACCGTAGCTAAAGTTGCTGCTCGTCGTGGAGCAGACGTCACACTTATCTCTGGTCCCACACACCTAGAGGCTCCTCAGGGAATCACTATTCAAAGAGTAGTATCTGCTGAAGATATGTATAAGGCCTGTGTAGACGCTTTTGACAACGTTGATGCTGCTATTTTGACGGCAGCTGTTGCCGACTACACCCCAGCTCATCCAGCAGATCATAAGCTCAAGAAATCATTAGAGCATCTTGAATCTATTGAACTTAAAGAAACCACCGATATTCTCGCCAGCCTATCTAAGGCAAAGAAAGACCAGGTTGTTGTAGGTTTTGCGGCAGAAACAAATAACGTCTTGGAGCATGCTCAGGCTAAACTTGAGCGTAAAGGTTGCTCCATGATTGTGGCAAATGATGTTTCTAGGCCAGACTCAACCTTTGGTTCAGATACAGACCGTGTGGCTTTTGTGACTCCTCAAGGTGTAGAACAGCTTGAGACTTTACCGCTGGCAGATGTAGCTTCAGAGCTTTTGGATCGTGTTTCCAAGATGCTTGAGGAGCGTGCATAGCGTGAAACCAGAAGAACTTTATATTGGATGTCATCTCTCGGCAGGCAAGGGTTGGGAGGCAATGGGTAAAGATGCTCTTTCTATTGGAGCAACTACCTTTGCTTTCTTTACCAGAAATCCTCGTGGCGGCAACGCTAAGGCTTTAGATGAGGCTGATGTTGCAAAGCTGCGTGAGCTTCTGAAGACCCATCACTTTGGACCTTTGGTAGCACACGCTCCTTACACCATGAATCTGTGCTCGGCTAAAGAGGAGACCAGAGATTTTGCTCGTCGAGCGCTTGCAGAAGATCTTGAGCGTATGGAGTATCTACCAGGTAATTATTACAACTTCCATCCCGGTAGCCATGTGGGTCAAGGCTCTGACGTGGCAATTGAGCAGATTTCAGACGCGCTTAACGATTGCCTGTTTGAAGGCCAGCACACTACCGTGCTTCTTGAAACTATGGCTGGTAAGGGCACTGAAGTTGGCAAAACATTTGAAGAGATTGCTGCAATTCTAGATAAGGTAAAACATCCCGAGCTTATGGGGGTGTGCCTTGATACCTGTCATGTTCATGATGGCGGCTATGAGATAGTAGAAAATCTTGATGAGGTTCTAGATACATTTGACCAGATAGTTGGCTTAGAAAAGCTCAAAGCCTTGCACCTTAATGACTCAAAGAATCCTCTTGGAGCTCATAAAGACAGACACGAGCAAATTGGCAAGGGCTTTATTGGTCTAGAGACCTTCCGTGCTGTGGTGACTAATCCGCGCATCAATACGCTTCCTATGATTTTGGAAACTCCTCATTCTGAGCTTTCTGGTTGGGGAGAAGAAATTGCGTTACTTCGTTCTTTTTTAGGTGATAACTAGTGGGAATTCTGGTAGGTTGCGAACAAATCTCTATGGAGTGGCCTGGTAAGAAGGTTCTTACCAACCAAACCATTGGTGTAAATGAGGGCGACCGTATTGGTGTTGTCGGCAAAAATGGTGACGGCAAATCAACTCTCTTAGATCTTATCGCCCATAGAATTGAGCCCGATTCTGGCAACGTAATCTGGAGAAGTGGTATCCAAGTAGGCTATATGGGCCAAACTGATTCACTTTCTGATACGCAAACCGTTTGTAGCGCTGTTGTAGGCGATACGCCAGAGTACGAGTGGGCATCTGACGCGCGCATTCGTAAGATTATTGACGAGCTTATTGGTGACTTGGACTGGAATGGCCTGGTAGGAGAGCTCTCCGGAGGTCAACGTAGACGCTGCGATTTGGCTCGACTGCTGGTGGGCACCTGGGACTTAATGCTTATTGACGAGCCAACCAACCACCTAGATCTTCACGCCATTCAGTGGCTTGCCAATCACCTTAAAAATCGCTGGTCAGAAGGAAATGGCGCGCTTATTCTGGTCACCCACGATCGTTGGTTTTTGGACGAAGTCTGTGACCACATGTGGGAAGTCCATGACGGAGTAATTGACCCGTTTGACGGCGGCTATTCTGCCTACATTCAAGCTCGAGTTGAGCGTGATAGACAGGCGGCAGTAATGGAAGAGCGCCGTCAGAACACGCTGAGAAAAGAGCTCAACTGGCTTGCCCACGGAGCAAAAGCTCGTACGTCAAAGCCTAAGTTTAGAATTGACGCCGCCATGGAGCTTCTCGCCGAAGATCCTCCACTTAGAAATACGCTTGAGCTTAAACGTATGGCAGTCTCTAGGTTGGGCAAGCAAGTTATTGAGATGCATGACGTCTCGTTTACCTACAAGAATGCAGCTACGGATGCTGACGCAGATCCAAGTACGCAGGCAGATGCTTCAAACTCCCAGGCAGAGGTCATTAAGAACGTCGAGTGGCTCATTGGCCCTGGCGATCGTTATGGCATTTTAGGCGATAACGGCGCTGGTAAATCCACGCTTCTTGAGCTAATGACACAGCAACTGCAGCCAACCTCTGGTCTGGTGAAGGTAGGAAAGTCCGTTAAATTTGGATGGCTTTCTCAGCAGATTGATACGTTTGCCACTAAAGAGACCTGGACGGTACTTGAGCTTTTGAGCCAGTACAAGACAAGTTACCTGGTAAACGGCAAGATGCAAAGTCCTACGCAGCTGCTTGAAAGCCTTGGTTTTGATCGTCGAGAGTTTACCAATCGCTTGCAAGACCTCTCCGGAGGCCAGCGCAGACGTCTGGCGCTCCTGTGCGTTCTTCTGGAAGAGCCAAACGTGCTGGTACTGGACGAGCCAGGCAACGATCTTGACACGGATATGCTGGCTGTTCTGGAAGACCTCCTGGACTCGTGGCCAGGAACCCTTCTGGTAGTCAGCCATGATCGCTTCTTGATTGAGCGCGTCACCGACGACCAATATGTCCTCATAGACGGCCACATTCGCCACGTTCCTGGTGGCGTTGACGAGTACCTCAAGCTTGTTGATGCTGCAAAGCAGACGGCGAGAAGAGCGGGGGAGTTGTCGGGTACACGTGGAAGTTCAGGTGCAAATGAGCCGCAGGTAGACGGGTCTTCTCGCCAGGAGGGCGCGGTGCTGAGCAACGCTGAACGCCGCGAGCTCAAGAAGCGCTTTGACTCGATCGAGCGTCGTATGGGCAAGGCTCAGGAGCTGCCTGGGCAGATTAGAGAGCAGATGAGCTCCGCTGATGCTACTGATGCACAACGTTTGATGGAGTTGCAGCAGAAGCTTGATGATGCTGAATCTGCGCTGATGGAGCTGGAAGACGAGTGGCTAACGCTCGCAGAGAAACTTGGTGAAGCGTAAATGGGAGAGTTGCTCTCTAGGTTTGTATGGCCAAAGTATGGTCGCAAGAGTTTTGTTGCCTTGCTTTGTAAGGGTGTTGAGGTCATCGGTGACCTTCTTACACCTTTGATTATTGCGCGCATGATTGACCTGGGAATTCATGGGGCAAACATGTATGACATTATTCGCTACGGTATTTTGCTGGTAGTAATCGCAATTGTGGGCTTTAGTTTTACGCTTGTCTGTCAGAAAATTGCTTCTATTGTTTCTCAGCGCACGGGAACTGACCTGCGCAATGAGCTGTTTAAGAAGATTCAAGAGCTCTCAAGTGCCGATATTTCAGCTCTTGGAACAGACACCCTGGTAACCCGCCTTATTAACGATGTCAATCAAGTTCAAGTAGCCGTTGCTCTGGGCATTCGTCAGCTGGTTAGATGGCCAATTTTGGCGGCTGGATCTATTATTGCCACCCTTATGCTTGATGCGCAGCTTGGTATGGTCTTTTTACTGGCAACAGTGTTGGTAGCCGCTATTTTCTTTTTTGTTGCACGTAAATCTACCGCACTCTTTACTGAGCTGCAGAAGCGCCTTGATACCGTTTCTTTATATATGCGACAAATGCTTTCTGGTATTCGTGTTATCAGAGCATTTAGGCACGAGGCAGAAGAGAAGGAACAATTCTCTGAAGCAGTACTTGCTCAGACAGAAACGGCTACTGATGCTGCAAATTACTCAGCGCTACTGAACCCAGCGACCTTCCTTGTTATGTACCTAGGAATTGCCGTAACGCTTTGGCTTGCGGCTCCTCAGATTACTGCAGGTACTCTATCGCAAGGAACCGTGGTGGCACTTGTCAGCTATATGACCAGTGCGCTTTTAGCTATTGGCTACGTTGCTAACCTGGTTATTATCATTACACGCGGAACTGCGTCTGCTACTCGCGTGATGGAAGCCCTGAACACTAGGCCAGCGCTCTCTGATAAGGGAAATGAGCATTTCAACCTCACAGAATCAGACTTCGCTGACACCGCTGTAGCATTCAAGAACGCCTCGCTTGTCTATGACGGTGGAGGAGAGCCAGCTCTTTCTGACATTAACCTCTCCTTAGAGGCTGGCCAGACGCTGGGTATCATCGGTGGTACCGGCTCTGGTAAGTCCAGTTTTGCTGCCCTCATCCCGCGTCTTTTTGATACGGAGACCGGTTCTGTAAGTGTCTTTGGTCACGACGTCAAAACGTATACGTTTGAGCAGCTGCGTTCCCTTATTGGCTACGTTCCACAGCACACCTCACTGGTCAGCGGCACCATTCGCTCCAATCTCTGCTGGAAAAATCCAAACGCCACCGACGAGGAGCTTTGGGCAGCTCTTGGGGTTGCTCAGGCAGCAGACTTTGTGCGCGAGAAACCCGATCAGCTTGACAGCATTGTTGAGCGTGGCGGCAAGAACTTCTCGGGTGGTCAGCGCCAGCGCTTGACCATTGCTCGTGCTCTGGTAGGAAGCCCGCGCATTGTCATCTTGGATGACGCTGCCTCTGCACTTGATTTTGCTACGGATGCACACCTCCGAGCGGCACTTCGCAAGCTTAGTGCAACCACTACGAGCATCATTATTTCGCAGCGTGTAGCTGCAGTTATGCAGGCAGACAAGATCCTTGTTCTTGATCATGGCAAACAAGTGGGACTGGGAACGCACAAAGAACTTCTCGCCACGTGTCCGCTGTATAAAGAGATTTGTCTCTCACAGCTTCGTCCTGAGGAGGTGGAGTAATGGCCGATATGTATTCTGGCGGGAGCACCTCCGCTATTGCATCAAGCGCTCCTGAGCACGGCAAAGGCGGCTCCGCTGACGCTATCTCCATGTCCGCTGCAGAAGTCACACGCCGACTAACTGCATGGATTTCTCCACACGGAAGATTTCTTGTCTTAGCAGCAGCATCATCTATTGCAACCGTAGTTCTGCAGCTCTGGGTACCCATTATTGTGGGTAGTGCCATCGACCAACTCATCAGACTGGTACAGGGCGCCGAGGCAGCACTTTTGCCTACGCTCGCTCAGCTCTCACTGGTAGTTTTGCTTGCAAGTGCAACACAGTGGCTTGCTTCTTGGTCTACCAATAAGCTTACCTATCTGGTTACGCGTGACCTCAGAGACGCATCTCACGCCAAGGTCGCAAACTTACCGCTCTCATACATTGATACGCATTCTCAGGGAGACTTGCTTTCTAGGGTTGTTAACGATGTGGATCAGCTTGGTGATGGCCTTCAGCAGGGCCTGACGCAGTTCCTCACGGGCGTTGTGACCATTATTGGAACCTTGTGCTTTATGTTCTATATGTCGATTCCTATGGGCCTTGTAGTTGCTTTGGCTACACCGCTTTCTATTATTGTGGCATCCGTCATTACCAAATACGCAAGCTCATCTTTTAGCAAGCAGCAGGGCTATCAGGGCCAGCTAGGCGGATGCGCAGAAGAGATGGTCTCTAACCAGAAGCTTATTACTGCTTTTGCTCACAAGGACGCTATTATTGAGCAGTTTGAAGCCATTAACGAGAAACTCCGCGTAGTAGGAGAGCGCGCGCAGTTTGCCTCTTCGCTCTCTAACCCCTCTACGCGTCTGGTAAACAACTTCATTTATGCACTGGTAGCTGGACTTGGCTGCATTTGCGTTTTGATGGGTGTTCCTTCTGTGCTTACCATTGGCCAGGTGCAGAGCTTCCTCTCGTATGCCAACCAGTACATGAAGCCTTTTAACGCCATTTCTGCCGTTGTTACGCAGGTTCAGACCGCTTACGCAAGCGCTCGCCGTGTGTTTGATCTTCTCGACGCAAAAGAAATCAAGCCCGATCCAGCCGACGCTGAAGTCATCCAGGATCCACAAGGCTCCATTGAATTTGACGACGTAGCGTTTTCCTACGATCCCAAGCACCCGCTACTCAGTCACATTTCATTCAAGGCAGAGCCTGGTCAGAAGATTGCTCTTGTTGGACCAACCGGCTGCGGAAAGACTACCCTTATTAACCTGCTGCTGAGGTTCTATAGCATTGATTCTGGTGCAATTTATGTAGACGGTCATAACACGCAAAAGCTCACAAGAGCATCGCTCAGAGAGCAGTTTGGCATGGTGTTGCAGGATACGTGGCTCTTTAAGGGAACCATCAAAGAAAACATCCGCTATGCAAAGCCAGACGCCACGGATGAAGAGATTATTGCCGCAGCCCAGAAGGCTCAGGCTCACGAGTTTATCCAGCAGCTTCCTCAGGGTTACGACACCATGGTGGGAGAGTCTGGCGGATCCTTGTCCCAGGGTCAGCAGCAACTTCTGTGCATTGCCCGCGTTATGCTAGCTAATCCACCTATTCTGCTTCTGGACGAGGCAACGTCAAGCATTGATACGCGAACAGAGCAGCTGGTACAGAAGGCATTTGACACCATCATGAACGGCAGAACTTCGCTGGTTGTTGCCCACAGGCTCTCTACCATCCAAGGCGCCGATTGCATTCTTGTTCTCAAGGACGGCTCAATTCTTGAACGCGGTACTCACAATGAGCTTTTAGCTAAGGGCGGCTTCTACGCCAAGCTGTACGAGAGTCAGTTTGAGGGTACTAACGCCTAGCAATGCTCACACACTAGATATGCGGTCGATTGTTGTAAAGCAGCTGGTCACTTTTTGCTGCTTGATTTTGCAGTTTGATTTTGTCGCTTGTACATAGGGTTTCTCGCGGTATGTAGGTAATAAAAAAGCCAGGAAAACTCCTGGCGAGAAATTCTGGTCGGGTGGACTGGATTTGAACCAGCGACCCCTTGACCCCCAGTCAAGTGCGCTACCAAGCTGCGCCACCACCCGTTTGCTTTTGATACGATAGCATTCCAACATAAAATGAGCAAGCAATTCCCGGTAACCGTGAAGATAGAGTGGGCTAGATATGGACAACTTCTTTCAGCGTGCATTTTCAGTGGTCAAGCAGATTCCTGAGGGCAGAGTCAGCACATATGGGCAGATAGCTCGCATGATAGGGGAGCCAAGAAAGGCTCGCTATGTGGGATTTGCCATGCATCAAAGTCCGGGAGTTGCTGGTGGCGTGCCATGTCATCGAGTGGTTTTCAAAGACGGCTCGCTGGCTCCCGGTTTTGCCTTTGGTGGACCTGATGCTCAGCGAGAGCTTCTTGAAGCAGAGGGCGTGCGGTTTCTAGACAACGATAAGGTTGATATGAAGCGCTTTCTTTGGGAAGCATAAAAGAAGAAACATTATTTTATGTTGTGAAATATTCTCCCAGCTAAGAAGGACTATTTGCTGGGTACAATCGCAGTGAGTTCCTGGTAGTTGGCACGTTCCGTTTAATGGAGGTCAAATGAAGCGTAGCTCTAGCATGAGCAAGTTCTTTACTGCAATTTTTGTACTACTGGTAACGTCAGCCTTGAGTGTGGGCATTTTGTCTGGCTGCTCACAAACAGAAAACAAACAAGACCAGACACAATCCACCACTTCAGAACAAAAAGAAGAGAAGAAAGACGAGAAAAAAGAGGATTCTTCTAGCTCCTCTAGCTCCTCATCAAACAATTCCAACGCAACTGGCTATGGCACCTATCATATTCCTGAGGGATTCAGCTTTGATAACAGCTTGTATCCAGATCTGCAAATTACTACGCAGGTTGATAAAGACAGCCTCTGGCCAATCATTATTCGCATTGAGGGTACAGCAGACCAGTTTGATTTGATGAGAAAAGCAACTATCGATGCGGCTCAGAGGGCTCAAGTACTTGAGTCTGCAGAAGAGATTGGCAACACTGTTGACCAGGCCCTCGCACATCCATCCAACTATAACCTGACTGACTGTGCAATTCTTACTTCTGCACCAGAGTCGTATCGTAAGACCTACGTTATTACGTTTACTGTCAAGAGCCACTACGAGGTCAAGAAGTAGTTTGAGCTGTACTGCTTATTAGCTTAGCTGCAACAAACATTGAACCAAAAAGGCGCCTGCACAATAAACTGCCTCCCATTTCTTGGACATAAGAAATGGGAGGCAGTTCATATGCGGGAGATTATGATTCTGCAG
>JABZHP010000020.1 GCA_015258785.1 Atopobium sp.
GATGTCATCCTCAGACAAGAAGAGATGGTGAGGGCAAACCTCTGCGGTAACAGGCAGCCCTTCCTTCTTAGCTGCACGCACCAGTTCTGCTCCCCTGCCCGTTGAAATGTGGCAGATGTGTAGAGGACAACCAGTAAGACGACAAAGATCAATGTCTCTGGAAATCTCCAGCTCCTCGCCAAGTGCTGGCCAGCCAAACATACCAAGGCGCGTGCTTGCGCGACCCTCGTTGACAACGCCGCCAGCACTGATGGACTCAATCTCGCAGTGAGCGGCAACAACGCGGTCAAACTGGGAAACATACTCCATAACGGTACGCATCATACCAGCGCTTTGGACACCGTGGCCGTCATCAGAGAATGCGGATGCTCCCTCGTCAACCATGTTGCCAATCTCAGCAAGCTCTTGACCCTTAGAGCCCTTGGTTAAAGCACCCATAGGACGGACGTGAATGAGACCAACCTCATTGCCGCGATCAATCTGGAAGCGAACAGCAGGCCCGTTATCGGTAACAGGATTGGTGTTTGGCATAGTAGCAACATCAGTAAAGCCACCATGAACCGCAGCCCTAGAGCCCGTCTCGATGGTCTCTTTGTACTCAAAGCCAGGATCTCTAAAGTGAACATGCATATCAACAAGGCCAGGGGTAAGCACCTTTCCCTTTGCATCAATGACGGTATCACCCTCTTGAGGTGCAACGGTTGCTGCTACTTCAGCAATAGTTTCTCCCTCAATACGAACGTCCAGTACTGCGTCAAGATTAAGCTGCGGGTCTACAACACGCGCGCCCTTAAGCAGAAATGCCATCAGAGTCTCCTCCCAAAAGCAGGTACATTGCGGCCATGCGCGTCAAAACGCCTGCATTGACCTGGTCAAGAATACGAGAGCGAGCGCAATCGGCCACTTCGCTGTTAATCTCCATACCGCGATTCATAGGTCCTGGGTGGCAGATGATTGCCTCAGGCTTCATCAGCTTGCTGCGGCGCTCGTCAAGTCCCCAAAGTCTGTTGTACTCACGGCGAGAAGGAATAGGAGCTCCTTCCATACGCTCCAGCTGCACGCGAAGCATGTACACGACGTCCACATCACCAATGACTTCATCAAAGTGTGAGGTCTGAGAGCAACCAAACCAACTTGGATCGTCTACGTGGAATGTTGGAGGACCAACCAGAACAACCTCTGCGCCCATAGTCTTAAGCGCTGGCACCAAAGAACCAACAACGCGACTGTGAGAAAGGTCGCCAACAATGGCAACCTTAAGGCCGTCTAAGTGTCCAAAGTTCTTGCGAATGGTATAGAGGTCAAGCATTGCCTGCGTTGGGTGCTGATGCTTACCGTCGCCAGCGTTAATGACAACCGCATCAGTGTGCTCGGTAATCTTTTGTGGCGTACCTGCAAGTCGTGCGCGGCAGATAAACATATCAACGTTCATAGCATCGATAGTCTGGATGGTATCTGCCAGTGACTCTCCCTTAACCACAGATGAGGTAGATCCTCCCATGTTTAAAGCGTCAGCCGAGAGGCGTTTCTCGGCAAGCTCAAATGAAGAGCGAGTCCTGGTAGAAGGCTCCAAAAACAGATTGACAATGGTGCGGCCGCGAAGTGCTGGCACCTTTTTAATGTCTCTGTTGTTTACCGCTTCAAACGATTGAGCGGTATCAAGAATCTGCTGGATATCGTCACGAGTCAAACTGTTTGTATCAATCAAATGTTTAACCGAAAGCATTAGTTTCCTCCCTCAATAAAGGGGTCAGAAAAGTCAGCTTCATACAGCAAGACGCAGTCCTGACCATCAATTTCTTTAACATTTAAGCTGACTACCTGGCTCTTTGATGAAGGGACGTTCTTTCCCACATAGTCAGGTCTAATAGGAAGCTCACGATGACCACGGTCAACAACAACTGCTAGCTGAACGCGCTCAGGACGGCCATAGTCGATGAGCGCATCAAGTGCTGCTCTGATAGTTCTTCCTGTCTGAAGAACATCGTCTACCAGCACAACGCTTGTACCTGTAATATCAAAATCGATATTAGTTGCGTGGAGAACCGGTGCGGTATTTCTTCTAAAATCATCGCGATAAAAACTGATATCAAGTGAGCCAACTTTTGGCTTAAATCCGGTAAAACTCAAAATCTTGTCCGCAAGACGAGAAGCCAAAACCTCTCCACGGCGAATAATGCCCACCAGAGCAACGTTTTCAATTGAATCGTTATTCTCGACAATTTCGTGAGCAATTCGTGTAAGCATGCGGTCAAGGGACTGCTCGTCCACAATAAGAGAGTGCGAACTTTCTTGAGCCATAGCGCCTCCAATAAAAAAAGATACCTCACCTGACCAGGCACAAGGTATCCAAAAGGCAAAACTATGACTATGAGCCTTACGGGTATCTCGTACCACATTTAAAGACACACATATTGTACTCGTACAGAACCTAACTTTTGGTTAGGAATTTTAATTATCTCTTGAGGTGCTCGTAAGCTTCACAAACTTCATCTACAGGACCAAGCATGCGCTGCTTTCCCTTCTCAATCCAAATAGCGCGGTCACAAATGCGCTGAACCAGATCAATAGAGTGAGAAACCAGAAGAACGGTAACATTATTAGAAGCAACAAGCTCCTTGATGCGGTTCTCGCACTTTTGCTGGAAGAGGAAGTCTCCTACCGAGAGCGTCTCGTCAACAATAAGCAGGTCAGGCTCTGTGACCGTAGCAATTGCAAAGGCAATGCGCGCCACCATACCAGACGAGTAATTCTTGAGTGGCATGTCCATAAAGCCCTCAAGCTCAGCAAACTCCACAATCTGGTCAAAGTGCGAATCAATAAACTCCTTCTTGTAACCAAGAAGAGCACCGTTAAGGTAGATGTTCTCTTTAGCGGTCAGCTCCATATCAAAGCCAGCACCCAGCTCAATAAGAGGCGCAATAGTACCTTTGACCTCGCAAGTTCCCTTAGAAGGCTCAAGTACACCCGCAATGATTTTGAGCATAGTGGACTTGCCGGAGCCGTTTGTGCCCACCAGGCCAAAAGCCTCGCCGCGCTTGACCTCAAACGAGATGTCATCAAGGGCCTTGAACTCTTTGAAAGCAACCTCGCCACGGGCAAAAGCAATAAAGTACTCTTTCAGCGAGTTGAACTGCTCAGAAGCAATATTAAAGATCTCTGAAACGCCGTTTACCGCAACAACCGTCTCTGCGTCTTCAGAAGGAAGTGGTGGACGCATAAAATCGTCTTCACCAGCAACAACTACCCAAGCGGTAACTGTTTGAGGATTGTTGTTCGTGTCAAATGCATCAATGTAGAGATGATAACGACCAGGCTCTGGGAAGGTGTACGTCCACGAAGTATTAGGAATTGAGTCGCCAAATTGATGCTCTGTGGTATCCCAAAAACCCTCATCCCAACGGTCGTTCAAACTCCACACATAGTGAAATTTAAAGCCCTCAGGGTCTGCACCAATAATCTTAGGAGTAGCAGTTACAGTCTCTCCTGCACGAATCTCGTGCGTATCCAAGGAAACCTGAACTGACCAGCCTAACTCTTTATTTGGTGACTCAGACATACAACTCCTCTAATCAACTATTGCCTGAACAGTATAGCTGATTATGGCGAGAAACCCGACTTTTTAAGAGACTTCTCTACTTCTGTGGTGCCGCTGTGGTGGTACGAACAATAAGCTTTGGAGCAATTCTAATTGCTTCAGGCTCATACCCCGCCTCGGATGCACGTATTGCATGCTCAAGTGCCACACGACCGCGCTCTAGGAGATTAAAGCGTACGGTGGTCAAAGAGAAGTTAGGCAAATAGTCTTCAAGAGAGTCGTCAACACCAACAACGCTCACGTCTTCCGGTACGCTCAGTCCCACTTCTTCAAATGCCGCAATGATACCTAGCGCCATCTGGTCGTTTGCTGCATAAACTGCAGTAAAATCACGATTTTCTCGCAGTTTTTTACCAATTTCATAGCCACTATTGGCGGTCCAATCGCCAGCTAAAGGCTCAACAATTTCTAGCCCATATTCAGACATGGCATCTCGCCAGCCCTTCTCGCGAAATTGCGAGTCAATAGAGTATGAAGGGCCTGCTACAAAACGGATTTTGCGGTGACCAAGCTCATAGAGGTGGTCAATAACAAGCTTTGAGCAACCATACTGATCTGAGTCAACGGTTGTGCAATAAGGATGCTCGTGCATAGTAAGAAGAACAGTTCCAAGGCCTGGCTGCGGCACAAATGATTCAAAGTCTGATGCCATGAGGCTCATGCTGATAATCATGCCATCAACGGGAAGATTGGACATACGATGAGAAATGTCCTGCAGGCACAAGCCGTCGTCGGAGCCTTTCTCAATCATCGTAATTGCATATTCGTGCTCACGAGCTGCAGAAACAATGCCATCAAGCGTGGCTAAGTTACCAAACTCGCGAATATCGTACAAGCAAAGTCCCACCGATTGATACGAGCCAGACCTCAATGATCTACCTGCAAAGCTTGGCCTAAAGCCCATAGACTCCATTGCGGCCTGGACTTTTTCTCGCGTGGCCTTGCTGACGTTCTGGGCGCCATTAGCAACACGAGAAACGGTCTGTTGAGAAACACCAGCAACCTGCGCTACATCAGCCATTGAAACAGAGCGCTTATTTGAGCTAGAACTATGCGAGCGAGTCACGAATTCCTCCGATTATCTGCTTGTTTACGTACTCATACTAACAGGCAGATTGACATAACGCGATAAAATTGCATATTTATCAGCAAATTAAACGCTCACGGTAAAAAAAGAACCGTTCAGCGAGAAGGACTTTTGACCTGCGCTCTAACCGTTTGCCCCCGCAAAAATACCACTGACTGAAAACTTAATAATTTCCTGTTAGTTCGTAATGAGTACGTTAACATAGTAGGGGTAATGCACTATGAGTGGTATCTCGGAGGTATCCGATGATTGATGTTCGACCTTTTGATAGTTTTGTTAACTCCCCTGCTGCGCTTACCTATACTATTCGCGGCGCTCATTCAGCAGTTAAATTGAGTAATTTTGGTGCAACCATTCTTGGCATTTCTGTACCAGATATCTATGGCACACAAGCAGATGTCGTTCTTGGCTATGGTTTGTTTGACTTGTATTTAGATAACCCAGCTTGTTTTGGCGCTTCCATTGGACCTTCTGCTAATCGAGCAGATAAAGCAGAAATCCCGCTTAATGGAGTTGTCTATCACCTTCCTAAAAACAACGGTCCAGACAATCAAAATAACCTGCACACTGATCTTGTTGCTGGCATCCATAAGCGCATTTGGCAGGCAGAAATCGATGAAGCGCATAATACGGTAACCTTTAGCATTGACCTGGTAGATGGAGAATATGGACTGCCAGGAAACCGTCATATTACCGCGGCCTATACGCTTGTTGAAGAAGCCTCACAGTCAACGCTAAATCTTACGTATACCTGCACAACTGATGCTGCAACTTTTGTAAACATGACCAACCATGTCTACTTTAACCTCAACGGTCATGATTCTGGTGATGTTCTTGGTCACCAACTTACTATCCAAGCAGATTCATATCTGCCTCTACGAGATGACTCGGTTTCCGCGGGAACCATCGATGCTGTTGCAGGAACTCCCTTTGATTTTCGAACACCTAAGACCATTGGTAAAGATCTTAATGTAGAAAACAAGCAGCTCAGCATTGCTCGTGGCTATGATCACTGCTTTGCTATTAACAACTATGAAAACGGTCAGTTGCGCCCCGCCCTTCTCGCCACATCAGAAAGCGGACGCTCGCTTGAGATTCAAATTACCGCTCCAGGTGCTCATCTTTATACCGGCAACTGGATTGATGAGGCACGTGCAAAAGACGGCGCTATTTACAAGCCCCAAGCTGGTTTTGCATTTGAGAGCGAGTTTTATCCAGATTGTGCTTACCATGCAGAGTGGCCTCAGCCCACATGCACGCCTGAGCAGCCATACAGCTCACAGATTGTTTATCGATTCTTTTAAGGTTCACGTAGCTTCACAAGCATCACAGGGAAAGGAACACCATGGCTCACACGTTTGACGAGAAAACCACAGCTCAGCTCAATCGCGCAAAAGAGCACTTTGAGCAAATGTTCGGAAAAGCTGACCGCTATCTTGCAGTACATGCGCCTGGTCGCTCCGAGATTGCTGGTAATCACACTGATCACGAGGGTGGTCATGTTATTGCCGGCGCCCTAGATGTTGCTATTGACGCTATTTGCGCACCTAATAACCTGGGCGTTATTCGTGTTGCCAGCGTTGGATACGATCCTTTTGAGGTAGATTTCACAAATCTGGAACCCTCAGAGGATGAGTTCCTTACCACTAAGGCCATTGTTCGCGGCATGGCTGCAAACCTGGTCAAACTTGGCTTTGAGCCAACTGGTTTTGACATGGCAGTAGTAAGCGACGTACCTGGTGGCGGTGGGCTTTCTTCCTCTGCTGCTTTTGAGGCTGCAGCAGGTCGCGCAATGGAAGCACTCTGGGAAGGCGGCTCCGAGATTTCTGCGGTTAAGCTTGCTCAGATGAGCCAGAACACAGAAAACGTTTACTTTGGCAAGCCGTGCGGCCTTATGGATCAGCTTGCTGTTTGCCTTGGCGGCCTTGCCTTCATGAACTTTGAGGATTCTGCAGAGCCCAAGGCAGAAAAGCTGGACCTTAACTTTGAGGATTATGGCTACGCCCTCTGTCTTGTTGATGTTGGTTGCGACCATGTTGCTTTTACTGATGAGTATGCCGCTGTACCTGTTGAGATGCAGAAAGTTGCCGCGGCTTTTGGCAAGACTCGCCTCTCTGAGGTTCCGGTTGAAGACTTCCATGCTCGCGTTAATGAGCTGCGAGAAGAGCTTGGAGACCGCGCCCTTCTCCGTGCTATCCACTACTGGTACGAGAATGACCTGGTAGACAAGAGATGGGCAGACCTTCAGAATTCCGATATTGAATCCTTTATTGCGCTCACCAACGCTTCTGGCGCAAGCTCCGGCATGTATCTGCAGAACGTTTCTACTTCTGGCCCGTATCAGCCAGCTATGCTTGCCCTTGGCTTAGCCGAGAGCATCTTGAAAGGTTCTGGCGCCGTTCGCATTCACGGTGGCGGTTTTGGTGGCTCCATCCAGTGCTTTGTTCCTCTCGCTCTTGTCGAGACCTTTATCGCACAAATGAACCAGTGGTTTGGCGAAGGCGCTTGCCGCCACTACGCCATCTCTGACCAGGGAGCTTGTGCACAATGGCTGTAGCAGACAATGAAAGCGCGCTTTGCATTCAGCAGCTTGTCGCATATGCATGTGAGCGCGGACTTATTCAAACTGAGGATCTGACCTGGTGCTATAACGCGCTGTTGGACATGCTTTCGTACGAAGGTCCCGCTCCCGTTAAGTCTTGGGAGAAAATTGACCTGGCGTCGTTTGATCTTGACCAGACACTTGCCGAGCTTGCTCGCTTAGCTGTTGCTCACGGTCTGGCCGAGAACACCCAGAGCGGTGAAGACTCTTTTGCCATGCGCGTCATGGGCCTTCTGCTGCCAAAGCCTTCCGAGGTGGCGCACCATTTCAATGAGCTGTACGTTGCCGAGGGACCTCGCGCCGCAACTGACTGGTTCTACGCGCTCTGCTGCGATGCAGGCTATGTCAGAAGAAGCGCCATTGCCAGGAATATCACGTGGACTACCCCAACTATCTGGGGAGACTTAGAGATTACCATCAACCTCTCCAAGCCAGAAAAAGATCCTCGCGAGATTGCTGCGGCTAAAACGGCACAAAACACTTCTGGCGAGAAGTACCCCGCATGCCAGCTCTGCCTGGATAATGAGGGCTATTCTGGACGCGGCGCTTCGTCTGGTGCAGGTGCTCACCCTGCCAGGCAGAATCTGCGCATCATCCCCATTGAGCTCAACCAGCATTGTTGGGGATTCCAGTACAGTCCATACGCGTACTTCAACGAGCACTGCATTGCCATGAACTCGGATCACATTCCTATGCACATTGATCACGAGGCGCTGGTCAACCTCTTTGACTTTGTGGACAAGTTCCCCCACTACTTCATTGGTTCAAACGCTGACCTGCCCATTGTGGGTGGATCGATCCTCTCGCACGATCACTACCAGGGCGGACGTTACGAGTTCCCTATGATGCGCGCAGAGGTGGCAGAAGAGTTTGAGCTCAAGCAGTTCCCCGAGGTGGCGGGTGCAATTCTCAAGTGGCCACTCTCCGTTCTTCGCCTCTCCTCTACCAGTCGAGAAGAAGCACTCAAAGCTGCAGAGTTTATCATCACCGCATGGCGCAGCTATACCGACGAATCCGTCTCTGTTTATGCGGAAACTGACGGCGAGCCCCACAACACGGTTACCCCTGTTGTTCGCAAGCTTGAAGATGAGATTTACGCTGTCTTTCTTGCGCTACGCTGCAATGTTACCAGCGAAAAGCATCCGCTTGGCATCTTCCATCCACATGCCGAGTATCACCACATCAAGAAAGAGAATATCGGCCTTATCGAGGTCATGGGTCTTGCTGTACTTCCGCCTCGTCTTGTGCCAGAGCTCAATAAAGTTCAGTCTGTTATGGAGCAGTGCCTGGCAAATGGCAAGAAAGCTAACGCAGTCTACGGACAGCTGACTACGGACTCCACCACCATCTCCCACGCTGATTGGGCTCGCCAGATCTACGCCAAGCTGCTTGAACAGGGCGACGGTTCTAGTAAGGATGCCGCTTCGAAGAAGGACATCTCTTCTCTCTCGTCTGAGCAGCTCAAAAAGTACATCTATGACGAGGTTGGCATTGTCTTCTCGCACGTTTTAGAGGATGCCGGCGTTTTCAAGTGGGACGAAGAAGGACGAGCAGCACAGCATCGCTTCCTGGAGTCTCTGTAGTCTCTGTAGTCGCTGATGCCCGCTGGTTCGCGCGCAGCTCATGATGTTCCACGAGCAATAACGTATCTCACAATCGCATAAATCACCCAGCAAGAGGGCCGAGAAAATCGGCTCTCTTGTTTTTTACCGCCAAACCGTCAGCCCACGACAGTTAAACAACGCTCAAGCACAGCAAAGTCAGATATTCTGTTGGTAGCGAGCTTCGATTAACGCTTCGAACACACCTATGTCGGATATTCTGCAGGCTTTGAGAGGCCTGACCACACCTATGTCGGATATTCTGTTAATAGTTAACATATTTTCCGACATAGGTGTGTTATTTCGCTTTGAAATGGCAGATTATCTGCCACAGATGTGCTTTTCATGCCAAAAATTGCAGATTATCCGACATAGGTGTGGTGCGAAATTTGTAAAAGGACATATGTCCGAAGAGATACCTTATTTTACCAGCTGCTTTGTAATTTTCCCGTAAAGCCACTTTTCCTTAACGTGCAAGCGCTGTCTTTCGCCAAAAAAGAGGCGTCTACGTGAGTAGACGCCTCGAAACTTGCACGTAATAGCACGCTTTCCGCACTTGCGCTGCGTTTCCGCACTTGTGGCATTCGGCGCCGCTGCGTTTCCGCATTTGCGACGCATGTCCGCGCTGTACGCCGCGCGGCGCGGGAGCGCCAGCTACTTCTTCTGGACGTACTTCAAGCAGTCAAGGGTAACTGCGGTCAGAATAATGACGCCTGAGAAGACAAACTGCAGGTTGGTATCGATACCAAGAATAGTCAGTGCGTAAGTCAGTGCGGTGAAGATAAGAACACCCACGGTAACACCGGAGATCTTACCAATACCACCGGTGAACGAGACGCCACCAACAACGCAGGCTGCGATTGCGTCCATGTCCCAACCCTGGCCGTAAGCTGCGGAACCAGAGCCGACCATACGCATGCACTCGAGCCATGAACCAAATCCGTAGAGGATACCAGCCATAACAAAAGCGCCAACCATAACTCTAAAGACTGAAATGCCAGAAACAGCTGCTGCCTCAGGATTTCCACCTACAGCATAGAGGTTCTTACCAAAGGTGGTCTTGTTCCAGATGAACCAAACAATAGCAATAGCTGCGATTGCCCACAAAATAATGGATGGGAATTTACCAATTCGTGGAATGACCATGTCTGGAATAGATGGCTCGATAGCACCAAAAGAAACACCCTTTGTTGCATAGGTAACAATACCAAAGATAATCAGCATGTTAGCCATGGTCGAGATGAATGGGTGCATCTTAAACTTAGCGGTAAAGAAGCCAGCAATACTGGTAAAGCAGGTGCACAGGACAATACAAGTAACCAGAGCCATGATGATTCTGACAGGAATTGGAACACCAGTAAAATCAAACGTGATACCAAAGACCTGACCAGTATTGATGCCCTGGTGCATGATGATGGTTGAAGCGGTCATGCCCATACCAACCATACGACCAATGGAAAGGTCAGTACCAGTAAGTAGAATCAGTCCAGCTACACCAAGAGCTAGGAACATTCGAGGTGATGCTTGCTGAAGAATGTTGATGACGTTGGAGTATGTCAAAAGCTGAGTGCCCTTGACTGCTGGGGTAATGATACAGAGGGCAATAAATACCAGGAGAATAACAATGTACAGACCGTTCTGAAGCAAGAATGAACGAGTGTTGAAGGTGTACTTGTAGTTCTCCCACTTCTGAGCCTGAGACTCCAGTGGAGTGAACTTAGACATCCTGAGAAGGTCGATGAGGTGATACTCATGACTAAACGCATTGTGAGCGCGATCTTTGATGCGCTGAAGATCCTTCTGATAGTTGACCTTAGCGTCAAACTGACGGTTCTTATAGACGTACTTCTCGTCCTTGATTTCCTGAGCATCAGAAGTCTTGCTGACAGCCTCTTCGTGCTCCTTCTTGAGGCGCTCAAGAGCAGCAGCGTAATTCTGCTTAGCCTGCTCCTTCTCAAGAGCACAGCTAGCCTTTACAGGCTCAAGATACTCGTTCTTGTAGTGCTCCTTGAGATAAGCCTCGGCCTCTGCAATAAGCTTGGAGACCTGAGCGCTGTTCTCGGACTCAACCTTCTTTGCAAGCTCCAGCTCAGCCTTGTAGCCATCGATAAGCGTGTTGCGCTCTTCTGCAGAGATAGACTTATCGCGCTTTGTCGACTCAATAGCGCTCAGTGTTGAAATTACTTTGTTGGTACCATTTGCGCGAAGCTCATCAATCTGAGCCTGAATGGAACCAATCTTCTGATCAATAGGCTTTAGCAGCTCTTTTTCCTGCTCGGCCGTCAGAACAGATCCACCTGTTTTTGGCATTTGTATCATCCTCTCCTACAGGTACTTTGCGCTGAGGCGCAGGAGTTCTTCTTGATTTGTCTCGTTGGTATTTACGATGCCTGAGAGTCTACCGTTGGACATAACGCCAATACGGTTGGTAATTCCCAAAATCTCTGGCATCTCCGAAGAGACTACGATAATAGTGGTACCGCTCTTAGCCATATCAATAATGAGCTGGTAGATCTCATATTTAGCACCAACATCAATACCACGAGTAGGCTCGTCCATCAGGAAAACCTGAGGATAGCGCTCGAGCCATTTACCAAAAATGACCTTCTGCTGGTTGCCGCCAGAAAGACTTGAAATCAAGTCTGATGGACCCTGAGCCTTGGTATTCATAACCTTGAGCTCGTTGACGGTAGCCTTAGTCATCTTAGGATCAGAAAGAATTGGACCAGCCTTGTACTGGTTCAAGTTTGCAATGGTTGTGTTAAACGTCAGGTCGCCCTTAAGGAACAAGCCGTTTGCCTTGCGCTCCTCGGTAATCATGGCAAAACCATGATCCATTGCCTCTGCAGCTGTCGAGAAGTTCATAAGGTGCTCGTTGACGTAGACACGACCGGCAGCTCTGGTTCTTACACCAAAGATTGTTTCCAGAAGCTCAGTTCTACCAGCGCCGACAAGACCATACAGACCAAAGATCTCACCCTTCTTTACATCAAAGGTGACGTCCTGAAGGTATGGTTCATATTTAGTTGAAAGGTGCTGAATAGAAAGATATGTCTTACCAGGTGTGTTAGTAACGTCTGGGAAGCGATTCTCAAGTGAGCGGCCGACCATTGCCGAGATGAGCTCATTCATGTTGGTCTCATTTGAGCGCTTGGTCATAACAAGCTTACCGTCACGAAGAACTGAAATGTCATCGCAAATCTCAAAGATCTCATCCATCTTGTGAGAGATGTAGACCAAAGAAATTCCCTGCTCTTTGAGCATGTGAATCATCTCAAAGAGTTTCTCGACCTCTTGGGTCATAAGTGAAGAAGTAGGCTCATCAAGAACAATAATCTTAGCGTTGTAAGAAATTGCCTTTGCAATCTCGCACATTTGACGCTGAGATACTGACATGTTCTTCATAGGCTGTGTCAGGTCTACGGTCATACCAAGACGCCTGAAGAGCTCGTTAGCCTCTTTTTTCATGCGTCCCTCGTCGACAACACCCATTGCATTAACGGGATAGCGACCAAGGAACAAGTTATCTACAACATTTCTATCAAGGCACTGGTTAAGCTCCTGGTGAACCATTGCGACGCCATTCTCAAGTGCGTCTTTTGGTCCAGAGAAACTAACCTCTTTGCCGTCAAGAAATATCTTGCCTTCATCTTTTTGATACGTACCAAACAGGCACTTCATCATGGTAGATTTGCCTGCGCCGTTCTCTCCCATAAGACCCATAACGGTTCCACGGCGTACGTTCATTGAAATGTGATCCAGAACGCGGTTACGTCCAAAGGACTTGCTCATTCCATCAATTGTTAGAACGATATCGTTTTCTGTATCTGCCATGTAATCACCCCTTTATCTCGCTAAGTTATTGCGCTTATTCGCGAGAACACCGGAGGAGAGCAGGTGTCTCCCCTCCGGTATTGTTTCGTGCTATCGACTACTTAATTACTTAAGCAGCTGGGTATAGGAAGAACCGTTGTCGGTCTTAACCATGTTGAATGCAAATGCATCGTACTCGTCAGGGTTGCCAAGACGGTTGGTAATGTTGGACTCAGTCTGGCCATCGCCTGCGATGAACTCAACGTTGAGGTTGAGCAGTGGAGCATACTTCTTGAGCAGTGGTACATAGGTTGAACCAAGGAAGTTGTCGCCAGAGTTGTAGGTGTTGAGCCAAACCTTCTTCTCTGGGTGCTTGTCTGCGCTCAGCTGCTTAGAAGCCTCTGGATAGGTAGTGGTTGCGTCAAGGTTGTCCTTGTAGTTCTCAGCGGTAACTGCAAGGTTGAGAGCGTAGTAAGAACGCTGCTCTGCAACATACTTGTAGTCCTTGGAGTCAATCTTGTTGCCAGCATCGTCTGCGGACTCAATGCCGGTGTTGATATCAGCGCCGTCAAGAGCGTTGCGGAGCAGACGGAGAGTCAGGTAAGCCTGAACATCTGGGTGCTGGGAAATGGTGCCTGCATAGCCGTCAGCAATAGCTGCAACAGCGTCAGAGTTGGCGTCGTAACCAAAGGTTGGAACCTTCTGAGCCTTTGACCATGCATTGAAGATGGACATGCCCATACCGTCGTTGTTGGAAACAACAACATCAATCTGATCGCCGAAGGAAGAAGACCAAGCAGCAATTGCGTTACCAGCGGTTGCAGCATCCCATGTTGCACCAGCGGTGTTCTTCATCTCCTGAGAAGCAAGCTCACGGATGGTGTAGGACTTGCCGCCGACCTCAAGCTTGCCGTCCTGAACAACAGAAGCGGAGCCATCGGTGTTGGTGCCTACTGGATCGGAAATAATCTTGCCGTCCTTCTCGATGCCAGTACCAAGTGCCTTACGGACACCACGAGTACGAGCGATAGAGTCGTTGTGACCAATGTCACCAATTGCAAGAACGTAACCAATGATGCCGTCCTTGTTGCGATCAAGCTCAGCTGCGTGAGCCTTGATGTAATCAAGAACCATCTGGCCCTGGAGTTCTGCACCCTGAACTGCATCAAAGCCAACGTAATAGGTGTCCTTGTTGAAGTTAAGAGTGTTTGTATCAAGCTCACCGGTTGAGCTGTTAGAAGGCTGACGGTTGAAGAAGACAACAGGCTTATCCTTGTTCTCTACCTTTGCATCTTTAGCGCCTTCCTCTTTTTTCTCGCTAGGTGCGCAAGCTACAAGAACGCTAGATCCACCAACGCTAAGAACGCCTAGACCACAGAACTTTAGAAAACTGCGACGAGACACATCCATAGTAGTGACCTTTCTCATTTGTTATGCCTTTTGCATAACTCTGACCTTAATGAGTACGTTAACAAATCTCATCACAGCTCTCTGTGAGATGTCGCTCAACGGTTGCAGAAATACCGTAAGCGTTATGTTTTGTACCTTTTACGGTATCAATTTTGAAGTTTTTGAGGATAAATAAAGAAAAATCAGTCAAATGACCAAATTGTCGAGAAAAACGTCCTCTTCAAATCTGTGAATAAAAATCTGCCTAATGCGAGAAAAGCAGAACGGTTCTTCAAACAAAAAAAGACCAGGCGATGCCTGGTCTTGAAAATTCTGGCTCCCCGAGCAGGATTTGAACCTGCGACACGCTGATTAACAGTCAGCTGCGCTACCGCTGCGCCATCGGGGAATATGTATGCTTCTCAGCGGTGTTTAAGTATAGAGAGACATTCCAAACCATGCAAGCATTATTTAGAAAAAATTTATTCAAATTATTCTTGCACAATCTCTTGCATACCTAAACCAAGAAGCTACTCCTCCATGTAGTCCTTAAGACGACCGGACCTAGAAGGATGACGAAGCTTTGCCAAGGTCTTGGACTCAATCTGACGAATACGCTCACGCGTAACGCCAAACTCCTTGCCTACCTCTTCAAGGGTACGAGGATGACCGTCCTCAAGACCAAAGCGGAACTTAATAACCTTACGCTCACGATCAGCAAGGCCGTCAAGAACCTGCTCAAGCTGCTCACGAAGCATTGAATCAGAAGCTGCATCTGGTGGAGCAACGGCTGAAGAGTCCTCAATAAAGTCTCCAAGCTGGGAATCTTCTTCTTCACCAATAGGCGTCTCAAGAGAGACAGGCTCCTGGCTAATCTTCTGAATCTCGCGGACGCGATCAGGAGACATACCCATTTCTGCGCCAATCTCTTCTGGAGAGGGATCTCTACCAAGATCTTGCAGAAGCTGACGCTGAACACGGATGAGCTTATTGATAGTCTCTACCATGTGAACAGGAATACGAATGGTACGAGCTTGGTCCGCAATAGCACGGGTAATTGCCTGGCGAATCCACCATGTAGCATATGTTGAGAACTTAAAGCCCTTGGTGTAGTCGAATTTCTCGACAGCACGAATAAGGCCCAGGTTACCTTCCTGGATAAGATCGAGGAACAGCATGCCACGGCCAACATAGCGCTTAGCAATTGAAACGACAAGACGAAGGTTTGCAGAGATAAGCTGCTGCTTAGCGTCAAGTCCTACGGACTCAATACGCATGAGGCGGCGCTGCTCTGCACGGTTGAGCTCGATGAGGCCATCCTCAAAGTCCTCCAGCTTCTGGGAAGCTGCAGTACCTGCCTCAATCTTCATAGCAAGGTGAACCTCTTCTGATGCAGTAAGCAGGTCTACCTTACCAATCTCTTTAAGATACATGCGGACAGGATCGCCGGTAAGCATAACCGTGGTGGTATCTGAGCGACGAGCACGAGCGCGAGAAGAACGTTTTGGCTTGGAGACTTTTGCCTTGGAGACAGAGCGGAGAGCCTCTTTGACCTCACGCGCCTCATTTACAGCATCAAAATCTTCATCATCTTCATCTTCAAAATCAGATGAGTCATCCAAGTCATCATCGGATGAAAAATCATCCTCTACGGCGTCATCTTCAATGGCGAAAGAAACGGTTGCTTCAGATGCGGTAGTAATCTCTACACCTTTAACGCGCAGCGAATCATACAGATCAGAAAGCTCATCATCGTTAACGTCAACGTCACGAATGGCAACCTGAATATCGTCTTCGCTGATACTACCGTTAGACTTTGAAGAACTTACCAGATCATCAACAATTTTAGTAAGCTCATCTGAGAGTTTGACCTCTTCATTTGCCTTTTTTGCAGCCACAAATATCCTTTCGATAGATTAGCGCAAATCTTTATACCCAAAAGTTTCTCTACCTAATCAAACTACTCATTTTAATTTATAAAAAATCAGATGAGTAGCATCCCCATAAAATGAGTATTTTCTACTGCCCCGAAGTAAGCCTCTTGCCTAGCTCAAGCGCTCGTGCCTGAAGCTCCTGCGCAGCAGCAAGTTGCTCTTCAGCAAGTGTTCCGCTTGAAGACTCCCCTGCATAAGAACTGGAGCGCAGATTTGATCGAATTTCTCGCAATTTACGTTGTACCGAGTAGTAGTCAACAGTGTCCACAATAAACTCAAGCGAGCGACGTGTATCGGAGTTGCCCTCAGATATCACGCGACCAGAAGAAAGAATAGCTGCCGCATTTGGCTCAACAGCCGCAGCCGCGGCAACAACCTGCGCTGGCGTAGCACCCTCTGGAGTAGCAAGCATGGCCCACGCCATGGTTTGATGACGAGCATCGGCCCAGACAAAGTCTGCAATACGGTCTTGATACTCTCGCACTAAAGACAAGTTTGTTGCCATAGCACTTAAGAGCTCAAGCTCTGAGTTAACCTGCCTGCGATCTTCTGCGGAGAGACCCTGTGAGCCTCGTGGCTCATACGTATCAGCAGAAACACTATACGATGA
>JABZHP010000021.1 GCA_015258785.1 Atopobium sp.
GAAGAGATGGCTCACGAGAAGCTTTCTCCAGTTCTTGGCATGTATCGAGCAAAGAATTTTGACGAGGCTATTGCTAAGGCAGAGCGTCTTGTTGCTGATGGTGGCTACGGTCACACCAGCTCTCTTTACGTCAACATTAACGAGAAAGAGAAGATTGCTAAGCATCAGGAGGCAATGAAAACCTGCCGTATCCTGATCAATACTCCTTCCTCTCAGGGTGGTATTGGAGACCTCTACAACTTCAAGATGGCTCCATCCCTAACCCTTGGCTGCGGTACCTGGGGCGGCAACTCCGTCTCCGGCAATGTTGGCCCACAGCACCTGCTTAACTACAAGTCTGTTGCAGAGAGGCAAGAGAATATGCTTTGGCTTCGTGTACCTGAGAAGGTCTACTTCAAGAGGGGCTGCATGCCTCTTGCTCTCCGTGAGCTTAAAGAGGTCTATAACAAGAAGCGCGTCTTCATTGTCACAGACCAGTTCCTTTACAAGAGTGGCTTCACCAAGACTATCGAGGAGACCCTGGATTCCCTGGGTATTGTTCACTCTTCATTCTGGGATGTTGCTCCAGACCCAACCCTTCAGTGCGCACTTGAGGGCGTAGCTCGCATTCGCTCCTTCGAGCCAGACTGCATCATCGCAATCGGCGGCGGTTCTGCTATGGACGCAGGTAAGATTATGTGGTCCATGTACGAGAACCCAGAGGAGAAGTTTGAGGACATGGCGGCGGACTTCTTGGATATCCGTAAGCGTGTCTACAACTATCCTAAGATGGGCAACAAGGCATTCTTCGTTGCTATTCCAACTTCTTCTGGTACTGGTTCCGAGGTAACTCCATTTGCCATCATCACTGATGCTGACAACGGCGTTAAGTACCCACTTGCAGACTACGAGTTGCTGCCTAACATGGCAATTGTTGATACCGACAACATGATGAGCCAGCCTAAGGGCCTGACCTCTGCTTCTGGTATCGACGTTCTTACTCACTGCCTCGAGGCATTTGTCTCTATGATGGCATCTGACTACACAGATGGCATGGCTCTTCGCGGCATGAAGCTGGTCTTTGAGTACTTGCCACGTGCTTATGACAATCCAAACGATGTTGAGGCACGCGATCACATGGCAAATGCTTCCTGCCTGGGTGGTCTTGCATTTGCTAATGCATTCCTCGGTATCAACCACTCTATGGCTCACAAACTGGGCGCTTTCCACCACATTCCACACGGTTGGGCAAACGCAGTTATCCTTACTCGCGTTATGCGCTACAACGCAGCTGAGCGTCCAACAAAGATGGGAACCTTCCCACAATACGATCATCCACACACCCTCGCACGTTACGCTGAGGCAGGCCGTTTCTGCGGCGTTACCGGCAAGGATGACCGTGAGGTCTTTGAGAACTTCGTCAAGAAGATTGAGGAGCTCAAGGCATACATCGGCGTCAAGGAGACCATCAAGGACTACGGCGTAGATGAGAAGTACTTCCTCGATACCCTTGACGAGATGTCTGAGCAGGCATTCGATGACCAGTGCACTGGCGCAAACCCACGCTACCCACTTGTCTCCGAGCTCCGCGAGCTCTACCTGGATGCTTACTACGGTCGCGAGCCAGGCTTCTACGAGGACTAATCCTCGCACCCGCGCGCCGCGTCGCTAGCACGTCCACCCCGGAGCGCCCACCACGAAGCGCGTAAAGCACAAAGCAAGAGCCGGTTACCTAAAACCCAGGTAACCGGCTCTTTTGTTGGCTTTCTAAACCTTCTACCTAATCGCCCGAGGGGCAAATTTAATTGGACCTACGATTACAGATTCACAAAACACACCTATGTCACATAATCTGTCAAAAAAGGCTATACATTGCTCCAAAAATGCGTGTTTAGTGCAGAATATCTTCATTTGATGTGCTATTGACATCGAATTTTGCAGATTATCTGACTTTGCTGTGTTGTCACATAGGGCAATTTAGGGATAGTTAAACTTTATATATTAGTTCATTCATAAATCTGTATATTGAGTCAAGTTTATTCATCAAAATGAATTGCTCATGAGAATACTGGCGCAGCGTCTGCTTGATCCGGTACAGATTGCTGTCTCCCAAGTCTTTTTTAATGCTCAGGAACATATTTTGCATTGCCAGCTGATTCCTGTAGATATCCGCATTTACAAAGTACTCTTTAATACTCACTGAGTTCAGTTCGTTAGTTCTTTGATTATCTTTTCTTTGCTGGTAGAAGTCATCATGATACGCACCGTTATATTCGATAGCCACTAAATTTAATCCAGACAAATTTGATTTAGACATCTTCCCGAACAGCAAATCAAGCTTTCGTTCTTTTGCTGGTATCCCTGGGTTTATTTGGTCTTTTATTACATACGATTTATTCAACGCAATTGGCGTTTGATTGAAACCACCTTCACAATATGGGAGAGCAGATCTAATTGCCATCTTTACTTCCATGGGAGAGGCTGCATCAGAAAAGAAAAAGCGCATATTCTTTTGTGTGACATGTAATCCAGGAGAATAAGGTTCAAGCGCATTCAATAGAGACGCAATTTCGTTCGGAGCAACCAACGACGTATCAAATTCGCAGAGCTCACCGTTTGGGAGATGACCATAACTGGCCATCAGTAAATTCGCAAGCACAATCTGATGAAGAGGACTTTTATTCCTAGAGAGTAAGCAAACAGCTAGGGAAGGCGTAACACAATAAATATTCTGCCCCAGATCAATAAGGGAGCCTGCCGGCAAAAGACATTTGAACTGGTGTGATACTCGCGTTTCAGAAAATCTAGTCCTTAAATTGTCTCTGAGTATTTCATGAGTGGTTTTAGACAAGACTATGCCATATTCTTTCTTAAGAAATCGGAGTTTTTCTTCATACACCTCATCTGAACACGCAGAATATGTTGCGCGCAAATCCCTCGTTGTCCGTTGCAAAAGAACATCATCATTTCTGCGTGTCTTAAGTTGTGCGCAGATTTGTAGTGCAGTTTCATGCGAGAAAATAATATCCATCCGCTCCTCCTTAGAATGAGAAACGAATATACCAGCACGATTTTTCAGCAATCTGTCGGTTGTTTGCCAGCCCTTTAACTCGAATCTTCCAAAACAAGAAAAGTCCCCTCATACATGCAGGTAAAAGAGGACTTAGATAAAAACTAAATCAAAGAGTCTATGAAACGTTTCGACCAATCAACATGAAATTCATACGATTGAACGCGCAGAGACTGAACGGCCTTGTAGATCGCGCACACCAGTTAAACGTGCTTGTAGGTAACAAACTTGAAAGCGATGCCTTCCGGAGTCACGCCGCCGTCTTCCTCGTTACAAACTTCCCACGCAGGGTCTTCATCCAGGTTGGGGAAGTATGTGTCCGCGTCAACTACGGTGTCGTGTTTTGTCACGTACGCGTAAGAGCACTTGTCGAGAAGGGTGCGGTAAATCGAAGCTCCACCAATAAGCCAGACCTTCTCGGGAACTTCATCCTCAACTAAACGAAGTGCTTCCTCTGCCGACGACACAACCTCAACGCCTTCGACCTGGTAATCGGCGTTTCTAGAGATGACGATGTTGCGGCGACCTTTAAGCGGTCCGCCAGGGAAGCTCTCCAGCGTCTTTCTGCCCATGACAACTGTGCAACCGCGCGTATGCTCGACAAAATACTTCATGTCGGCCTTGTTGGGGATGAGAAGGTCCCCGTCGCATCCGATGCCCCAATCGCGTGTTACAGAAACAATTGCGTTCATGTGGTTCTCCTGGCAAGTATCGTCTTAAATGAAATGATGGTCTTAGCTTGAGCGTCCGCTCGGGCATACCGGCTGTACCGGTCATGTCCGATTGGGCGTGTCTGCCGCGCTAGCCGCGTCTGCGTCAACCGCGTCCGCAGCAGCTGCGTTTAAACAGCGATCGGAATGTTTTTAATCTGAGGACCGTGCTGATAATCTTCGACAATGAGGTCGTCAGTAGTGAAGTCGTAGAAGTTGGTGACATTAGGGTTCAGGCTCACCTTTGGTGCATCAAAGGTTGGGCGAGAAATCAATTCTTTAACAATATCCACGTGACGATCGTAAATGTGAGCGTCGGCAATCATGTGAACCAGCTCGCCAGCTTCCATGCCGCTGACCTGCGCAACCATCATCAACAGGATTGCGTACTGGCAAACATTCCAGTTGTTAGCAGCAAGAATGTCCTGACTACGCTGAACAAGCAACAGGTTAAGCGTTGGCTTGTCTTTGCCTGGCTCCTGAGTAACGTTATAGATTGCGTTGAATGCGCAAGGGTAGAGGTTCATCTCAGAGAGGTCGGCAAAGGTGTACAAGTTGGTCATGATTCGACGGCTGAATGGATTCTCTTTGAGATCCTTGAGCACGCGATCCATCTGGTCATAATCGCCGTCAGCATAGTGAGAAACCTGTCCAACCTGATAACCGTAAGCTTTGCCAATGGAGCCAGACTCATCAGCCCACGAATCCCAGATGTGAGAGTTGAGGTCGTTCACGTTATTGGACTTCTTCTGATAAATCCACAGAACTTCGTCCATGGCGCTCTTGAGCGCAGTGCGGCGAAGCGTCAGCGCAGGAAACTCCTCACGCAAATCATAGCGATTGCAGACGCCAAACTTCTTGATTGTGTATGCAGAGGTACCATCTTCCCAGGTAGGACGGACCTTCTCGCCCTCGGTGGTGGTGCCGTTTTCAATAATGTCGGAACACATATCAATAAAAATGCGATCTGCTTTGCTCATATTCAATCCTTCAAATTACTGTTCAAAATGGAATAAATACCTGCTAGATGCTTATATAGCAAGTCTTATCCAAGTACCTTACCAATTGCTATCAGAATAAGCGCTGTAGGGGTCCCCAAAAAGCGGGCTAGAGGAAGTCTGATTGCTTGCGACACAAGAACGTCCCAGTCCCGAGAGCAGCATAATAACTATAAAAAATAGCAAGCCCGCAGGAAAAGGAGAGCCATCAGGCATCTGCGACGGATCGTTTGGGTCAAAATCAGAGCCCTCGTCGCCAAATTCATGCCTGTTGTGCCTGGTATCTTGGTTGTCGTCTTTCTTTGCCATCAATCCTCAATCAAACGCTTACACTTTGATGATACCCGTCGTCGCCCAAGGATTTCATGGCGAGAAACCCCTCTTTTAGTCACTCCACATACTCTGCAAAGTTTTCTGCACACGACAGCTCGTCCACGCTTGCAGCTCGTCTACACCCGCAGCGCTCGCGCCTGCGGCTCACACGCCCGCAGCTCCTACAGGTGCTGCGACGCAAAGACATCGTTCCAGAACGTGCCAAGCTGCTTGATGAGCTCAATGTCCGCAGGAAGCCACTGCACATCAAGCAGTTCGTTTTGAGCAAGCCAACGGAGCTCTGAATGAACCTCTGGATCTGCAATAGGTTCCTCAGACTCGCCAAGTGTGCAGACGAAACAATCCATATGCAGGTCAAAGGTGGGGTAGGAGTAAGTCACCGTGTCATAGAAGAATGCCGCCTGCACGCTACAGTGCAGCTCTTCCTGAATTTCTCGACGCAGGGCCTGCTCGGAGGTCTCTCCAGCCTCAACCTTTCCGCCAGGAAACTCCCAGAAGCCAGCGTTATCAGCGTCAACCCTGCAAGCGGCAAGGATTTTGTTGTCCTTATAGAAGATAGCCGCAGCTACATTGACTGTCTTGGCCTCGGACATGTTATCCCTCCAGTCTGACTGTTGCAAAGACGGTAGAATTTTCGGCATCTTTGAGCACTACCGAGAAACCCGTCTCATCGGTGTATACTTGGGGAGTAATGGTGTCGCCCAAGTGCGCCTGACTTCTGTACTGAACCACAATACGGCGCAGTTTATGAGAATAACCCAAGGCCACAAGCGTGTCGACGGCCATGAGCACGTATTGAGCATTGTTGACATGCTTGTTTGTATCCAGGTGTTGCTGAGAAACAAGAATGGCTGGTCCATCAACGGCATTTCCCTCAAGTGCAATTTTGCGAGGCGTGGGAGGTAAATCTACGCGAGGTTCGCCAGTAAGGTAAACGCTCTCGCTCTCTGGAACGCGGGCCGCCTTGCCCTCTTTAATGTCCATTAAATACCAGGTAGAATCAGCTTTTACAATGTTTGTACCGCTTGCATCATTGATAACAAATGACCTGGACGCCTGAAGACCCTTCATCTGATACGACCAGGTACCCACGCAGATCTTCTCGCCAAATTGAGGGAGTCGGTCAACCTGAATCTGCCAAGTTGCCAAGACCCATGCGTATCCCTCGCTGGTAAGCTGCTTAAAGCCGCGGCCAATATCTTCCGAGTGGAACGTCGAGCAATCCTGCAGGTAGTTCATAACACCTACCAGGGAAAGCTTTCCAGTCTCATCGCACTCGCTGTATCTAACTCTACTTTCAATAGTGTACATACAAATCCAAACTCGAAATCAGCGTTTGCTAAGGTATTTCGGTATGTCGAGAAGCCCGTCTAGTTGTCCCAGGGGAGCGAACCTGGCAGGTGGTCTTTGACCTTTTGCGTGGTGTCGTCAAGTTTCTGCTTGGTTACCTGGACTTTCTGGGAAACCTCTTTAGCCTTTTGAGTGGCAAGAAGGGTTGCAGTTTGAGCAGCTGCATTTGCTTTTTGGGCTGCCGCGTTTGCCTTTTGAGCAGCTTCGTTAGCTTTTTGGGAAGCATTTTGTGCCGCAGCACTCACTTTTTGCGAAGCGCTTTGAGCCATCGCATCAACCTGATGTGACGCATTCTGTGCGGCTTCTTCAACCTTCATTGATGCATCTTGAGCTGCGGCTTCAACTTTGTGATGGGTAGTAGGTCCATTCCAAAGAAGGCTGGCAACCGTGTCCAAAAAATAAAGCGTAACCACAATAAACGCCACAACCGAGACAGTGTGCTTGGAGAAAATCATCAAAACATCAAGCATTGTTGGAACGAGCACAAAAACTGAGGTAACAGAAAACGCGCCAAACACCGCGCTGGCCTGGGGACAAATTCGACCATGCAAGTTAAACTTAAACATGGAGTAGTCCCACCACTTCTTTTTAAAGCGACGCTCCAAAAAGAGGCCGGTCGAGTACTCAATAACTGTGGCTAAAACTGCACCAATGATAAAGACAATAATTGGATTAGAAATCTGGCCTAGTACCAGCCATTCTGCAATCGCTCCAATGCCATAAATAGGGCAGGTAGGACCAAAAAGAAAACCGCGCTTGGTAAATTCTCCCTCAACAACGGAGCAATAAATGGTCTCGTATACCCAACCACCAAAAGAAATCAGCGCAAAAATTATGACCATTTGAGGCAGATGCTGCACAAAGATCTCAATATTCTTATCGAGTGCAAAGAGTGTACGCAGTGTCTCAGTCATGGTGCTCACGAGAGGTTTCCGTAATCCATGTAGTCGTTAAACCCACCTGACTCACTGTTTGTTGTGCCCTGAAAATCGCTTTCAGGTGTCGAGAAACCCGTTGGGCGGAAGCCATCTTTTTTGTATGGATTGCCTGTCAGCGTTTCTGCAGTTGAACAAGCTTTATCGCAGGTTGTTACAATCCAAGCCTCTTTGGTATGAGGTGGAATAGGAACAAGAGGAAACATGTGATGCAAGATGATGTCTTCCTCAACAGGGGTTAAATCAGGGAAATCCTCGCGGGCATTATCAAGTGCATGGCGAGGGTGCGTAAATCCGTGCCAGTTGTCTGGTGCGGCCTCGTGATCGTGCCAATCATAGAGGTAGTAGTCATGAAGAAGCGCGCCACGTACAAGGGCATGCTCGTCAACTTTGATGCCAGCATTCATGGCAAAGGCAAGGCTGCTATAAGCAACCGCAATAACGTGGTCGAGTGTGCTGGTAGTTCCATGTTGTGTAAAAGTTGCAAGCTGATAGAGTCTTCCAGACTTCAAAATAGGAGTTGAAAGCTCATCGAACCTCTCGCGAATTTTAGAAACGTCAACCAAAAAATATCCCATCAACTGCGTGTACGCTACAGAAGTCTCTGCGCGTACCCTAGTAATGTATCTATAAAAGATTAGTTAATCTGACGGCTACGTGCAATCTTTTTGGTTGAATGTTACGAAAACGAAAGAAAAGAAAACGCGTCCTCTGTCAGTACAGAAAATGCTGTTTAACTGCTCTTATACTTTCTTACTGTAAGGGCTCATGTGGTCCACTACAACGTTTACCACGCCAGGAAGACACCTAGCAGAATAGGCGTAGATGTCGTGGCAGGTGACCTCGCCATTTACTTCCAGTGGCATAGGAGCTGTTGATTCAACGGTAATTTCTTTTCCGCTAAAGCTATTGAGGTAGGGCCTACCAAGCGAGTCTCCCGTGCGATCAAAGAAACCAGAAAGTAGTGGGCGTACCAGCTTTGCAGTCATGTGAGTCTCAATGACAATAACCTCAAGCAGACCGTCATTCATACGATTACCAGGTGCTAATTCAATTCCTGCTTGCATCATGGAGCTGTTTGCAATAATGCAGCCAATGCCCTGAAGCTCATGTACTTTGCCGTCAACGGTAATTTTGAAGTCGTGAACTGGCGGCATAAGGTTGGCTAGGGCCGCAGTAAAGTATGCGGCTTCTCCAAAGGTTTGTTTGTGGGGGATAGCTGAACGCATAATTTCTGCGTCAAGGCCTGTACCGGCCATTAAAGGAACTCCAGCTACATGGGTTTCTCCCGACACTGTGGTCCAGGTAATCTCACCCAGATCAAGCTGTGCGGTCTGAAGGTTTCTGCAGGCCAGCGCCAGTGCGTTAGGTTCAGGAGCGTTTCCAATATTTGCAGCTAGAAGATTAGCGGTTCCAGAAGGGAAGACAAGAATAGGTGTCTGGTATCCTCTAAGGCCGTAGAGCAGGCTAGATACGGTTCCATCTCCGCCCGAGAGCACCACTACGTCAAAATCTTCAGGCTGAACAGAACTCAGAACCTCATCTGTGCGCCAATGGCTTTCAACTAGCTTTACCAGGCATTCGTCGCCGCTTTTCAAAAGAGCACGCTCAAATTCAAAGATTGCGTCAGAGCTAAAACCTGAGCAAGGATTGTGAATGATGAGGGTTCTCATATATCCTCCGAAGATTTGCGACAAGCTGTTATATCATTTTGATACGTATGAGTGTATCGCTTTACGTTAGATACTTAATCGGCAATTGGATGGACGCATTGTATATAGCAACCTCAGAAGAACTTTCCGCATTTTGTGAGCGAGCAAAGACTTCGCATATCCTTGCAGTTGATACGGAGTTTCTTCGCGAGAAAACCTACTTTCCCAAGCTTTGCTTGGTGCAGGTTTCTACAGGTTCCGAGATTGTCGCAATTGATCCGCTGCTTATTGATGACCTTACTCCTCTTAAAGAACTCCTGGAAAATCCGCAGATTGTTAAGATTTTCCATGCGTGCTCACAGGACCTTGAGGTCTTACTAGAAAAAATGGACTGCGCATGCGCACCTGTTTTTGATACGCAGGTAGCAGCCGCATTTTTGGGTATGCGCCAGCAGGTGAGCTACGCCGGGTTGGTAGAAAATTTTGCTAACGTTAAGCTTGCTAAAGCAGAGTCTTTAACAGACTGGTCAAAGCGACCGCTTGATAAAGAACAGCTGGTATATGCCGAGGATGACGTCAGATATCTTCCTGCAATTTATCATCAGATGATCGAGAAACTCATCAAGCTTGACCGTTTAAGCTGGGTAAAGCCAGAGATGGACCAGCACACCAATATTGAGCAGTATCGTCGAGACCCCTATCAGGCGTATCTTCGTTTGAAGCGTTCTGGCTCGCTTACACGCAGACAGCTTGCCATTGCTCGAGAGGTTTGTGCTTGGCGAGAAGATACTGCGGCTAAAAGAGATGTTCCACGTAAATGGGTGCTTTCCGATGAACTTATTATTGAGATTTGTCGTCGTGTGCCTACAACACCTGATAGACTACGCAAAATTCGCGGTACCGAGCAGATTTCTCAAGGTGGGGTAGTGCATCTTTTGGATGCAATCAAACGTGGTCAAAAGACTCCCGCTGATCAGTGTCCAAAAATTGAGCATCATGCTCATCCTTCAGCTGGTTCTGAAGGTGTTGTTGAGCTTATGTATGCTCTTATCAGGATTGTCTCAGAAAAAGAAGGAATTGCATCTCCTTTGATTGCCAATAAAGACGATCTTACTGATCTGCTTTTGGACAAGGTTGATGCAAGACTTAAAACTGGATGGCGCTATCAATTAGTGGGCAAGCAGCTTGTTGGACTACTCAATGGCGAGGTAGGACTTACCGTCAAAAATGGTCGAGTAGAGCTGTTGTAATTGAGGCGCTTTAATCTAAGGCAAGTGTGGTTGCTCATTCAAATCTGACTTTTTGTCCGGTGAGTTGGGTATACTCATCTTTATACATAGATAGGAGAAAAATATGTATTACTCTGGTGCGTTTATCCCATACGTTGTTCTAGTAGTTGCCTCGTTGGTGCTCGGATTGGGCACTCAGTGGTACATCAAGCATGAATTTAAAAAGTATTCTTTAGTTCCTTCAGGGTTTAATGCCACCGGCGCTTCTGTTGCTCGCGCCATGATGGACACAAATGGAGCAGCTAATGTTGGTATCAAGAGGATTTCTGGTGAACTTACCGATAACTATGATCCACGTGACAATTGCCTGCACCTCTCTGATGCAAACTTCTCAGAGGGCAGCGTAGCTTCTGTTGCTGTTTCTTGTCACGAGGCAGGCCATGCAGTTCAGACAGCCAAAATGTATATGCCATCTCGCGTTCGTTCCGCTCTTGTTCCTGTTGTTAATTTGGCATCTGCAGCGTGGATTTATGTCTTTCTTGCTGGTGTCTTGCTCAATGTTTCAGGCATGACTGTGCTTGCAATTTGGCTCTATGCATTTACCTTCTTGTTCCATATAGTTACGCTTCCTGTAGAGATTGATGCCTCAAGGCGTGGATTGGCCTTTTTGAAGGCAAACGCTCCCGCAGGCTTTGACTACAATGGCGCTAAAAAGGTACTAATTGCTGCTGCTCTTACTTATGTAGCTGCTGCAATGGTTTCTGCACTTCAGCTTTTATATCTACTTGGTTCTTCTAGAAACAGGAACTAGTAATGGATCAGATTCAAGAGAAAGAAGATTCTGTTCTTTCAGTATCTGATGCAGTGCTCTTTGCAAAAAATGAAGTTGCTTCAATGCCATCTATGACGGTAGTGGGAGAGGTTTCTGGATTTAGAGGACCAAACTACAAATCTGGTCATTGCTACTTTGACGTAAAAGACCCTGTTAGCTCTATGGCGGTTATCGTCTGGTCAAAGATTTATGCTGCTAGCGGCATTACGCTGCAAGACGGTATGAAGATTCAGATGACAGGAAAGTTTGATATTTACGCTTCAAGCGGCAAGCTTTCTTTTCATGCTCGCACTATTCAGATTGCCGGAGAAGGAGACCTTCGTCAAAAGGTTGCCCAGCTTGCTAAAAAGCTAGAAAAAGAGGGTCTTACTGATATTTCCAGAAAGCGCTACATTCCAGAGTTCTGTACACGCATTGGTGTAGTTACGTCACTTTCTGGCAGCGTCATTGATGACGTTAAGCGTACGCTTGCGCGTAGAAACCCTCTAGTAGAGCTTGAAGTGTCTGGCTGCGCTGTTCAGGGTACTCATGCACCCGCAACTATCATTAGGGCGCTTCAGGTGGCCGCAACTACACGTCCAGATGCAATCTTGCTGGTGCGTGGTGGAGGCTCATTTGAAGACCTTATGTGCTTCAACGACGAGGGAGTGGCGCGTGCTATCGCAGCGTGTCCTGTACCTGTTATTACAGGTATTGGCCATGAGCCAGATACCACCATTGCAGATATGGTTTCTGATAGAAGAACTTCAACGCCAACAGCTGCTGCAGAGTCTGTGGCGCCCGCTATTAGTGAGCTACAAACTACGTTTAACAACAGAATTTCTCGCCTTGGAAACGCAACAAGAAAGATTTTGCAGTTCTATAAGACGGATCTAACTACTGTTGCACAGCGTTCCAACTTGGCAATGAGAAATGCCCTATCAAGTAAAAAATTCCAGCTAGAGAAGCTGTCTGATCGTCCGTGTCTAAAAGATCCTGCTTATATTATTTCTACGAGAACGGAAGATCTTAATCAGACAGAGCAAAGATTAATGGATGCTCTACCAGCGCTTCTTTTAAGAAAAAAAGAGATGCTTTCTGTTGAGTCGCAAAGACTTACCAGAGCTAGTGCAGCCATGCTTCATCCATATGAGGCTTCTCTTTCTTCGCTTGCAGGAAAACTAGATGCACTTTCTCCTTTAAAGGTTCTTACAAGGGGATATGCATATGTCCAAGATGAAAAGGGGTCTGTCATTAAAACGGCCAAAGATGCCTCGGTTGGAGATTCATTGCTGGTCAAAATGACGGATGGAACAATTAAGGCAACTGTTTCTGACATTGAGCTTTCATAGATAAGGGGAACAACATGGATACTAAGAAGACTGAAGAGCTGACTTTTAAAGACGCTTCTATTGAACTTGAACAGATTGTACGTAAGCTCGAGGGCACAGATTTGGAGCTCGAGGAGTCTTTGGCTCTGTATGCTCGTGGTGTTGAACTGGTTAAAGACCTTCGTGGAAGACTTGATACGGCAGAGCAAAAAGTTAAGGTTCTGCTTGATGAGTCTCAGGCAGGAGCTGCAATTACAGATACTACCGCAGCACCTTCTACTGCATATTTAGACGAGTAAAGGAGAGGTTATGTCTGATTGCATTTTTTGTAAGCTTGCTAACAAAGAAATCCCTACAGAGTTTCTCTATGAGGATGAAAACGTTGTAGCTTTTAATGACCTTAATCCTATTACGCCTGTTCACGTTCTTGTTGTACCTAAGAACCACTACGACAACATCATTGATGGCATTCCTGCTGCAACTCTTGAGAGTGTTACTAAGGCTATAGCTGCGGTAATAGAAAAAACAGGAATTAAAGAGACGGGATTCCGTGTTGTTACCAACACTGGAAAGCATGGTGGCCAGTCAGTCAATCACGTCCACTTCCACATTTTAGGTGGAAAGCAGTTGGATGATTCTATGGGCGGAAAATAAAAATATTCAAGTTTTTTGCTCGTCTATTTAACTCCGGGGTATCTTGGGGTTTATGATGTCATGCGGTTATGTTTATTTGAAGTAGGAGAGGAAGACTTAATAGTCTGCACTGCTTCACGGAAAGAGGAGTCACATGAACGTACTGGTTATCAACGCAGGTAGCTCATCTCTTAAGTATCAGCTTCTTGACGTTGACACCCGCGAGGTTTACGCAAAAGGAAACTGCGAGCGTATCGGTATCGAAGGTTCTTTTGTTGGTCACGAGGAGCTTGGTGGAGAGAAGCAGAAGCTTGAGGTTGCTCTTCCTGATCACAAGACTGCTATTAAGCATGTCTTTGACATCCTTAAGACTATTGATAAGCCAATTGATGGCATTGGTCACCGTGTTGTTCAGGGTGGTTGGTACTTCCCAGAGTCTGCCGTTGTAGACGATAAGGTCTTGGCTCAGGTTCGTGAGGTTGCTCCACTTGCTCCTCTTCATAACTATGCTGAGGCTGATGTTATTGAGATTTGTCGCGAACTCTTCCCAGAGGTCGGCAATGTAATCGTTTGCGATACTTCTTTCCACTTCAATATGCCAGAGAAGGCACATCGCTATGCTCTTCCTCGCGATGTTGTTGATAAATACCACGTCCGTAAGTACGGTGCTCACGGTACTTCTCACCGCTATATTTGGCGTGCAACCAATGAGTTCACTAATGGTCAGACTCACAAGCTGGTAAGCTGCCACCTTGGTTCTGGCGCTTCTCTTTCCGCTATTGAAGATGGTCGCGATCTTGAGACCACCATGGGTCTTACTCCACTTGACGGCCTTATCATGGGCACCCGTTGCGGCACTATTGACCCTGCTACCGTTTTCTATCTCTCTCGCGTTGGCGGTTACTCCATCGATGAGATTGACACTATGATGAACAAGCAGTCTGGTCTTCTCGCTCTGTCTGGCCATTCCGATTCTCGTGATATTGAGGATGGCGCTCACGCTGGCGATAAAGACTGCCTGCTTGCACTTGATATGTTCTATTATCGTACGTCTCAGCTCATTATGGAGATGGCTCAGGCTATGCACGGCTTTGATACCATGGCATTCTCTGCTGGCATTGGTGAGAACTCCGATGAGATGCGTCTTGGCGTTGTCAAAGAGCTTGAGTGGATGGGTGTCAAGATCGATGAGGAGAAGAACAAGGTTCGCTCCGGTGAAATCCGTGACATTTCTGCTCCAGATTCAAAGGTACGCGTCCTGGTTGTACCTACCAACGAGGAGTATATGATTGCTCTTGACGTTCAGGAGCTTCTGGGTAAGTAAGCTTTACTTACAATCCAAAATAATATTAACTCCCGCACTCTGTGCGGGAGTTTTTTTATGGAGATATAGATAGTTCTTTGACATCAGTACTTTAGAACTTTATATTTTTAAGTAAGCAGGTAGAGTTTCAAAGAAATCTTATTGTTTTGTACAGCTATTTGTGTGCAGATAAATAAATCTTTGAACTAGCTGTGAGGAGCATCATGCAGTCTAAAGGTTTAGTTAGCAGGTCTTTGAGCTTTGCGGTTATGTTTGTGCTCACTGTATTTGCTGCGCTCACTGTATTCAACACAAAGGCACAAGCTGTTGAGTACACACCAACTATTTCAAATGCTAGCTATACAACATTAGTTGGTAGTAACGTGCGTGTAAATTTTGATTATGCGCTCAACAATGGTGCCCCTGCACAACCAGGTGATACCTTTACTATTATGCTTCCTCCAGAGCTAGAGAATAATACTCCAGCTCCTTTTGAGGTTATGGGTGTAGATGCAAACGGAAATAGTATTTCTGTTGGTACGGCAACTCCTACCAGTAAC
This sequence comes from Atopobium sp., assembly GCA_015258785.1. Classification (GTDB taxonomy): domain Bacteria; phylum Actinomycetota; class Coriobacteriia; order Coriobacteriales; family Atopobiaceae; genus Lancefieldella. The sequence goes on from JABZHP010000021.1 coordinate 14,895, forward strand.
CCTAATACCATGACTGTTACCTTCAATAACAATATTGCGGGTCTTCTTAACGTTCATGGCCAGATGTCTTTCTCGCTCAATTGGTCAAGCGCAATTGCACAGAGAGGCAATGGCAGCACTACGCTCAATATTGGTAACACCAGCCTTAACATGACGTATGGCGGTTCTATTGCTGCAATGGATACTGCAATTACTAAGTACAACAGAACTGGCGCAACTGCAGAGACAACCTATACGCTTCCTTCTGGTGCAACTATTGAGACCGGAAGCGATTACTATGTGACCAGTTGGGTTGTTAACCTAACTCCATCTGATATCACCCAGGTTGGTCTTCTTAATGCCACTGTTAAGGATCAGATTGTAAATCCTTATACCGTTGATGCATCAAAGCTTACTGGTACTGGTGTTAATCCTTCAGATGAGCTTGCTGGTCCATATCTTAAGCACTCTTTTGTCCTCCACCTTGTTAACGGTGCTGTTCAGACTCTTTCTGCAGATCAGATTCTTCCTGCAATTACCTTTACTCCTAATGGTTACACTCTTGACTTTGCTCGACTCAATAATCAGGTTAACTTTGCTGGCTTCCAACCACTTATCCAGGATTGCTGGCTTGAGTACAAGACCATTGTTCCAGCCAACGTTACCCAGGTAGACAATAGAGCAACTCTTGATTTTGATGGCAACACTGATAACTTCACTCGTGAAGGTTGGTGGATTAATCCTCGCGGTGCCGGTACTGCAACTGGCGAGCAGCAGGTAAGCGTTTCTGTATCCAAGGTTTGGGAAGATCAAAATAACGCTGACGGTACTCGTCCTACTTCAGTTACCGTACACCTTTATGCAGACGGCGTAGACACTGGTAAGAGCGAGGTTCTTTCTGACGCAAATGGCTGGACTGCAACATTTAGCAACCTCGATAAGAATCAGGCTGGCACTACAACAGCTATTACGTACACCGTTGTTGAGGACGAGGTTGAGGGATATACCGCTGAGGTAACAGGTGATGTTACCAGTGGCTTTACTATTACTAATACTCACATCCCTCCAACTCCAACCACTCCACCTTCAGAGACTCCTAAGAAGCCAAAGCAGCCAAAGAAGAAGGAGCCTAAGCTTCCTTCAACTGGTGATGCTTCCTTTGCTGCAGTATCTGTAGCAGCTGCATCTTCTGTTCTTATTGCAGCTGGTGTTCTTGGTAAGAAGCGCGCTCAGTAACGCACGCTACAACAACGTAAGTTAAACGTAAAAGAGCCTGTGAGATTTATTCTGAACTGCCTCCCATTTCTTGGACATAAGAAATGAGAGGTAGTTCATATGCGGGTGATTATGATTCTGCAGCGTGTTAGCGTTGGCTTTTAGGCCTGGCGCACAAAA
>JABZHP010000022.1 GCA_015258785.1 Atopobium sp.
GTAAGCAACCATTTCCTCGGAGGTAAGGGAGCGGCCCTCGCCCTTGAGGTCATACTTGCCCGTCTCCTTGTTGTAGAACTCAGAAGAAGCTGGGTCCATAGCAAAGCGGAAGTCCTTGCCAAGCTCAAAGCCAGCAGCCTGAACAGCCTCGGAGAGAAGCTCAAGTGGCTCCTCGTTGGACTTAAGGTCTGGAGCAAAGCCGCCCTCGTCACCAACACCGGTGTTGAGGCCCTGGGACTTCAGAGTGTCCTTGAGGGTGTGGTAAACCTGTGCGCACCAGCGAAGAGCGGTGGTGAAGTCAGGAGCACCAACAGGCATAATCATGAACTCCTGGAAGTCAACGTTGTTGTCAGCGTGGACGCCACCGTTGAGGACGTTCATCATAGGAACAGGAAGAGTGTGAGCGTTTGCGCCACCGAGGTAAGCGTAAAGTGGAAGCTCAGCAGAAGCAGCTGCAGCGTGAGCAACAGCAAGAGAAACGCCGAGAATAGCGTTTGCGCCGAGGCGACCCTTGTTTGGAGTGCCGTCAAGCTTGATCATAGCGAGGTCAAGGCCGCGCTGATCCTCTGCGTCCCAACCAATAACGAGGTCACGGATCTCAGTGTTGACGTGCTCGACTGCCTTCAGAACGCCCTTGCCCAGGTAACGGCTCTTGTCGCCGTCGCGAAGCTCTACAGCCTCGAACTCACCAGTGGAAGCGCCGGAAGGAACGATTGCACGACCAAAGGAGCCGTCGTCAAGAACAACCTCAACCTCAACGGTTGGATTGCCACGGGAATCGAGGACCTCACGTGCGTGAACATCAAAAATCTGGCTCATAGCTCACCTTTCTTTAGGTTTAACATTTTGCTGATTGCACAGACATAACTAGTATACCCATTCTGTTATGAGGTGTGTATTGTAATTACACATAGTATTAGGTTAGGAAGATATAGTATTTGACCAGGCAGACGCACTGTCCACCTGGCCAAATAGAAAATACCTGCAGAATTGTTAGGTAAATATATAAATTATTTCTGCGGATACACAACAACCAGCAGCATCTTAAACTCTTCTGGAGCCTGAAGTGCATGTGGATGACCAAGTGGCATCACAATAGACTGACCAGCTTCAAGGGTGTAGACGTCGTCATCGATGGTAATGCTTGCGCGTCCCTCAAGAATGGTGACAAATGCATCGCCACCTGCGCGATGGCTTGCAATCTCTTCGCCTGCGCCAAAACCAAAGAGGGTAACGCTGACGGCATCGTTTTGCGCAAGGGTCTTGCTGATGACCTGGCCAGGAAGGCATGCAACCTGGTCTTTAAGGGTTACTACAGTCTTTGCGTCGATGTTCTTCATGACACCAGGAATCAATTCTTCGGACATACTAACCTCCAACGGTAAATGTTATCGATGACTAGCATTTACCCGAATCAGCCGTCTTCAATCAGTAAATTTCAAAAAAATCGCAGGTAGAAATTGCTTTTTTTAAAGCAATTTGCTGAGCAGCGGAGTCATCTTTCCCTGGGAGACCACAATCACGTGATGCATCGCGCGCGACAGCGCGGTATAGAGCCTACGGCGAGAAATTCCGTCTGCTTTATACACTTCCTCTTGCGCATCGGCAACAATGACCTGATCAAACTCAAGGCCCTTCGCCAGTGCAAGGTCGAGAAGAACAACACCCTTCGCGGGGAGGGAATCGTGGGTGGTGAGTACCTTGACCGCAGACCCCTCTAGCTGCTTGGCAAGCCAGCGAACACGAGACTTCTCGGTACACACAATGGCGGTCAGTCCGTCAAACTCTTGCGCCTGCTCAACAAGGGACTTCATCGTCTGCAGGTACTCGCCGCGCTCAGCATCTTTGTCGTCAGCGATCACCTCAAAGAACTCAGGCTTTTTACCGCTGCGTTGAACGGAGCTTGTCTGGCCACGCTCTTCTTCGCTCAAAAGAGAGGTAAAGAGTGCGGTAATCTCGGGAGAAGAACGATAGCTGGTCAGAAGCTTACAGGTAGAAACGGCGCCCTCGCCGTGTGTTGAGGTAAAGATTTTCTCAATCTGCTCAAATGTTGCGGTGTCTTCCCAAATTGCCTGGTTGGAGTCACCCAAAAGCAGGAAGTGCGCACGTGAGAAGTACTTTCCAAGTACCATAAGCTGCGTCTCGGTATAGTCCTGAACCTCGTCGATCATGACAAACTTGACGTTCTTCTCGCCAGCTCCAGTGATAAGAAGTCGCAGGTAGACGCATTCGGCGCCGCTCAGCGCGGTGGTGTTGAGCATGCGCATGCCAATGCGGTCGATGCGGAGCCAGGAAGCGGACTCGATGACCTCGTGGGCGGAGGCATAGCGCCAGTTGAGGAATTCGCGGGTGCGCGCCAGAACTTCTTCCTCATCGGAAGGGCTGATGGTGCGGCCAAAGACCTCAAGCTGCTGCTCGACGTCAAGGGAGAGCATCTCTTCTTGGATTTCGTCGTTGTGAGCCATCTGGCCAAGTCTGCGTTCCAGGCGGGTGTGGAGCTCGTCTTTGGCAAGTGCAATGAGGCGCGGACCCACAGGAAATTGCGAGAACTTTGCCACGGAACTAGCCACCTGAGCTGGCTTAATAAGCGTAGTACCTTCAACAGAAATGGCCTTGAAGTCGTCCTCATAGAGCTCAAGCGAAGCGAGTTGCTCCTCAAGTTTCTTCAGAGAATCGGGGTTGTTATGGGCGCCCGATGCGTGGTCGGCTAGGCCCAACGACTTGAGGAAAGAATCCCAGGTAAATACCTGCGGATTGTGCTCGCCCATGCTAGGCAAAACGGTATTAATGTAGCGAGAAAACATCTCGTTGGGAGTAAACAGATACACCTGATCTGCGGTGAGCGTAGTGCGCTGCTGGTACAGAAGGTACGCGATGCGCTGCAGCAAAACGGAAGTCTTACCTGAGCCCGCAATGCCGTTGACCAGCAGAACTGGCACGTCCTCGTGCCTGACCACAACGTTTTGTTCGCGCTGGATAGTTGCGGTGATGGCCTGCAGCTTCTCGGTGTGCTGACGCTTTAGTGCGGCAAGCAGCAGAGAATCTTCGATGGCAACCGTTGTGTCAAAGTAGAGGTTCAGCTTGTCGCGCGTGATGTCAAACTGTCGGCGAAGTTCCAGTTCAACCGTTCTTTTCTTGCCGTCTACCTGGTACGACGTAGTTCCCATCTCTTGGTTGTAATACGTCTCGGCAACGGGGCTGCGCCAATCAACAATAAGCGGCGTACGGTCTTTGTCCGTAATGCCCGCCGCACCAATGTATACATCGCGAGAAGGACGTCCGGGTCGCATTTTGAGCGTGACCTTAGCAAAGTAAGGCTGCCTTAAGAGGATTTCAACTCGACCGAGTTTCTCGACAGTGAAATCGTGATATTGGTTGTAGGTGTCAATAACGCTGTTGAGCGTCTCAATGGCCGCAAGGGTCTCGATGGTTTCGTCCGCTCCACCAAAGTCCGGGCGGATTTCTTCACTCATCTGACGAAGGTCTCTAGCTGCATCTTTTTGCGTGGTGTTGAGCGTTGTGTCCAAATCTTCACGAATCTCAACAAGCTTTTGATATACGTGGGAGAGGTGCTCTTGTTCTTGCTGGTGGATTGGATCCATGATGCTCCTAGATAGTTGCGTCTTCGATGCGGCGACGCAACTCGTCAATGCCCAAGCCAGTCTCGGATGAGGTAATAATGGCCTGTTCAGGGGTGATGTGGAATGCCTTGCGAAGGGCGGCTGCGGCTTGATTTTGCTTGCCGCGCGCAATCTTGTCTGCCTTGGTAAACGCAACTACAAAGGGCAGCTCAGCCTCTTGGAGAAAGCTGATCATCTGCAGGTCAAGTTTTTGAGCTTCGTGCCTGATATCAACAAGACTAATAACCAGGTTAAAGCTGCGTTCTTGCTCAAAGTAACCACCGATGAGGTCTGCCCAGCGCTGTTTTTCTTGGCGAGAAACTCGTGCAAATCCGTATCCAGGCAAGTCTACAAATTTGACGCCATCAACATCAAAGAAGTTGATATTAGCGGTTTTACCTGGAACGCTTGAAACTCGTGCAAGCTGTTTTCTGCCAATAAGTTTATTTAAGAGGGAAGACTTTCCCACGTTTGAGCGGCCCACAAAAGCCACCTCTGGGGTCTCTGGAGAAGGAAGTTGTGAAATTGCCCCGTATGATGCCTCATATTGTGCGGTTTCATACTTAAGACCCATGATGCCTCCCATTGCGCTTCAAAAACGTAAGGTATTATTTTAGCGCAAACTGGGAGGTAGCTAACAATCCATTCATCCGTAGTGGGAGGGGTGGCACGATCTGTAGTAGGAGCGGTGAAATCTGTAGTAGGAGCGGTGAAACCTGTAGCTGGAGCGGTAAGAGTTGCTATAAAGACACTCTAATTCGTTTTTCTACAGGCAGGCGAGAAACAAGCAAATCAAACGTTGTGTCAGTAATCGGATTTCTATAGATTTCCTCTCCTGTAAGATTTACTACATAAGGCACATGAAGAACATATGAAGTGTGCGGTTTGATGGCAATTCGCGAAGTGGTTATATTTGGCTGGGCAAGCGGCCAAAGGGAATTTTCATTTCCTAAATCGCAAATGTAATAAGTGTTGTTGGCTTGTGGAATTAAAACCGTGCCGAGAAAATCTATTCCTCCTACAGGCTCAGTCTCTTCTCTATCATTTTTAATTTCTATAGTGACATCAATCACACTTGTTTGATTGCCATGAGCATTGGGATATTGTGGCGTAATACCATGTTTTTCCAGGTAACCGTCATATGTGGTTAGGGCAATTTCAGTTATTCGTATTGAATATCCCTTTGTATTCTCGGAAGACGAATAATGAAAATTTCCGTCGAGGGGGACCCATTCTCCCATTTGATAAATCTCTTCGGGGATAGTTAGTGCATAGGTATTTACCCACCAAACTCTGTAGCCAAGGGCACAAACCAGTACAAAGCTTATGGCAATTGCGAATAATGGTAGTTTGCTTTTTAGTTTCATGATGCACGTCTTTGCACGTCGATTTTCTCGACAATTTTGCCGAGCTTCATTTTGTAAATTACATCGCAGACAACCTCTAAGAACTCAGCATCATGACTTGAGATGAGAAGTGTTGCGCCTCTTCCTCTTTGTTCAACAATGAGTTCCGTGAGCATATGGACACCGTCTTCATCAAGAGCGTTTGTTGGCTCGTCAAGAATAATTAAATCCGGTTGTTCAAAAAACGCCATGGCAATTCCTAAGCGTTGCTTCATGCCAAGGGAGTATTTCCTAACAGGTCTTTTGTCTGTAGGATCAAGTCCTACTTTTTCAATTGCAGCATCAATATCTTGCTCAGACGCGATTTGTTTTATTGACGAGAGAATCTCTAGGTTCTTACGACCGCTATATGAGCTGAGAAGTGCTGGTTTTTCTAGGAGCAGGCCAACACTTGGTGGGAAATCTATATCATCCCAGAGTTTTTTGTTTTCAATAGAAACATATCCTTGGGTAGGTTTAATGAGGCCACAGACCGCTCGCATAAGCATTGTTTTACCAGAGCCGTTTTGGCCTTCGAGACCAATTATCTTTCTCTTTTCTAGGGATAATGTGACATCCTTGAGAACAGTATCGTTTCCGATTTCTTTTGTTAGATGCTCAACTGAAATGTACGACATGTTTACTCACCGCCAAACTCTGCATTTTTAGTTCCGATGAGGCCAAAAATGTTTAAAAAAATGATTCCAACAAGAAAATATAAAGTTGCATACAAAAGGCTATATCCTTCTGGATTAAATGGAAGAAGTCTCGAAAAAGTCATTAATGTAGAGGGGAATGGAAGTTCAGGAAAAAACTCTCCTAAAACTAGTAGTGCTACGCTTAGTAATACAGCTAATGAATTGTGAGTATAGAGTTTCATTACTTTGTAAATAAAGGAAAAGAACAAGAGACCAAGATAATAAATGCCGAGAAGAGCTAATACTTCTGGGGCTGTGAGTGAAAATTCTGTACCAGTTTGAACGGTATGGTAAATGAAGATATCCACATTTAGCGTAGCAATATCAGGGCTATTACCTGTACAAATAAGTAAGATAACGTATGTCATTATATAGACGGCAATCAAAAAGAGAGAAGATACGATTATATTTATATAGCTATAAATCCAAAATCTAGTTTTCTTCTCAAACCTTATCATGCGTTGAATAGAAAAATGTTCATTTGTGTCTGAGCTAGAAATAATGATTATGAGAAGAAAAGAGATGCAAAGCGCGGTCCACTCTACGTATAGCGTGTGGGCAGAACCGAAGAATGTTGCGATAATCAAATCACCTAAAGAAAACGAATATCCTCCTTGTGTAATTAAGCTGAATTGTGCAAAAGAAGAAATAAACGCTGTACAAGATAACAACATCATAAAAAGCGCTGCTAGAAGATTTTTATGCATATCAAAAAGCTGAGTGAAGTTCTTTGAAATTTGATGTTTCATAGCAGATCACTCCTACAAGTCTTTTTGTAAGAAATGAAGATTACTAGTAATAGCAAAACAAAACAGAAGCAATAAAATCCAAGTTTTGTTGAAGCATATTCGGAACTTATCAACTGAAAGAAATTCAACTTAATGAATGCATTTTGCCCTACTTCTCTTAAGTGAGCAGAGGAAAGAATCGCTGAAAATTGGGAGCCTAAGAACGCTAATAGGTGAAGTAGAAAATAAGATACAAAAATTGCTTTAAACGTGGTTTTAGTTAAGCTGGCAAAAAGACAAACGGCGCAGGAGAACAGCCCTCCAATCATGAAGGCTAATATGGATAAAACAATGACATAAGCAAGAGGAGAGCTATAAAAAAGTCCTGAGAACAAAGAGTTCATTGAAACTGCGGTATATATCTCATCGTAAATTTTTGGTGTAGATAACGGTAAGAAACAGATTACAGCTAAAAAATTTAGGACAAGAGGCAGGGCCGAGCAAATCCCTCCAGAAATAAAGCTTACGTATAGTTTTATCCTGATAACACAAGCCTTTCTAATTCTAAGACATTGTTGTTCCAGCACTCCTTCTTTTGAATCGTTGCTTAGAATCCAAGCGGTTGGGATGGTTACTAAAAGTGGCCATAAGAGATAGTACAGTCCACTGTAAAATTCTCCGATTCGTGTTGGGATCCAAGCGGTATAAGCAGAAACAAGAGAGAGTAAAGTGTTATAAGAAAGATGATTTCCCTGTTGATAGGTCACTTCTAAGATATCTAATTCAAGCTGTATTTCATTCCAAGCAGCAATTATTGCAATACAGGCGCCAATTGCAACACATGCCCAAAATAATGGATTATTGGTAAGCTGTCGCTTAAATTCAGACTTGAACAATGAATTCATAGCAAACACCTACTTATCACTTTTTAATGCAGACTGTATATCAACTAACTTTGCGTTTGAATAAATTCCTCCCATATTTGCCAGATGAATAGAAGTAACATCTCTCAGTTCTTCTGGAGATAGCGCAAAAGCAAGTTTGACGTCACATTCATCCCCTGCATTAATCCAAAAATACCCTTTAGTTTTATCAGTAACCGAATTGTCAATTCGGGCATTTTCAGGTGTAATTTGGGACATGAAAATATTATGCCCCTCAGCATTAATTGAGTAACTAGTAAGTAATATATAGTTCGGACCATTTGGGGTGTGTTTTTGAACGGCGTCTATGTTTTTAAAATGAAGCGTATAGACTAGATACAAGCTATCTGCATTTTCTGGTGTGAATGGATTGTTAAGTGCTCCAGAGGTAAAGCCTGCTTCGTCTATAGAATGACAAAGGATTACGTCTGTTACCGTTACCTCAATTGTGCCAACCCATGGCAAATCAGCCCCAAAAGAAGTCTCAGCTGGATTACCTTCTTCTTGATCGATTCCAGTTAGTTGTACAACATCGCCAATTTTATAAGTTTCCGAGGCTTCGTTTTGTTTTTGCATAACTTGTTGCGCAAAGAGTTCTTGCTGAGCCTGTTTTTGGGCAAGATCGTAAAAATAAAGCACGCCGGCAATGACGATGCAAGCAATCACTACTGCCAAAGAACGAGCCCGTTGGGGGAGCTTATTTGTTTTTAAGCTTAAGTTTCTAGAATCATGAGAAAACATAATAAACCCCAGACGACCTTGAAAAAATCCATTACATGAGTCGAGAGTCCGTGTATTCTTTACTATGTTTTTCTTCGGTCTTTAGCCTATTACTATATTGGAGCAGTTGCCGACTCTCTTACCTTAATTCTATTCCTATAGGCATTATTGTTACGTCTTTTACTGTGAACGGTATCTTTTTATCGGTTAATAAATAACATATTCAATGACCGTTATTTATTAAAAAGAATTGCCACAGCTGGATAGCTTTCAATTTAGTTAATAAAGCATAAAGAACGCTTAAAACAACTTACTTATTTATAAATCCCTTACACCCACGTAACTGCTTGGCAGCAGCGCTTGAGCGCGTCGATGTAGAGCTCACCAAAGGGCGAGAGGCTCTTCTCGTCGTGTGTAACGTAGCCAACTTCCATGTAATCATCAACAGCTAGAGGAACTGCAACAATATTTGGGCCGTTGAGCTCCTCATTAATAAGGCCGGTGCTGATGGTGTAACCGTTCAAGCCAATAATTAGGTTAAAGATAGTGGCGCGGTCTCGGACCATAATGTCCTTATCGCGATCAAGCGTTGCCAGAAGCTCCTCGGAGAAATAGAACGCGTTGTGTTCGCCCTGCTCGTAAGAAAGGCGAGGGTAGGGGGCAAGATCGTTGAGTGTTACCGAGGAGCGCTTTGCCAGCGGGTTATCTTTTCCCACAAAGACGCTTGGCTTGCATTTAAACAATGGTGAGAAAACCAAACCCTGGTCCTGCAGCGTTTTTCTAATAACGCGCTCGTTGAACGAGTTGAGGTAAAGGACGCCTACTTCACTTCTTAGCTTTGAGACATCTTCAATAATCTCGTACGTTTGCGTTTCTCTGATACGGAAATCGTACTTTGAGCCGCCGTGCTCTTTAATCAGGTTGACAAAGGCTTCAACTGCAAAGGAATAGTGCTGGCAAGAAACGCAGAAGCGCTGCTTAGAAGGAGCAGTGCCCAGATAGCGTTCTTCAATGAGGTCCGTCTGCATGACAACTTGCCTGGCGTAACTCAAAAACTCCTCGCCATCTGCGGTAGGCTCAACACCCTTGCTGGTTCTGTTAAAGAGGGAGATTCCCAGCTCGGCTTCAAGCTCTTTAACTGCGCTACTCAGGGTAGGCTGAGAGATAAAGAGCTGTTTAGCCGCGGCGTTAATAGTGCCTGCCTTAGCAATAGCAAGAACGTATTTAAGTTGAGTCAGAGTCATAAGTCAGGTTTCTACGCAGAGGTTTTTCTCGCCTTATTTAACGCCATACTGCTGGTAGTAGACGTCAATAGCGCTCTTCAAGGTGTCGTCAATAATAACTTTGCCGTCAACTTCGTTGTTGTAGAGGGCCTCGGTAACCTCATCCATGGAGACAATGGCTGCAGTTGGCATACCCCAGCGCTCGGAGACTTCCTGAAGTGCGGCAACCTTTCCGCCCTTGCCAACCTCCATGCGGTTGAGCGAGACAATAAGACCAACTACCTGGATGTTTGCAATAGAGGTAATCAGAGGATAGGTCTCTTCAATAGACTTGCCAGAAGTGGTGACGTCTTCAACCATGACTACTCTCTGGCCGTCTTTAAGCTCTGCTCCTAGAAGCATGCCAGCATCAGCGCCGTGATCTTTTGCTTCTTTTCTGTTGGAGCAGTACTGAACCTGCTTGCCATAGAGCTCATTGATGCCCATTGCGGTGATAACGGAAAGGGGGATGCCCTTGTAAGCAGGACCAAAGACTACGTCAAAGTCCAGGCCAAAGTTGTCGTGAATAGCGCGAGCATAATAAAGTCCCAGCTTGTGGAGCTGCTCGCCAGTGACATAGGCTCCTGCGTTCATGAAGAAAGGAGATTTGCGACCACTCTTGAGCGTAAAATCGCCAAATTTGAGTACGTTGCTCTGGACCATAAACTCAATAAACTCGCGCTTGTAGTCTTCCATGGTTTCTCCTTTAGCAGGCCTTTTGACGCGGCGGCACTTTGTAGATATGTTCTACTGCACTAGTTTAGCTGAATTGCAGCTATGTGTTTTAGGGCGCGCTGTTTAGAGCGCGCCGTTTAGGGCGCGCCGTTTTATGGCGTGCCGGCTTGGCTGTGTGAGATTAGCGTAATTACCGCCAGATATATAAAAGTGAGCGTTTGCCATGTGGTTATGCGGTATTCTAAATAGATATTTGTTCGTCTCGCAGGATAGTCCTGCAGAGCGCAGGATAAGCCTGCAGAGTGAGTTACAAGGAGGGTATGCCCGTGGAGCGCATCACGATTTCTGCATTGTACGCAGATGCAGAGCAACTTGGTGGCCAAAAAGTTACCGTGGCCGGCTGGGTACGTTCAGTAAGGGATATGAAGAATTTTGGCTTCGTCACACTTAATGACGGTAGCTGCTTCAAAGACCTACAGGTTGTTATGAATCGTGAGAACCTTGGCAATTACGAGGAGGTTGCTTCCTGTGGCGTTGGCGCTGCTCTGATTATTCAGGGTATCCTTGAGCTTACCCCCGATCGCCCACAGCCTATTGAGCTGCAGGCGCAGACCATTGTGATTGAGGGACCATCCAGCCCTGACTATCCAATGCAGAAGAAGCGCCAGTCTCTTGAGTACCTTCGTACGCAACAGCACCTTCGTCCTCGCACTAACATGTTCCGCGCGGTCTTCCGCATCCGTTCTGTGGCTGCCTTTGCCATTCATCAGTTCTTCCAAGACCGTGGCTTTGTCTACGTGAACACCCCAATCATCACCGCATCTGATGCTGAGGGTGCAGGAGAGATGTTCCGCGTTACCACGCTTGATCTAAACAACGTTCCACGTACCGAGAAGGGCGATGTTGACTACTCAAAGGACTTCTTTGGTCAGTCTTCTCACCTCACCGTTTCTGGACAGCTTCAGGCAGAGAACTTTGCTATGGCCTTTGGTGACGTGTACACCTTTGGCCCAACGTTCCGCGCAGAGAACTCCAACACTCGTCGCCACGCTGCAGAGTTCTGGATGATTGAGCCAGAGATGGCTTTCTGTGACCTTGCACAGGACATGGACGTGGCAGAAGAGATGCTCCGCTACGTTATTGCATACGTTCTTGATCACTGCCCAGATGAGCTTGAGATGCTCAACAAGTTTGTGGATAAGGGTCTGCTTGAGCGCCTGAATCACGTTGCAACTTCCCAGTTCTCTCGCGTTTCTTACACCGAGGCTATTGAGATTTTGCAAGAGGCAGTAAAGGCTGGTCAGAAGTTTGAATACCCTGTTGAGTGGGGCATTGACCTTCAGACTGAGCACGAGCGCTACCTCACCGAGCAGCACTTTGGAAAGCCAATCTTTGTCACTGATTATCCAGCAGAAATCAAGGCCTTCTATATGCGCCTTAATGATGACGGCAAGACTGTTGCCGCAGCTGACTGCCTTGTTCCAGGCATTGGCGAGATTATTGGTGGTTCACAGCGAGAAGATCGACTTGAGCTTCTGGAGAAGCGCATTGTTGAGCTTGGTATGAACCCCGACGATTACAAGTATTACTTGGATCTTCGCCGTTACGGCTCTTGCACACACTCTGGCTTTGGTCTTGGCTTTGAGCGCCTTGTTATGTACCTCACCGGTGTGGATAACATCCGCGACGTTATTCCTCACCCTCGTACCGTTGGCAACGCTGACTTCTAAGATTGCAGGTCACAGGCGGTGTAGGGGAGTGCGATTGGTGCGCTAATCTAACCGCCATAGTTGAAAAGTCTTTCTAGTTGGATTTTTGCGTGCAGATTATGCATAGTCGTTATGCAAGAACTGCATAGCAGAGATGCGAGATAAAAAGTTTTTCTCGCCATATACCGATATATTTGCCCGTTGGCAGTAAAAATAGGACGTTCGTGCAAAATTGCGCGGGCGTCCTATTACGCTATAAGGAGCAGTTTTCTGCAGATGACCAGCGGAGGTAAACATGGTAAAGACTTTGGTTCTTGTAAGACATGGTGTATCTGAACGTGGCTCTGAAGACATGAGTCGAGAGCTCACACGTGCTGGTCAGAGGGCTTTATCTGCCAATTATCCTCATATCTTTGGCCTGTTGGGACCAGAGGGTGAAGAGGCCGAGATTTGGACAAGTCCCGCTCTTCGCGCGCTTGAAACTGCAGAGATTGTGGCAGAGGCACTGGATGCAGAGGGTCTAGAGATTCATGACTCCCTTTACGATCAAGATCTTCCTGCACTTCAGGCAGAGCTTGAGCACGCTGATGCAGAGACGCTAATTCTTGTTGGTCATGCTCCATTTTTGGGTTATGTTGCAGAGACTTTGCTGGGATTTGAACTTCCGCTGACAAAGGGCGCCGTATGCGCAATTGACGTACGCGGTTCACTTGGACATCAGCATGAGTGCGTCTGGAAGCAGCTTGGAGATGTTCGCGAGCCTCACGGTAAGCTTCTTTGGCTGGTCAGTGGTCCATCCACTCAGCCTTGGGAGACGCTTGACGCTCTTGATGAGGCATGCGCTCATGCAGCAACCAACTTGGAGGACGCTTATGCAGAGTTCCGCGCTCATCCAGAAGATCCTGCGGTAATTTCAGCATTTAGGTTTGCGCTCAGGGGAACTCAGCTGCTTACCAAGTTCTTCTCGCCACTTCTTAATGAAGAGGCGGTAAAGATTGCTGAGCCTGTTTATAGGCTGATGCTTGGTGCAACTACGCGCCTTCGTGAGATTGACGGCTTCTCTGATACCGTTGCAGATTTGATGGAGTCTGGAGAGCTTTCTCAAGGCTCCAAGCTGGTCAGCGCTGTCGAGGCAGCTCGCGAGACTGAGCGTGATCGTGTCTGTGAGGGCCTGCGTAAGAAGGCGGTTCGTCGTAGTCTGCGCTGCGCTCTGGATGAGCTCTTTGAGCCCGCTTGGTCAGACGCAGTGCTACAAGATGGCCTCTCGTTTGAAGATGTCAGCAGCCGCTTTGATTACATGCTTGAGACTATTGATGCGCGCCTCTTTGGCTTGGATATGACCAGCTTCTCTGAGGTACACCATGCAAGGCGAGAAGTTCGTGAAGTTGAGCACATTCTTTTCCACCTCAGTGATATGTTGGGCGAGAAACGCGCAAATTATACTCAGATTATGCAGGACATTGACTCTGAGCTTAGTATTGTTTGCACAGCTCAGCGTAACATTTCCCTGGTCAAAGAGTGGAAAGACTCCATGGACTTCAGAGATGTTACCTCAGACCTCGCAATTGTTTCAGAACATGAAAAAGTTTTGATTGAGCGTGTTATTGAGGGTAGAGAGACTAGTATCCTTAGATAATCACATAGTCCACGTTTGGAGCGCATTGACGTTTGCGCGGCGTGGATGATGATTATGAGGGAGGATGCTATGTCTGAGAGCATCGAGACTCGCTGCGTGCAGGGCGGTTATCAGCCTGGTTGCGGTGAGCCTAGGCAAGTGCCTATCATTCAATCAACCACGTTCAAATATGACGAGTCGATGCAGCTTGGAGAGTTGTTCGACCTCAAAGCTGCGGGCTATTTCTATTCTCGCGTTCAGAATCCAACGCTGGATAATGTAGCTTCAAAGATTTGTGCTCTTGAGGGCGGTACTGCTGCAATGCTGACTTCTTCTGGTCAGGCAGCAAACTTCTTTGCCGTCTTTAACATTGCTGAGGCTGGAGATCACTTTATTGCGCTTTCCACCATTTATGGCGGAACCTTTAACCTGTTTGCTATCACCCTTAAAAAGATGGGTGTGGAGTGCACGTTTATCTCGCCAGATGCAACTGACGAGGAGATTAACGCAGCATTTAGGCCAAATACCAAGTGCGTCTTTGGTGAGACCGTTGCAAACCCTGCACTGGTTGTTCTTGATATTGAGCGCTGGGCAAAGGCTGCTCATGACCATGGCGTGCCACTGATTGTTGACAATACGTTTGCCACGCCTGTGAACTGCCGTCCTCTTGAGTGGGGAGCAGATATTGTGACCCATTCCACTACTAAGTATATGGATGGTCACGGCTCTGCTGTTGGCGGCGCTATTGTTGACGGTGGCAACTTTGACTGGGCTGCTCACGCAGATAAGTTCCCAGGCCTGACACAGCCTGACCCTTCCTATCACAACCTTGTGTATGCAGATACCTTTGGTAACGGCGGCGCTTTTATTACTAAGGCAACCGTTCAGCTTATGCGTGACTTTGGTTCTATCCAGTCGCCACAGAGCGCTTTCTATCTTAACCTTGGCCTTGAGTCCCTGCATGTTCGTATGGCTCAGCATTGCAAGAATGGCCAGGCAGTTGCCGAGGCGCTTGTTAACAACCCTAAGGTTGCGCACGTAAGCTACCCTGGCCTTCCAGGAGATAAGTACTACGAGCTGGCTCAGAAGTACCTGCCAAACGGTTCCTGCGGTGTTATCACTGTTGACGTTGCTGGTGGTCGCGAGGCTGCCGAGAAGTTCTTGGGCAACCTCAAGGTCTTCTCTATTGCAACACACGTTGCAGACGCTCGTTCTTGCTGTTTGCACCCAGCTTCTTCAACACACCGTCAGCTTACTGACGAGGAGCTTGTAGCAGCAGGCATTACCCCAGGTACCGTACGCCTGAGCTGCGGTATTGAGGGCACCGAAGACCTTATCAACGACGTCGAGCAGGCACTTGCTGCGCTGTAGGTAGACGTTCTATAACCGCTTATGTTTATGGCGAGAAGATCTTGGAATCAGAAGATCTTCTCGCCATATTTTTGTGAGGAGTGCGTTGTTGTGCGGAGCTGGGAGAGCGCGGGCTATTGAGCTCGGGAGATAGACTCTGGGTCCACATGCTCTTCTGGGCTGGGGAGCTCGGGAGCGGAAAGCTCTGTCTCGGTGAGCTGGGAGTCTTCTTCTTGAGTGCCATCGGATACAGCATCAGTGCCATCCACACCGTCTGAATTCACACTTTTGAAGTGCTTGCGATAGATGTGGACGAGGCAGCCAATAGAGAGCAGTGCTGAGAGTATATTGGACACAACTGACACGTACCAAAGTGCGTCCAGACCAAATGGCTTCAGTATCAGCAGTGAGCTGATAGGGAAGATAAGTGCCATAAAGATGCTCAAGAGATTGGAAATCTTTGTCTGCTTCAGGGCAATGGCAAGACTTTCTGTGCACATGGTAATCCAGCTAAAAATGAAGATAACAGCATGAATGCGCATGGCTGGGATAGCCATGTTGAGCAGCTCTTGCGTTCCTTCAGGCAGGTAGAGTTTGACCAAGAACTCCGAGAAGAAGAACGAGACGCAGAAGGCAAAGATGCCAATAATGATGCCTGTGGAGAAGATGTATTTCTCGATAGCAAGCACTCGATCTTTTTTCTTTGCGCCCCAGTTGTAGCCAATGGCTGGCTGCATGGCATCAGCTTGTCCATAAATGAGCGGCTGAATGAGTCCACCAGAATAGAGAAGCACGCCGTAAGAAGCAATGGCAATATCTCCGCCAAGGCTCAGTAGGGCAGCGTTCATCAACAGCGAATAAATCCTGCTTGAGATGTTCTGCATAAAGATAGGGAAGCCGTTTACAAAGATTTCTTTGATATGCGTCCAATTAAAGTGTGGCTTTACAAATTTGAGAATCTGTTTGTTGCCAATAAAGGGCCAGATGCCATAAAGGGACGAGAAGGTAATTGAGATGCAGTAACCCAGTGCCGCATACTCAACGGATAATCCCAAAACTCCCAGGAAGTAGTATTCAAGTACGGTTCCTAGAATTGCAGAAATAAAGGCAATGCTGGTAGAGCGCCTAATTTTTCCACAAATTTTAAGGAAGTTATCAACGGCGTATGAGATGCACATAACGGGTAAGAAAAGGGTCCATACGCGCAGGTAGATAGTTCCTTGTTCGGCAATCTTTCCTTGAGCACCCATCAGTGCTAAAACGTTTGGTGCACAAAAGAAGAAGAAAATGCCGCTGATAACACCAGTGGTAACGAGCATGATAAAAGCAATGGTAAAAATATTGTTTGCTGTCTGGTGGTTCTTCTTGCCGTGCTCAACTGCAATAACCGCAGAGGCTCCAACGCCAATAAGGTCGGCAACTGCAAAGCAAAGAATAACTAGTGGAATGGCAATGGTAACCGCGCCAAAGGACTCCTGACCCAGATAGCGTCCAACAAGGATTCCATCTGCAGTGTCGTAAAG
>JABZHP010000023.1 GCA_015258785.1 Atopobium sp.
GTAGGATTGAGTGCGAATTTCTCCTGCTACCACAATAGTTCCTGTAGTAGCAAAAGTCTCACATGCACAACGAACGTTGTCCAAGCAAGCAGGAACACCACTTGGAGAAACGTACCCACGCTCTTCAAGCTCCGCCTCTTTTGCCAGGATTGCATCAAGGATTGCGTCAGAAATCTGATCACAAACCTTGTCTGGATGTCCCTCAGTAACACTTTCTGAGGTAAACAAATAGTTTTTGTGTGCCATGAACTGTCCTTTCACGCATGGCTTCTCTGCTTACGCAGAATATTTGCGTTCTTCTACGCGCAACCACTCTTACTATACCCACCAAAGACACTTTTGAGCAGGATCAGTCAAGAAAATTGTAAAAAAGAGCACCACAAGGGCGCTCTTTAAATTGCATAGTTAAACTGGCATTATGCAAAAACGCGTTTGATTACTCGTCTATTATTCGTCTATTCCAATACCAGCAAGTGTCATATCTAGCAGATTCTGTGCAAGCTCATCAGAACCCTCCGCACCGTGGCGCTCTCCCATCAGGCCAATGGCCGAGAGAACCAATGCACCCGTAATAGAACAGGCAGCAAGTCTTGAATCAACACCCTGGCGAATAAAGCCTTGCAATTTTCCCATCTCAAGCTGGTTAGCAAGGAGAACAACCACGCGAGAAAGTGGGCCCTCAATGTTGGTAATAAGCGCCTGCTCAGAGCTTGCAAGCTTGTTAATTAAAGCCAAAACCAAAGGTGAGTCAGGCAAAATATGAGCAGCAAGTTGAGCGATGATTGCATGAAGCGTCTCTTTTGAGGCGGGCTTATTACCAATGGTATGCGCAATATCTTTTGCAAGCTCATCAACACTCTCGTCAAAGATTGCCTGCAAAAGGGCCTCTCTATCAGAAAAGTAGTAATATAGCGCGCCCTTTGAAAGACGAGCTCTATCAGAAATCTCACTCATTTTGAAGTTGGTATTTCCACGAGCAAGCATGAGCTTGGTTGTCTCGTGCATAATACGCTTACGTGTAGCTGCGCTTTTCTTAGTACGAGCTTCGGCACGAATATGAGAAATAGAAGGCGCTGGAGTCTCGGGTTCTTCTGTAGGCTGCTGTTCATAAGCATTGTGATGTATGACTTCTAACGTAATATAATCGCGCTTCTCGCCCATGAACTCCCCCATACGACACTATCCGTCATATAAAATGACGCCTCTCTGATAATTTTTTATGCCTACTATACCGTTTTACCGAACCTATAAAAATACAAAGGCCTTACTTTTTTATTGATTAAATCTGGCACTCTTTATTATTTTTACCAATTACCCTGAGCAAGAATAGCGAGAAGATCTTCTTTTCTATTCTCCACTTGACCTGCTAAATAAAGCTCAAAAAGCTTACGTTGGTACACGCCCACAGCAGGTCCTGGCTGAAGCGAGAGCACTTCCATAATTTCTGCACCCGAAACGCACAACTCTTGTGGACGCTGAGCAATTCCCCGTTTTACCTCATGTAAGAGAAGGGTCCTCATAGCCTCAAGCGTTACCGCATAGCTACGATAAGGATTTGCCTTTGCCAGAGCATCTGCCTGCTTTAACGTCAAAAGGTCATACGCAAGAGCAATGCCGTCCGATTTACTTGCCTCGGCTAACAAGGCAACCATATGCCTAAGCGACGAGGTTGTAACGTCCACATCATAGTCATGCAATGCCACAAGAGCACAAACTTCATTACTCAAATGCTGTGATAGAGCTAAGCGCTTAAGCAAGGCTTTTGCTACGATTGCACCTTTTTCTGGATGGCCATAAAAATGACCTCTACCATCTGCGTCAACGCTAAACATTTCTGGCTTTGAAATATCATGCAGAAGAGCAGCCCACCTAAGAGCGGGAGTAGCACACCCTGCTGTAAGAGCCTCTGCTGCAGAGCATACCCGAGCAGTATGCTCCAGCACATCATAGACGTGATACGGACTTCTTTGATCAAAATTTTGCAACGGTAAGAGCTCTGGAATTGCTACCGTTAAAACAGGAAAACCCAGCTCGATAGCATGGGCAATATGGCCAGCCTCAACAATTTGAGCCACTTCCGAGCCAATGCGCTCAGACGCAACCTGAGAGAGTAGCAGCGCACACTCAGTAAGTGCCTGATGTGTCTTCTCCTCAATTGAAAACGAGAGTCTGCATGCAAACCGCAAGGCACGCAGCATACGAAGAGCGTCCTCTGTAAAGCGAACCTTAGGCTCCCCAACAGCGCGAATTACACGTGCAGATAAATCTTCTTGACCGCCATAAAGATCAAGCAATCCCCTCTTTGGGTGATATGCCATTGCATTAATAGTGAAGTCTCTACGAGCAAGATCTTCCTCTATACGAGAGACAAACTGCACAGAATCAGGACGACGACCATCAAGATATTCTCCGTCACAGCGATACGTTGTGACCTCAATAGGGTGCTTCTCGACAACAGCAGTAACGGTTCCATATGCAATACCTGTTTCATGCACAGGAATACCTGCGGCTACAAAAGTCGCTTTGCTCTGCTGCCACGTTGCCGATGTTGTGATGTCAATATCATGGGCAAATGAGCCGCGTAGGGCGTCTCGTACCCAGCCACCTACAATCCACGCCTCAAATCCAGCATCTTCAAGAATTTCTAATGCACGTAAGGCATACGTGGGAATCTGTAAATTCACAGGACGAGAAAGGCATGGTGAAGAGCCGTTTTTCTGTATGCTCATGGCCATTCCTTCCGCAGTTGCTGATGGGAAAAGTATACATCCTTCACACGTCATTCACATCCTTTCTGCGGTTTTAAAATGACAAACATTTGTTCTAGATTTTTCTTTACTTCTTCCCCATTCGTGATAGTCTAAGTATACGAACAGACGTTCTATTTTCAAGTAGAAAGTTGCTGCCATGGATCCTCTTGATAAACTCACCATACTTGCAGATGCAGCCAAATTTGACGCGGCGTGCACTTCTTCTGGTGTAGACAGAGATCCGCAGGCAGGAAAGGTAGGAATGGCCTCAGCGGCCGGCTGTTGCCACTCATTTACCCCTGATGGTCGCTGCATTACGCTGCTAAAAGTTTTACTTTCTAATGCTTGCTGTTATGACTGTGCTTACTGCGTCAATAGATCTTCTGCACAAACCAAGCGGGCTACCTTTACATCACAGGAATTAGCAGAGCTTACCGTAGATTTCTATAAAAGAAATTACATAGAGGGACTCTTTCTTTCCTCAGGTGTTATAGGATCGCCAGACCACACCACAGAACTCATGATTGAGTGCCTCTCCTACCTTAGGAATGAGCTGCTGTTTAACGGCTATGTTCATGCAAAAGTAATTCCCGGAACAGATCCAGATCTTATTGATGCTCTTGGCCACTTAGCAGATAGACTCTCCGTCAATCTGGAATTACCTAGCTCAACCTCACTTACTAAACTTTGCCCTCACAAAAATGCAGAAACGGTTACTAAACCCATGTCTTTCATTCACCGCCTGCGCGTCTCTGAAGAAAGGCAATTGCTTGAAGCTAAAAATGCATCAAAGGGCATTGTGAAGTCTGCTGGCAAATCTAAGGATATTGTTATTCCTACTCAGAAGCAGATCATAAAAGAAGGTTTAGCTCTTCGTTCAAACTGCTTGAAGAATACCTTTATGCGCTCATCAAGGGTGTCTTCAGGCAAGAGGTCCTTCTCGCCTGCTGGACAATCAACGCAAATTATCATTGGAGCTTCTCCAGAATCAGACAATCAAATATTGCACTTATCGCAAGCGCTTTATCAACAATTTGAATTGAAACGAGTATTCTTCTCTGCCTATATTCCTGTTATAGAAGACCATCGTCTTCCAGAGTTGGACACTCCTGTTCCCCTGCGTAGAGAACATCGTCTTTACCAGGCTGATTGGCTTATGCGCTACTATGCGTTTTCTCCTGATGAGCTTGTTTCTCCAGAAGCACCTTGGCTTGATTTAGAAATTGATCCAAAGCTTGGATGGGCGCTGGCACATCTTAATCAATTTCCTGTAGAGATTATGGATGCTCCACTAGAAATACTTTTACGAGTGCCCGGTATTGGCCCTACCGGCGCACGAAGAATTATTGCTGCAAGAAGACGGTCTCGCCTCACCTTTGATGATCTTAAACGGCTGGGAATACAGCTCAAACGATCTCATCACTTTCTCACCTGCTGTGGCGTAAGGGATGCCTCAGCTCCACTTGACCAAGAACTGATTAAACAGAGGGTAATTGCTGATGCCAAAGCAAGTTCGTACAACAAAACAAGACGCCGTATTGAGTCCTCTCAACTCAGGCTCTTCTGATCAGAGCGTAGAGCTTGTCTCGCTTGTTCAGAGGCTTACAAGACTCTCCAAGCCCCAGAAGGTTGTTATCTCCTGTAATCCAAGCTTAGAAGGCGTTGTAGGGGCTGTAGGGCTCACTTATCTCTCACATGCTAACCCGGCACACGTACGTCTTGTTAGAGAAAACTTTTGTCAGCCTAGCCTTGGGGAGCATGTTCTCTGTGGACCAGACCCTTCTGATGACTCAGTAGTAGCCTTGGCTAAACGAGTTCTAACTGGACTAGAAAAGAAAGTAGGCACAAGAGAAATAACGCGTCGCATTGTTTTGGCATGTGCTTCAGATGCTCATACTATGCCGGAGATTGTGCATCGATACATTCGTCTTGCATTCTCCTATGGTGTAGGAGCCCTTGAAGATATTGCAGACCCAACCGTGGCAGAGTTTAATGCACTGGCTAGGCAGGTAGAAACTGAACGAGAGCATACGCGGCAATTTGTGCGGTTTTCTCGCATGTCAGATGGCTCTTTTATGTCTGTATTTCAACCTAATGCAAACGTAGTGCCACTAACTTGCAATTACTTTGTCAAACGGATGAGTACAGAGCGGTTTTTTATTGTTGATCCAGCTCATCATATAGTCAGTTTTTATTCACCAGAAATGAAGACCTTTGGAACAATTCAGCTGGACGATGCCTCTTTGGAAGAACTGCTCTCTAGAACAGACCTTGCAACTGATGAGAAATACGTGCAAGCCATGTGGAGGCGCTTCTATGAGGGAGTTGGTCTAGAAGGTCGTGGACCTGCAGAAAGAGGATATGACTTGCGCGCCCATTGGATGCCAAAACGCGTATGGCAAGGGCTTCCTGAACTCACTGCAAGTACAAATGCAGAAGCTGCGCGTAGCCAAGGCGTACCTGCTCGCTATCAGGGGCGAGAAAACAGAAAGGATGTGCATCATATAGAACAAAAGCAAACATTCTGCAAAGAGCTTACTTCTGGGTTATAAAGCTGCCGTTTAAGACGGCTGATAACAAAAAAGCGCCCAGCAGAGCTGAGCGCTTATCAGTACAAAGGTAATGACCTAAGACTTAGTCAAGGTCGTTGAAGTCACCAGCTGCAGGTGCAGGTGCAGAAATCTGAGTCTGCTGAGCTGCAGGCTGAGCAGCATTCTGGGAACCAGTTGGAGCATTGTTGGTAAGAACAGTCTCTGGGAAGACAGAGTCCGCGTCATCCAGGAAGTGCTGGAGAAGCTTACGGTACTCAGCGCGGAAGTCCTCACGGGACTGCTTGAGGCGATCAATCTCATCAAGCTCAGTCTGCTTCTCTGCAAGAGCCTGACGGATAACCTCACGAGCCTTCTGGTCTGCCTCGTTACGAATACGCTCTGCGTTTGCACGAGCGTCTGCAACAAGCTTATCTGCGCTCTGCTGAGCAACAATGAGGACCTGAGAAATCTGGTGCTCGGATGCAGCGATAGCAGCTGCGTTTGTCTCCTCAACAGAAGGAACGCTTGCGTTCTCCTCAAGGTTTGCAACCTGAGCCTGTGCTGCAGCAAGCTGCTGCTCAGTGCTGGTCAGACGGCCCTTAAGATCAGCGATCTTTTGAAGCATTGCATCAACCTCAGAAGAGAGCTGCTCAAGAAATGCGTCAACTTCCTCTGGATTGTAGCCGGTCTCAGCAGGAGAGAATGTCTGCTGCTCGATGTCTGCTGGTGTGATTGCCATCTTTGTTCCCTTTCAGTCTGCGAGTAGACGTACCACACATCATAACTACTCAGTTTGTAATTAAAGACAAACTAGTTTCCTATATTAGTATAAGGCCCAGCGTCGAAATGGCAAAACGTTCCACAAGATTAAGCACAAAAAGTGCAACAATCGGCGAGAGATCGACGCCAGAAATTGGAGGAATCACCTTCCTAAACACATTGAGATATGGCTCAACAATTTTGCCAATAGCCTTAAGAATGTTCTTAACCGAATCATTTGAAACGGTAATCCAAGAGGACAGGCACCATACCACAATGCAGACGCTGTAAATCCTAAACAAGGTATAGAGTGCGTTTAAAACATAATACGAGAACACAAAAACCTCCAGTTACCTGGTAATCTCGCCCTCATCAGCAAGCTTATCAAGATCAGCCTGCGTCAAAGAGACACCATGAGGAAGTACAACAAAAACACGGTCAGCAACTTCGTCAACAGCGCCATCAAGGCCATAAGAAAGACCAAAACTGAAGTCCAAAATTCTCTTAGCAACCTCAATGTTGGTGTTCTTAAAGATAAGGACAACTGGCTGACCAGTACGAACACGACGAACTACCGACTGAACATCGTCATAAGAAACAGGACGAAGAACGTATGGTGGCAACTGTCCGGAATAGCTTGTACGACTCACAGGACGAAGACCAATGTCACCAGGAGTTGGCAAATTTGGGCTTACCGTATGCTCGTAAGAAGGAGTGTATCCGGAAGGCTCCTGACGAGATGCATACGCAGAAGCACGGGAGCGCATATCCTGCTGAGGATTGTAAGAAGCGGCTGGATTGGTGCTGATTGGCTTACCAGAGCGTGTATACACAGAAACACTCTCTGCTTCTGGCCTGGATGGATTACCCAGTAGTCTGTTGGAAGAGCCTTGCTGTGCACGGTCATCGTACGAACGAGGAGAAGCTTCGTCTACCTCGTCATAGCCCTCATCGCCGTAATACTCATCGTCGTAGTACTCATCGTCCTGACCACCACGAAGCTTTGCTCTTAGCGTATCAAGAATGCTCATCATTGTGCCTTTCTGTAACGCACGTAACTTCTTACTACTGTATCAAAAACTTGCAACTATTTTAGTGCCCACTCAACATATAGACTGGGTCAAACAATACTCGACCCAGGCGAATAGTCGTAGAGCCCTCTTCAATGGCATACGTAAAGTCATCACTCATGCCACAAGAAAGAACATCTAACTTCAAGCCAACTCGTTGGCTCAAGCAATCACGCAATTCTCGAAGTCCTGAGAATGTTCTCTTGGCGCGCTCTGGATCATCCTTTGGTGCCATAGTCATCAGACCCACAACAGAAATGTGCGGAAGCTCAACAATCTTTTGAATAGACTCTGACACTTCTTCTGGCGAGAAACCCGATTTTGAGGCTTCAGCGGAGACATTTACCTCAAGTAGAACAGACTCCTCAGTACCCTTCACCTCAGCACGCTTTGAAACCGCCTCTGCAAGATGTTCGGAAGAAATTGAATGAATGTAGCGAACCTTACCAACTACCTGGTTAATCTTGTTCTTCTGAAGATTGCCAATCATGTCAAACGTTATCTCAGACGCAAAAGGAGTTTCAGATAAACACGTCAGTTTATGTGTCAGCTCTTGTGGGCGATTCTCGCCAAAAACCCTATAGCCTGCCTTATAAGCTGCAAGGACAGCCTCAACAGGTACGGTTTTGGAGACAGCCACAATTTCAATCTCAGAGGCGCTTCTGTCGGACTTTTTTGCAGCATCCGCCACAAGCGACTCAATCTGAGCTCTACGAGCCTTTATAAACTCAAGATATTCGTCTGAATCGTACGTCATAGCCATCATCTCTTGCGGTGAATACCTCAACATCTTACGTAAACGTTTAACGACTTTTTTATAGACCTAAACGCCTTCTCCGATAGCGCTAAACGTCTTCTACCCTACTTTGACACCATGTAAGCAACGGCCGCGTGTCTTCCGCACTTGCCATGCTCTGCTCGGTACGAGAAGAACCGCTCTGTTGTAGAGGCGGTCGAGTCAGTAACCTCTTCGATAGCAGACGCTCGTACACCAGCATCTACCAGTGCGGCTCTGACGGCATATCCAAGATCTAAGTACCTCTCGCCAGATGCACGGTCTACAACGCCGGGACCAAACTCTTGTAAGAACATCTGGATAAGCTCTGGAGAAACCTCGTAGTCAGCGCCGCCAATGTGCGGACCAATATAGGCTTTGACCTCAGAGGGCTTGGCGCCAGTTGCCTGGCAAAGCGCCTCGGTTGCGCGCGCAGAAATGCGGGCAATTGTGCCTTTCCAGCCAGAATGCGCCACCGCAAATCCGCCGGGAGCTACAAGAATTACGGGCACACAATCGGCAAACGCCAACATCACAGGCGTATTTTGAACCGTACATACTATGGCGTCTGCACCAGCTTCCGCCTCAGCTTTAGTCAGTTCAAAAGCCTCTGATGTATTGGAAGTCAGGCAAACTACCTTGCTTCCGTGTACCTGATGAGGAATAAGGAGCTGCGAGAAAAGCTCGCCAGCTCCAAGAGCCTCTAAGACCAGCTGGCGGTTCTTTTGTACCCGTTGCAGATTGTCTCCACACCTACTGCCCAGATTGAGGGATGCAAACTCCCCTTCTGAAAAACCGCCAGTACGCTCAGTAAATGCGAGCGTGACCCCGCATGGAACCTCAGGATCCATGAGCAGGGTCACGCCGTGTAAGCACTGTCTATTCAGCGCGCACATATTTAGATGCGGCTACGCTTAAGGAAGTCTGGAATATCAAACTCTTTCTCATTAGAAGAGTTGTTGGTGCGAGCAGGCTGTGGCTGAGCAGCTACAGGACGAGTTGGCTGTGGCTGAGCAGGACGGCTTGGACGGCTTGCGCTCTGGGTGTTCAGGGTTGGAAGCTGCTGCTGAACGTTAGAGTCATTGAAGCCGGTTGCGATAACGGTTACGCGAACCTGATCGCCCAGGGACTCATCAACAACAGTACCAAAGATGATGTTTGCGTCAGGATCAACGTTCTTAGCAACCAGGTCAGCTGCCTCATTAATCTCCTGAATACCAAGGTCTTTATTACCAGCAATAGAGAGAAGAACGCGGGTTGCACCCTCGATGGAGCTCTCAAGCAGGCGGCTAGAAATTGCCTCGGTTGCAGCATCTGCAGCGCGGTTATCACCAGCAGCAATACCAATGCCCATCATTGCGCTACCTGCGCCCTTCATGATGGTGCAGACGTCTGCAAAGTCGAGGTTGATCAGACCAGGAACAGTGATGAGGTCGGTGATACCCTGGGTGCCCTGGCATAGAACATCGTCAGCCATGCGGAATGCCTCAAGCATAGTGGTCTTCTTCTCAGAAAGATCAAGCAGACGATCGTTTGGAATAACAATGAGCGTATCAACATTCTCGGAAAGAGTCTTGATACCGTCAGCTGCAGAACCATAACGACGACGGCCCTCGAAGGAGAATGGCTTAGTAACAACGCCAACGGTCAGTGCGCCAACGTCATTCTTTGCAATATCAGCAACAACTGGAGCAGCGCCGGTACCAGTACCGCCACCCTCACCAGCAGTAATGAAGACCATATCAGCGCCAGCAAGTGCAGCCTTGATCTCGTCGCGGCTATCCTCTGCTGCCTCTTTACCAACCTCAGGGTTAGCGCCAGCACCAAGACCCTTGGTGATGTCAGTACCGATGTGAACCTTAATGTCAGCATCGGAGATTGCAAGAGCCTGTGCATCGGTGTTTACAGCAACGAACTCAACGCCACGGATGCCTTCTTCAATCATGCGGTTGACAGCGTTAGTTCCGCCGCCACCAACGCCAACAACCTTGATAACAGCAAGATAGTTGTTAAGGGTATCGGTGTCCTTAATCATGTCTTCCTCCTTGAGGCACGCTTGTGCCCGTTTGTCCCGGAGCGCGACTGCGCTTAGGCTACGTTTATGCGCTCGCAGAACCGCTGTATAAAACCCTAAACCTCAAGTTAAGGCTTACGCTTCATGCAAAGCGGGGTATATTTGCACAACTGACCCATACAAGTCAAATAATATGTAGAAATTGTGAAGAAACCTGGTAAACGGTAGGAAACTATTCCCTAACGGCGCGCATTGTCTGCGCGTTTACCTACGAAACACCAGAACCAGACTGAACATTTCCGGTAGAAACTCGCCTATAGGTTGGGCTTGCAGGTGTTCTTACGTTCAAGTACGTAAGCTCTCCTGGGAACTGCTTAAGCATTGCCAAAATCACTTTTTCTTTGTCAGCAATCTGTGTTGGAGAGCCCAAAGCAACCTGTACACCGTTGGTTAGGGTGACAGAGATTGCATCAACGCTACTTGCTGAGTAACTCACAATTTGCGAAGTAAGCTCTGATGAGAACGTAGACTGATACTGCATAACCGCTTGAATTTCTGTGTCTGTTGCTGTGGTGCCTGCTACAGGAGAAACCGTTGCAGGAACATCGGTAATCAGCAGCTCACCTTCTGAGGTTGCCTTCTCAAGCGCAACAGTGGCAGTAGTCTTTCCTTCTGGTACGTTAAGCTGATCTGCCTCTAGCCAGACATTATTCTCGCCCAAATACCATGCAACCGGACCAGAAGAAAGCGCCACTATGGCTGTAACCTTACGCTCTGTGATAGTAATGCGCAGCGTATTAGGGAACTGCCTCTCGTACGTTGCAGAAGCTACCCAAGGGTCCTTCTGAAGTTCTTGGGTAATAAGGGATTCATCCATATTGAGCAGCGTTGTTCCCTCTTCTACTGCAATGAGCTTTTGAATTTGCTCGTTAGAGACGTGCTCTGTTGGCTCTACCTGAATGTTGGTAATAGCAAAGACTGAGGAAGAACGTAGGACGAGAAAAGCAATGCCAGCGAGAAGGGCAAGGCTAAGCAAAACGATAAAGGTCGTGCGTACTGCCTTAAACGATACCTTTCTGCTGTGTTTAATACGCTCAGCACGAGCTTGAGCTGCAGTTTTTGTAGCGTTATTTGGCTTTTTGGCAGAAATCTTTTTAGCAGAAGGCTTGGCATCAGAAGCTGTAGCCTCAACCTTTGGCTTAGGCTTAAAGGCCTTACTCATAAAAGAAGGCTTAGTAGCCCCTGCCGTCTGAGTAGAACCAGACGATAACGGCTCCCTTTTTGTGCCCTTACGGCGTGTTGTTTGCTTTGAAGTATCTTCTGCCATATCTTCCCTATGCCCCAAAACCCAGAAGTTTAACCTCTGGCTGAAGATCAATGTCAAACTTTTCTTGGACCGCATCGTGTGCTCTGCGCATAAGTGCAATGACATCTGAGGCGGTGGCGTTACCGGTATTCACAATAAAGTTGGCATGAACATCAGAAATCTGTGCGCCGCCTTCAGTAACTCCCTTAAGACCACATTCTTCAATAAGTGCACCAGCAGACCTACTGCCTGGGTTCTTAAAGACAGAACCGCAGCAAAGCTGACCAGTTGGCTGAGTATTTCTTCTACGCTGCAAGAGTGTATCCATGCCAAGAGCAACTTTAGGACGATTAGATGCTGTCAGCGCAAACGTTGCCTCAAGAATGATTTCATCTGGTGCAAACGTAGTGTAGCGATAACCCCATTCAATCTCGGAGGCATCGTAGCGTACAAGACCCTTACCAGGCTTAAGTACCACGCAATCACGGACGGCTTTACCAATCCAATCATGCCTAGTACCTGCGTTCATCGAAAGAGCGCCGCCAATAGTTCCGGGGATACCAGCACACATCTCAAGGCCAGAAAGACCTGCTTTCATGGCCTCATTGCAAACGCGCGCCATAAGCGCACCGGCACCTGCAGTAATGAGGTTATTTTCGCCAACTGAAATGGTAGAAAGCTCATCGTCGAGCACAATAACGCAGCCGTTGTAGCCCTTATCAGAGACAAGGATGTTTGAACCCTTGCCCAAAAGCACCCAATCAACTCGATTAGCTGCAAGCACCTCAAGCACACGCACCAGCGCCACGTGGCTGTGAACAGCAGCAAAAAGCGACGCCTTACCACCAATCCTAAAGGAGGTATGGTGGCTCAGCGGCTCATCTTGCTTGATTGTTGCATCAAGGGCCCCAGAAAGGCTTACATAGGCGTTAAACAAGCTCACGACAGAGGTCCTAGTGGTTCTGAAGACGCTCTTTGAGTGCGCGGATAAACATTGGTCCAATCTGAGTGACGTCACCTGCGCCTTGAGTAATCAACAGATCTCCTGGTTTAACCGTATCAAGAAGGTCTGCGATAAGATCGCGGCGAGAAGGAATGTAGCGCACGTCAGAAACAGTATGAGCAGCCTCAACCCTTGAAGAGACAGTCTTGCCCGAGACACCTGGAATAGGCAGCTCACCTGCTGAGAAGACATCCATGACGCGCAAAACGTCAATGCCGTCAAACGCATGGGCAAACGAATCCGCCAAATCCTGCGTTCTGCTGTAGCGGTGTGGCTGGAAAACAACAACAACACGCTTAAAGCCAAGAGGAAGAGCTGCAGACATGGTTGCTGCAATCTCGGTTGGATGATGGCCGTAATCGTCTACGACGGTAATACCGTTGATGTCGCCTACGTGCGTAAAGCGACGGCGTGCGCCCTTGAACTGGGAAAGCGCTGCTGCGGCCTGGTCAAGATCAAAGCCAAGAGCATCAGCAACAGCAATTGCAGCGGTTGCGTTTGCAACATTGTGCTTACCAGGATTAGCTGGAAGTACCACAGAGATAGTCTGACCAGAAGGAGTCTTGATGGTAAGAGGATTCTCAATACCAGCTTTTCTCTCCTCCTGTGTGCAAACAAAATCGCAGCTTGAATCAAAGCCGTAGGTTACTACGTGCCTACCAGTTGACTGAGCAAGTTCAACGTAATGAGGATTATCGCCGTTGATAACAACAGTTTCTTCCTTATCAAGCAAGCTCATAAACTCACAGAAGGTCTTCTCGATATTCTCTAGAGAGCCGTAGTGGTCAAGGTGATCTGCCTCAATATTGGTGACAACAACCACGTTAGGGTTAAGGAACATAAACGAACCGTCAGACTCGTCCGCTTCGCAGACAAAATACTGGCCATTACCGTTTTTACCGTTGGTGTCGTAGCCCTCAACAACGCCACCTATCAAAAATGATGGATCAGCGCCAAGCTTGTCCAGCATGGTAGCAACCATAGAAGATGTGGTGGTCTTGCCGTGAGTGCCCGCAACAGCAATGGTCTTGCGGCCGCGCGACAAATACGAGAGCATCTTAGCGCGAGGCCAAATAGGAATGGAAAGCTCACGTGCGCGAATGACCTCTGGGTTTGTCTCTGGGATTGCGGTAGAGGTAACAATGACATCAGGCATCACAGCGTCAATAGTGGCTGCGGTGTGGCCGATGCTTACCTGAATACCTGCATCTTCAAGCTCTCTAACATAATGCGAGCTCTTTAGATCGGAGCCGGTAACGGTGCAGCCGCGCTCGTGCAGAACAAGCGCAATTCCGCTCATACCTGCGCCACCAATTCCAATAAAAT
The DNA here is from genome assembly GCA_015258785.1 of Atopobium sp. Lineage (GTDB taxonomy): Bacteria > Actinomycetota > Coriobacteriia > Coriobacteriales > Atopobiaceae > Lancefieldella. The sequence continues at coordinate 13,535 of JABZHP010000023.1, forward strand.
GTGCACGCGAGATGGTCTTCTCGCCCATGGAATCTGCCATAAGAGAGCCTTTCCAAGTATTGTTATCGTTTGAGTCTTGGACATACCAAGACATGTTTACTCTAACGCAAAACCGAATGTTTTATGCACCACAAACGGCACTTTCCACGGCGTCAGCCACAAGAGATGCGGCGCTGCGCTGGTCAAGTGTAGCGGCTGCCTCGGAGAGCTTTTTGCGCTGGTCCGCGTTATCTACCAGCTCAAACAGAGCTGTCGAGAAGGTCGTGGTGCCCACCTGGTTATCTGGCACCAGAATAGCTGCTCCCGCATCCGACAACAGGTGTGCGTTAGTAGTCTGATGATCTGCTGTTGCCAGAGGGTACGGCACCAAAATGCTGGGGAGCTCAAGCGCTGCAATCTCGGCCACAGAAGATGCTCCGGAGCGAGAAACCACCAGGTCAGCCGCAGCAAGGGTGGAACCCATGTTGGAGATGTAGGGCTTAACCTCCCAGCGAGCAGCCTCCTCGTCGGAGAGCTTCATAAGCGAGACAACCTCGTCGTAGAGCTTCTGGCCTGTTGACTGAATGATGCGAAGGTTAGGACGAGCAAGAAGCTCCTGCTTAAGCGCAGCAAACGTCTCGTTGATGCTACGTGCGCCCAAGCTACCACCAAAGATAAGCAGCAATGTCTGGTTGTCTGCAATGCCCAGCTCTTGCCTCGAGGCGGCTCTGTCAGCAGAAAGAACGCTCTTACGTACAGGATTGCCAGTAACCACAATGGTGTCTTGAGCCTTTACGTGACCCTCAAAAGCCTTGCGAGCCTCTGGGAACGCAATGCACACCTTATCTGCTTTACCAGCAGATACACGGTTAGCAAGACCGGTTACTGAGTTTTGCTCATGGATTAAATAGGGGATGTGTAGCTTTGCACAAAGCTGAAGCAAAGGCAGCTCGACATAGGCGCCAAAACCAATAGCAACATCAGGTGCACCCTGCTCTTTGAAGCGCTTGTGCAGCTGCATCTTTGCGCGCTCAAGATTGTATGCCGCGCTGATGAGCGTCCAAGGACGTCTGCGATCAAAGCCATTTACATGGATAGATACCAGCTCAAAACCCGCCTCAGGTACCAGCGTACCTTCAAGCTTGTTGGGCTGACCGTAAAACGTAACCTGATGGCCGCGCTCACGAAGCTCCTCAGCTAGAGCCAGAGCTGGGTTAATGTGACCAGCGGTTCCACCTGCAGCAATTGCAACAGAGAGTTTCTTCTGTTCTACCATGCAATCCATCTCCTAGAAATCAGCTATCGGCGAGCCCTGTTGTTTCCACGAAGCCTGTCCGATGCAGAAGGTCCCAAATCAATTCTGCGCCTTCCGGAGGCATCTGTCGTAATACGGCCTTGAGGGGCGTCGTCATCTCTCGAGCGCAAAACACCTCGTGATGGGCGCGCAGAGCTTTGTGCGCTGCTCTTAGGGCGAGAAGAACGTGGGAGTGGCATGCCTACTCCTACCCCACCATCAACCATGGTAAGACCAGCAAAACCTGGAGCATCAAAGGTATCCTGCTCTTCAGCTATGCTCCAAGAAGCGCGCTGCCTATCGTACTCGGTCTCTGGAAGCCTTGACTGCCTTGAAACAGACATCAAAAGTCCAACCATCAAGATACTGGACATGATGGTTGAGCCGCCGTATGAGATAAACGGCAGAGGCTTACCAGAAAGAGGCAAAAGGCCCAAAACACCACCGATGTTAACAAAGGCCTGGATGATAAACATAGAGGTACAACCTGCAGCAATAAGCCTACCGGTCAAATCTGGTGCATAGCGAGCAATCTTAAAGCCTGCCCATACCAGGGCGCCAAATACAACCAAAAGACCCAAAACGCCAATAAAGCCCAGCTCTTCTCCAATAACCGCAAAAATAAAGTCATTGTGAGCCATAGGAAGATAGGAATATTTCTGGCGAGAAAAACCAAAGCCAACACCAAAAATACCGCCAGAACCAAAAGCATAAAAGCCCTGTGCAAGCTGATATCCTGCACCGTAATAATCAGCCCAAGGGTTGAACATAGTCACAACGCGAGCACGAGAATAATCATCTTTAAGAGATAAGAAGGCAAAGCCAATAAAGCCAGCAACAGCAATAGTTGCCAGAACTCTTCGGTCAACATCGGCAAGGTAGCCAATGACCAAAAGTGTTCCCACAATAATCAGTGTAGAGCCCTTGTCTGGCTGGGCCAAAATAAGAAGCAGTGGCGCAAGCGCAGCAATAGCAAACTTTTTAAAGAACTCCATCTGATCTATGGTCTGATCAATAAAGTACTGCTGAGCCAAATACGAGACAGAAATTAAGATGGTAATCTTTGCAAACTCAGACGGCTGGAAAGAAAACGGTCCAATTGAAATCCAACGGGTCGCGCCATATGCATC
>JABZHP010000024.1 GCA_015258785.1 Atopobium sp.
CCAGGCCTAAAAGCCAACGCTAACACGCTGCAGAATCATAATCACCCGCATATGAACTGCCTCCCATTTCTTATGTCCAAGAAATAGGAGGCAGTTCGATGACAAGGCGTTTTACATTACATAAGCTCAACCTTTACTCTAGCTCAAAGGCGCCTGTGTAGAGCTGGTAGTACGTTCCTCGCTTGGCGAGAAGTTCGTCGTGTGTACCGCGCTCAATAATGCGACCGTGGTCAAGTACGACAATAACATCTGCGTTTCTAACCGTAGAAAGACGGTGAGCAATAACAAAGGTGGTGCGGTCGTACATCAGAGCGTCCATACCACGCTGGACAATTGCTTCAGTACGTGTGTCAATGCTGGAGGTAGCCTCGTCCAGAATCATGACTGGTGGATCTGCGACCGCGGCGCGGGCAATGGAGATGAGCTGGCGTTGTCCTTGGGAGAGGGCGCTGCCGTTGTCCTTGAGCATAGTGTGGTAGCCGTCAGGAAGACGTCTGATAAAGTCATCGGCACCAGCAAGTTTTGCGGCCTTCACGCAGTCCTCATCAGTAGCATCAAGACGGCCGTAGCGGATGTTATCTAAGACGGTACCTGTAAAGAGATTGACGTCTTGCAGAACAATACCGAGAGCACGACGAAGAGCGCTCTTCCTAATCTTGTTAATGTTGATGCCGTCGTAGCGAATTTTGCCGTCTTCAATGTCATAGAAGCGGTTGAGCAGGTTAGTAATGGTTGTTTTACCAGCACCTGTTGCGCCAACAAAGGCAACCTTCTGACCAGGTTTTGCATAAAGAGAAATATCATGCAGTACGGTATGACCAGGCTCGTAGCCAAAGTCAACAGCAAAGAGGCGAACGTCTCCCTTAACAGGGGTGTAAGTAACCGTACCGTCACTGTGTGGATACTTCCAAGCCCAGTAACCGGTGCGGTACTCAGCTTCCTGAACTTTACCGTCAATGGTTTCTGCATTGACTAAAGTAACGTAACCTTCTTCAGTCTCTGCTGGTTCATCAAGTAGCTCAAAAACTCGATTAGCACCAGCGATGCCCATAACAACAGAGTTAATCTGACTAGAAATCTGGTTGATCTGAGCGGAGAACTGACGTGTCATGTTGAGGAAGGGGACAGCTACAGCAATGGTGAAAGGTAGTCCAGACAAAGAAACGTTTTGAATGTTCAGAGTAATAAATACACCAGAAACTACAGCAACTACAACGTACATAATGTTGCCCAGATTGTTGAGGATAGGCATAAGCGTGTTGGCATAAAGGTTTGCATTTCTTGCAACAACCATCAGCTCATCGTTGATTTTGTCAAATGATTCAATAGTTTCTGCCTCATGACTAAAGACCTTAACGACCTTCTCGCCATTCATCATTTCCTGAATGTGACCCTCAACATCTGCGGTGGTTTTCTGAGTCTTAACAAAGTTCTTTGCGGACTTACCACCAAGGGTTTTAGTAGCAAGGCCCATCAAAGAGAAGCCAAACAGAACAACCATGGCCATAAGTGCGCTGTAGTAAAACATAATGAATATAACTGCGATGATAACCACAGAGGTAAAGAGGAGGTTTGGAAGACTGGTACCAATCATCTGGCGCATTGCGTCAATATCATTGGTGTAATAGCTCATGATGTCGCCATTGAGGTGCGTATCAAAGTACCTAATAGGCAAGTCCTGCATGTGCGAAAACATCTTTGAACGCCATTTTTGCAGAGCTCCCTGGGTAACAATAGCCATACCCTGGGTAGAGATGATATTCGCAAGAAGTCCAATGACGTAGAAGGTGGCGAGAAGAGCCACGTTCTGGAAGACTAAGCCTTCAGCAGAACTCCAGTCACCACTATCAATAAAGTTAGAGATGATAGAGAGGATTCGCTCTAAGAAGACACTTGGGAGTGACTGCATAATTGCTTGGATAACAGCACCAAGGAGTGCTATAGGGAGAAGGACAGGGTAGAACTCCCAGAGCATTTTAATGGTTCGAGTAAGAATTTTTCCCACGGGAAGCTTTGGTCTTGCACTGTTTGTTTCTGTTGCCCTACTCATGAGAAGTCACCTCACCTTCCTGAGACTGATTTTCATCAACACTTTGCTTGTTCTGTGAGAAGTACACTTCGCGGTAGATTGGGTTATCTTTCAGGAGTTCTTTGTGCGTACCAATTGCGTTAATGCGACCGTTATCCAGAACAATAATCTTGTCAGATTCTTCGATACTGGAAGTACGCTGAGCAATGATGATCTTGGTGGTATCAGGCAAGAAATCTTTAAGACCAGAGCGAATTAAAGAATCTGTCTTTGTATCAACAGCGCTGGTAGAGTCATCAAGAATAAGTACTTTTGGACGTCTAAGCAACGCGCGCGCAATACAGAGTCTCTGCTTCTGACCACCAGAAACGTTACTGCCACCCTGCTCAATATGAGTCTCATATTTATCAGGGAAGGTTTGAACAAAGCTATCAGCCTGAGCAAGACGAGCTGCCTCAAGAATCTCTTCATCGGTAGCGTCAGGGTTACCCCACAGGAGATTTTCTTTGATGGTACCGCTAAAGAGAACATTTTTCTGAAGAACCATGGCAACAGCACCACGAAGAGTATCGATGTCGTAGTCTCTGACGTTGTGCCCGCCAACAGAAACGCTACCAGCGGTTACATCGTATAGGCGAGGAATGAGCTGCACCAGCGTGGACTTTGCAGAACCGGTACCACCGATGATACCGATGACCTCACCAGAGTTGATGTGAAGATCTACACCAGACAGGGCTTCTCGACCCTCTGGACCGGAATAGGAGAATCCAACGTTCTCAAAATCAATGGATCCGTCTGTAACCTCGGTCAGAGGATTTTCTGGGTTGTTAATAGTGGAAGTTGCAAGGAGTACTTCACAGATGCGGCGAGCACCTTCTTCTGCAATGATGATCATGGCAAAGACAAAGGAAAGCATCATGAGTGCCATAAGCATCATAAAGCCATAAGTAATAAGCGAAGAAAGCTGTCCAACGCCAAATGCAGTTCCCTGAGAAGAGACAATGAGGTACGAGCCAAAGTACAGAATGAAGACAAATAGCACGTAAATAGTGAAGTTCATAAATGGAGAGTTCAGAGCCATGAGTCTCTCGGCTGCTGTAAAATCTTCGCGCAGCTCTTCTGAAGCCTTATCAAATTTCTGACGCTCAAAGTTTTCATTTACAAATGACTTAACAACGCGGATACCAGCTAAGTTTTCTTCAGCGGATTCGTTGAGCGCGTCGTATCTCTTAAATACCTTTTTAAAAATAGGAATGACTCTAGAAATAATGAAGTAGAGGCCAATTCCTAGAAGAGGCATGACGGCAACAAAAATAATGGCAAGCCAGCCGCCCATGATAAAGCCAGCAATAAACGCTGCAATAAACATAAATGGAGCACGAACGGCCAGGCGGATGAGCATCATAAATGCCATCTGTACGTTAGAAATATCCGTAGTAAGGCGTGTTACCAGCGATGATGAAGAGAATGCATCAATAGTGGTAAACGAGAAATTTTGGATATTACGGAACATATCACGGCGAAGATTGCGTGCAAAGCCAGTAGATGCTTTTGCAACAGAAATACCGGATAGTGTTCCAAACAGCAGCGACAGCATTGCCATAGCAGCAAGAACAGCTCCAGACTGAATGACAGCGTTTAGTTCTGCCCCCGTGCGAAGCGTATCAACAAGATTAGCTGTTCTAAAAGGAATGAGGATTTCTAAGATGGTCTCAATTAACACAAAGAGAGGAGTGAGGATAGTGTCTCTTTTGAACTCACCGATACTCTTTGAAAGCACTAAAGCAATCTCTTTAATGGAAAGATTGCTGACATCTACAATACCTGTCAGAGCAGAGGGAACCATAGCAGTTTCTGCTTCAGTTGATTCAATTATGTTTTCAAGTTCTTCAGTTGAAGTTACTTCTTCTGACATGCTGTTTCTCCCTTCTCATCCCTGTTAATTGTGTCCCAATGTTCAACTAAACGATCTAGATATGCGCAGAATGTAACTTTTTCTTCATCAGAAAGAATAGACAATGCGCGTGCTTCAAATGACTCAATAGCCTCTTGAGCTTCTTTTGCTTGTTTGCGACCTTCTTTTGTTAAAGAAAGAAGTGTCTGCCTGCGATCTTTGTCTACACGAGCACGTTCAACAAGACCTTTTGCTTCAAGTTTGCTCACCATTTCTGAAAGTGATGCAGATGCATTCTTAGTTTTGGCGAGAAGATCTTTTTGGGTCATTTCTCCATCACGATATAGTGTGGTCAAAATAAACTGCTGACCACCACGACATCCACGCGTGATGTAAAGATAATGGCCTAGGTGACCAAGATTGTGAATGATGCGCATCTCTTGAGTAGGTGAGGTTGATGCCTGATGCATGAGTACCTCCCGTAATAGAAATAATTCTTGCTAGGTATTTTACTCAAAAATTCTGAGATAGCAAGGTACTTAACAATTAAGTACCTAAGTTTTTTAAATTCCGCAAAATTTGCAGGTAAGATAAACAATTGCTCTTGTAAAAATCCTAAAGATACAAGAAATTTGCAAATAGTCTACGTATTACTGCACCCGGAGACACCTTCGGAACATTGTGAGGGCATCCTGGAATGAAGAGAAGTCGAGCGGTAGGGATTGCCTCGGCAATACGGCGAGTTTCTTCTGGGTAGATTTCGTCATATTCACCAGCCATGACAACAACAGGAACAGAAATATATCCAAGAGTTGCGGGATCAATATGTGGGTTGTCTACCATAAGCTCCAAATGCTCTGCAATACGAGCTGCTTCAGCAGGCGAGGGAACGGGATAGCCATCTTCTAGAACAGCGCCTTCCCAACCTTGAGCTGCCCAACGTTTGTTGCCCTCGATGCTTTCATAGAGCCAGGTCATATCACCTAACGTGTCAGGCTCAAGATTTGCTCCGATAGATACAAGAGAGGTAACTACGTCTGGATAGTCGCGTGCCAGAAGAAGACCAAGAATAGCTCCGTCAGAAAAGCCCACAATATGAGCAGACGCAACACCAAGCTGCTTTAGGACAACGTATGCATCTTCTGCCATCTGCTCGTAGGTAAAGGCGGCTGTTCCTCGAGTGCTCAAACCCTGATCTCTCGAGTCAATACCTATTGCGGTGTAACCTTGGTTACACACTTCATCAATGATGGTGCCAAAGATGCCATGCTCTTCTCCATTTCCGTGGAGAAACACAATAGGCGCAGCATTGGTAGCGTTAGTAACAGACGCCAAATAAGCCGCAGTTGAAGCGAGGTCTTTACAGGGTTTCTCGCCAGCAGAGGCGTGGGGAGTGTAGACAAACGTTGCAATCTCCGCACCGTCATCAAGCAACACCTGAAGACGGCTCTTCAGGTGCGCTGTTGGCTTGTTATAGGGTTTTGGACGATAGACGGGTGGAAACTCGACCACGTGTGCTCCTAGCTGCGTGTTTTAATTCTTCTGGCTTGGATGTGCTTTGAAGAAGTCAAAGCGTGGAGGAAGCTCTTCAAGCTGGTGCTCCTCTGCGCTCTGGCCAAGCTTTGCCGCAAGCTCTTTTGGACCCATAAAGGCGTTCTCCCAAGAGAAGAACTCCTCATGTGGGAAGTGAAGAGCATCTGCAATGCGCTCGCAGCCTTCCGGAACAGCCGGGTGCATAAGCAGCGTGATGGTCTTGAGTGCATAGAATGCATCAGCAAGTGCCTGGTCGTAGGCCTCGTCATTGCCCTGAGCGGCCTTGGAAGCCTCGCCCCAACGCTTGTTTTCTGCGCGAGCGTACTCATCAACAGCGGCAAGTGCAGAGTGTGCGTCAAAGCCGTATGCAAGCTGCTCGTACTTAAGCAGTACCTCTTGAGCAGCATCGATAACTTCCTGGTGAGGCTCGCTGACAGGCAGGTGACCACCACACGCATTGGCTGCACCATACAGGCAGCTACGAGCCATGCGGTTAAAGATGTTAGTGAGAAACGCTGACTCCTTGAGCGCTGGATCAACAACGCGAGGATCATCCTTTACCAGAAGATCTGGCTCGCCGTCTTTGCCCTTCCTGGAAACGGAGGTGTCAAAAGCCTTTGGCGAGAAGGACACGGCGCGCTGATCAAGGCCAAGTGAGAGCCAGTGAGCGCGGAGTTGCTCTGGAGTGTAGAACTCAAGAAGCTCTTCAGCCATTGGAGGCTTGATAGCACCAGAGCTGGAAGCCTTCTTATTCATAAAGAGAATGTGGTAGTTAGCAACGGGAGTATCGGTGATAAGACCCCAATCAAGTGCATCCCACAGCGGGTTCTGGACAATGCAGTAGAAGAAGATGTTGTCCTGGCCAATAAACTGGTAGACAGCGGCATCATCGCTGCACCACCAATCGCGCCACTCGTCAGAAGAGTAGCGGCTACCGCCATTGTTGGCGTCTTCAGAAAGAGCAGCACGGGTGAAGGTAATAGGAGCCCAGAGAGACTCAGTCCAGACCCAGATGGTCAGGTCTTTGAGATCTTCAATGTCTGGAGACTTAAGGCCCCAAGAAATATTGCCTGTCATGCGGTAAGGCAGGAGCGTCTTGCTTGTTCTAAAACGAATTCCAGCCTCTTTGAGTTTCTCGCGAGCTTCATCTCTATCTTGCCAGTTTTCAAAAACAACAGAGAAGGAAGAAGCGTTACCTTCTGGCTCAATGACACTATGAGCTGGGAGGGAAGAGGCAACGCCGTCAAAGTCTTGGCGGTAGGAATTTTGAATGTAGATAATAGGCTCAGTTAGAGTCTCTTGAACCGTTGAGGTAACAACTGAGCGAATCTGTGGATTGTTCTTCCACTTTTCTACCAGGTTGTTTAGAAACTCTTTGTATTGCGGTAGGTCAAAGTACCAGCTTGGTGCAGGACGAAGCTCTGGCGTGGTGCCGGTGAGCTGAGACACAGGAGCAATGAGCTCCTCTGGATTGAACTGATGACCCAGGTCGCATTCTTCTGCGTAAGCCTTCTCTGACTTGCAGCCCTTAATAGGGCAACGTCCATTGACCTGGCGACCATTAAGGAATGTGTGAGCCTCGGTATCGTAAAACTGTTTAGTTGAGAGCTTGGAAAGTTTACCGCGCTCGTAGAGGCGGTGCATGATGCTGTCAGCCATCTCTTCGTGGATCTTTGCGGCGGGTTCTAGCGCGGAACCGCCGTAGAAATCAAGCGAGATATTGTAGGCGTTAAGAGCGCTTTTCTGCAGGTTGTGATTATGATTAACGTAATCAAGGATGGTGCCCTCGTAGCCCTCTTCTTCAACCTTTTTGCGATAGCCTTCTGCAATAGGAGAGCCATAGCAATCAGTTCCCGAGATAAACAAAACGTTTTTCTGGCCAATACGATCTCTTAAGAAACGAGCAAAGAAATCTGCTGGGACAAAGACGCCCGCAATATGTCCAAAGTGGAGATTCTTATTACCGTAGGGCATACCACCGGTAATGACAGCGCGCTTAGGAAAATGAGGGCGGTTGTTCATGTCGTAGCTTTCGGCCATGGATACCTCGCAGTTGGAATTAGTAGATTACGCAAATTATCTTCTTATTCTAATCTTTTTTGATTCACTACACGAATAGATTCAGAAGTCGATACTATAGTGAGTAGAAATTATGTAAGGAGAGTTTGTGGGAAGAAAAAAACCAAAGACAAGCCTTGAGTTTGTTCTAAAGGATCCACCAAAGTCTGTGGTGACGCCCTTCCTTGTGGCTGACCTTGCACTTTTGCTTATGTTTGTGTGTCATATTCCGCTGATGGTTATGGGGGAGTTCCCAGCCAATGACATCCTTCCAGCCGTGTTGGGTCTTCTAGGAAGTATGTTGGCAGGTGGCTTGATCCTTGTGTGGATTACCCGCGTCAATAAGCGAGATTTTAGGTCATTGGGCCTTCGAGTAAGCTCCTGGCCAGGATTTATGCGCGGAGTTACCTTTGGCTTTTTGATGGTGCTGTTTACCTTTGGCTCTATCATGCTCATTGAAGGCTTTGACTTTAACTTCAACGCTTCCTATAACATTTTTGCTGCTCTCTTCTTACTTGTGGCAACCCTTATTGAGTCCGCAGCAGAAGAAATCTTGTTTAGAGGTTACCTACAAACTGGTGTTGCAGCAAAGAGTTCTTTCCCTGTAGCGCTTGTGCTTCAAGCAGTACTCTTTACCGCAACGTATGGACTAACGCCTAACATCTCTATTGCCGCAGCAATCTCAGTCTTTTTGATGGGCATTCTCTATGGCTTGGTGTTTTGGCTTACCGATAATCTGCTCATGACCATTGCTATGCACTTTATCTGGAACTTTGTAACCGGCCCTATTCTGGGCATCTCGGTTACCACTACGCTTCTTCCTACCACGCTCTTAACAGCGTATCCTGCAGCATCTGAGTTTATCTCGGGTGGCGCCTACGGTATTGAAGCAAGCGTTGTTACCATTTTTGTATGCCTTGCTGCCTGCGCTATAGTAGGTTGGAAATGTTATAAGGCACAAGGCGAGAAGAACTAATGGCTTCAAACATGCTTCAGTCAATTGAGACTCTTTCAGTAGAGCCGGGAACACCGCTGCTGCTCCATGCATGCTGTGGTCCATGCTCACTTGAACCTTTAAAACATTTGAGGGAAGAGGGCTTTGAGCCAACCATCTGCTGGACTAATCCTAATATTCAGCCAGTTGAAGAGCATGATAGGCGTCTGCAGACATTACTTGCGTGGGCTCAAGAAGAAGCTCATGTTGAGGTGATTGTGGCAGGAGATCCGCGAGAGCAGTGGGAGCGAGCTGTTGCGCCCCAAGGGTTTGAGCGAGATCGTCGCTGTCGTGCTTGTTACGCAATCCGCTTGGCAGAGAGTTGTCGTGTGGCGGCTGAGCGCGGGTTTGAATACGTTTCTACAACACTGGCTGTCTCGCCCTATCAGCTCTTTGATGCGTGCGAGGATGAGCTGGTGTCCATTGCGCATGCTCACGGACTGACGCCTGTATGGAGAGATTTCCGTCCGTTTTACCCAGAGGCTACAAAAGAGTCTCGTGAGCTTGGTATGTATCGACAAAATTATTGCGGTTGCAGATATTCTGCGGCCGAGGCTCAGATAGAGCGTCATGAAGCTCGTGACGCAAGAAAGGCAGCACGTCATGCGAACTGACGATTTTGATTACAACCTTCCAGAAGAACGTATTGCACAAGCTCCTGCTGAGCCAAGAGACTCTTGTAGGCTTTTGGTGCTGCATAGAGAAGATGGCAGCATAGAGCACAAGCACTTCACCGATATTGTGGAGTATCTTGAGCCGGGCGATTTGGTTGTAGTTAACCAGACGCGCGTTATGCCAGCTCGCCTTGTAGGTAAAAAGCAAAATACGGGCGGCGTCTCAGAAACGCTGCTTTTAAAACGTCGAGAAGATATTGATGCTCTTGGTGGCGTATGGGAGTGTCTGGTAAATCCTGGTAAGCGTCTAAAGCCTGGCGCAGTAATTGAATACCGTGCAGGTGGCTTGCATGCTCCTGACTCAGCCCCTGTTGTGTTGACGGGCACCATTGTGGACTTTGTTGACGACAACAGGGGAGGTCGCCTGGTGCGTTTTGAAGCACAGGGAGATCGCACTCTTGACGAGGCTATTCATGAAGCGGGCCACGTTCCACTGCCTCCGTATATTACACAATACGAGGGAGACCCAGAGAAGTACCAGACGGTCTACGCTATGCAGGACGAGCATTCTGCTGCAGCTCCTACCGCGGGTCTTCACTTTACTCCTGAGCTCATTGAAACCATCAAAGCAAAGGGTGTTCAGTGGGCATCTGTTGAGCTAGAGGTGGGTATTGATACCTTCAGGTTGGTAACAGAGGATGACCCTACTAAACACGTCATTCATACCGAGCGCTATCACGTAGCTCCAGAAGTTGTAGAAGCAGTAAAGGCTACCAAAGCCGCTGGTCATAAGGTTATTGCCATTGGTACTACCAGTGTTCGCTCGCTTGAGAGTGCTTGGGATAATCAGATTCCTGCAGCTGAGCCTCCTGTTGTTGCTCGTCGCTTTGAGGAGGCAGAAGACTCTGCTGCAGTGACTCATAAAGGCGATATGGTTGCCCGAGAAAACGCAACCACCAACCTCTATTTGATGCCAGGCTCTACGTTCCACGTGGTAGACACCATGGTGACCAACTTCCACGTTCCACGTTCAACTTTGATGATGCTGGTTTCTGCGTTTGCAACGCGCGAGCAGATTATGGACGCCTATCAAAGTGCTATTGACGAGAAGTACCGCTTCTTGTCATTTGGTGATGCCATGATCATCATCTAGCAAGCTTGATTTGGTGAACGTGATTACGTGACCATGACCCTCACGTTCAGCTTGAGAGTTTAAATGCAAAAAAGTGCCCACAGTATTGTGAGCACTTTTTTCATACGGTATCTACCTGGAGTAACGGCGGTATTACCAGTTAAAAATCAGCCATACAAAAGACGCAAGAATCGCTATCATGCCAAGAACAACAATGATGAAGCCAATGCGCTGACCACGAGTTGTCTCTCGAAGGATTTTCTCGCCAGTAATAAGCTCTTTAAGGGTGAGCTGCTTGGTATTGATGTTAATTACCTGCTCGTCAACAGACTTTCTGAGCTGCTCAGTAATTTCTGGTGTTGCGTGGATCTCTTGAGCGTCATCAATAACCGATTGTGCTTCATCATGTTTATCTGCTGCCTCGTTAAAGAGCTCCTTGGCTGTCTTAATTTTCTCTTCAAGACCCTCTATATCTTTGCTCAGAATCCTCTGACGAGCATTGGCCTCAGCTACTACGGCGTCATATTCTTGCTGTTTCTGCTCATAATCTTTGCGAGCCGCATCAATAGAAGACTCTGAGGACTCCAACGATTTGCCCTGGGTCCAGTAATGCGTTTGTGCCATCTCAAGTGAAGACTGGAAAGAGTTCTGTAGTTCCTCAACTTGCTTTTGGGCCTGCTCTGCACGAGCAAGCTCTGACTTAAGGTCTTCCTCAATGCGAACAATTGCATCGTGATTAGCGGCAGGGTCTGTCTTAAGACCAGCAAGTTCTTCTCTGAGAGAAAGCTGTCTTGCCTGGGAGTTTTCCAGTGCTTTATTTGCAGACGCTACAGCAGCATCGCGTTTCTCGGTAACTTCTTTAAGCTGAGCCTCGGCGTTTTTAACACCACGCTGTGCCTCAGAGATTGTTTTTGAAATATCATCTAACCTGCCTTTTGCTGTGGCAGCAACTTCTTTGTAAGGCTTAATCTTTGCTTCGTCGTCAACTTTTTGTTGTTCAAGCTTTTGAATAAGCTGGTTTTTCTTAACCGTGAGAAGATCCACTTGCGTAGATTGATCGCTCATGACCTGAGCAGTCTCTGCAAAAATTTTCTCTTGCTCAGCAATAATCTGGTCAAATGAGCTCTGCACGTAGTCTCTGTGCTCTAAGTCTTGCTTGTCTTTAGCAAGATGCTCCTGCATCTGTTTGAGCTCTTGCTTTGCAGAGTTTGTCTCTTTAGCGGCGTTGTGGACTTCTTTGGTAGCCTGAAAACCTTCTGCAACAGCGGTTGTAGCGCTCTCAAACGCACTGCTCACGCCTTTTGCTACAACCTGAGTAGTGTCTTTGGCAATCTTTTGAATGTCCTGGGACTTGCTGACTTCAGGTGTGTTTTCAGACTCATTCTGTTCATCAGAAGTTGTTGTTTGAGTATCTATTGTGTCCAAATCCTCGGTTTTAGAGCTTTGGATATCGTTTTCAGCCATGGTGAGCCTCCTACAAGAGTTCCGACTTTTTATTTTTACCCTGTTTTTGAGCAAATCATAGTCTAATTTGGTTCTTTCTGGAAATAAGATTGGATATAATACGTTATGTTTTGTTACGATAGTAACGATTAATCGAGAATAACTCTCGAGTAGATTTTTGGTTTCCGGAAGGGGAGTCCACTTATGGTTTCAAAGCAGACTACTATCATCAATGCAACTGGTCTTCACGCTCGTCCAGCATCCGTCTTTGTTTCTGAGGCAAAGAAGTTTGAGAGCAACGTCACCATCAAGAATGTTGACAAGGACTCCGCACCAGTTAACGCTAAGTCCATCATGATGATTCTTGCTGCTGGCCTTGGTACTGGCACCAAGATTGAGATTGCATGCGATGGCGCTGACGAGCAGGCAGCCCTTGACGCTCTTGTCGCTCTCGTTGACAGCGGCTTCGGCGAGTAAGCTAACGGCTTACATAATGTGCACGTTAAGCCCGGCTTTTGCCGGGCTTTTTTCAAAGAGAGGTTAGTATGACATTTGTTGCAACATGGCTCGTAACTACTGTTGCTACGTTGGTGGCCTGCACCTTAATTCCAGGTCTAACTATTGTGGGAGGCTCGTGGGCAGGTCCTATTCTATTCTCATTAGTACTCGCAGCAGTCAATACGGGCATTAAGCCTGTTGTTAAGCTACTCTCATTGCCTATTAATGTGCTGACCCTAGGTATTTTCTCGCTCTTTATCAATGCTTTTATGCTTGAGCTTTCAAGTTTTATTTCTAGGAATTTGCTGCATGCGGGCGTTGCTATTGATTCTTTAGGCACCGCTATCCTGGGATCAATAGTTATTTCAATTGTCTCTTCAATTGTGATTAGCCTTACTGGTCTAAAGAAGGAGAACCTTTCCTAAGTTCCTTTTGGGCTTTATCAAGCTTGGCAAAACTATCCGAGATAGCAGAGGTAATCTGAGAGATCTGCGATGACTCGGTAATATTTTCAATTAAAGATGTTGCGGATGCATTGACAAGCGAACTAAGGAGGTCAAAGAAGACTTCTTTAGTTTGCTTTTCTGTTTTAGTGAGTGCCGCAACAACAGGCTGTAAGCTTGCGGGTGAGCTAATAATGTCGCTGAAATAGACTGCTCCGCCTGCCGAAAGGGCATCAAAGAGCTCGTTAGTAAAATGCTCTCGATCAGAGAGGGGGAGTTCTTTATACCAGTTGCTAAACGCTTCATTAATCTTTTTACATTCCAGCTGGAAATCATTAGCAAATTCAAAGGTATTGCGCATGACCTGCCATGAAACACCGTCGTGAGCCATCATACCTGTCTCGGAGCTTTTTACGATGAGCTTTGGAACAGCAGGATCATCAAAAATCATGCCAACTACACTAAACTCAGGCAAAATTCTGATGTATTTATCTCCAAGCACCTTATGGGCTGTGGTGGGAAGAATTTCTGGACACATGTTAGGACCGTCGTTACTCCAGACGCGGTCAAACGTGCCAAGAAGCTCTTCAGGACAGACTGTTGCTGCGTATGCCGCAAGGTTACCGCCTTTAGAGTGGCCACCAACCATGATATTTGCGCAGGTAGTGCTATTGCCTGCTGCAAGGTGTTCGCGAATGCGCTTCTCAAGGTATAGTGCCGCCGACTTATCGGCGGACGTAACCTGGAAGCTCAGGTTAAGGTTTTCTCGCCAGCCAACGAGCGTGCCGTCAGTTCCTCTAAAAGAAACAAACATCTGCCCCGTAGGAAGATAGGCGGTAAACGCTGCAAACTGCAGGTTTTTCTCGACATTAATGCGGTCTACATAGCGACCAAGCTCAATGTTGGCAAAGCGGGGAGCGTTGACCAGCGCCTCAAGGAAGGTTCCATCAACGCGAGAAAATCCTGTGATAAGAGACGGATCATCTTTAAGTTTCTTCAGCATTTTGGCGCAAGCGTCACCAAGTAGAACGCGCTTCTCGCTACGTTCAGAAGGCACGACGCCGCCAAATCCCAAATAGGAAAGAATTGAAAGAATCAGGTTATCAACGTTGTTAAAAGGGTCATTTTCAAACGTGAGATCGCCGCGCCAGTGTAGATAGTCAACGACATTTGCCATGATGCCTCTTTCCCGCTGGTACTTTTCGTATACTAAGCATAGATGAAGTTTGATTGATTTGGGGAGAAGCCCGTGGAAAAAGCTACAGTTTCTTCAAAAGCAATTGCTACTAAGAAGCGCTTTGTTTTTGCAGATATTCTTACCATTTTGGCAGGTATTGCTGTTGTTATGCTGCATACCTCACTTAACGTTTTTTCGCTTGCGCACACTAAAACATGGGCCTTCTCTTTAGCTCTGCAAGCAGCGTTTATTTACGCGGTGCCCATCTTTTTTATGCTGAGTGGTATGAATTTGCTTGGATATAGAAGTAAATACTCTACAAAGACATTCTTTATGAAGCGTGCTAGAAAGACGCTGATGGCGCTTATTTTTGGCAGCGTAGCGGTGTATCTGATGTACGTGCTTTTTCCTACAAAGTTTTGGGGTGCCGAAGAGGTTGCCGCAAGTGCTGGTGTTGTTGATTTTGTAAAGCGCTTTCTAACCAATAACGTTAACAGCACTCTTTGGTTCATCTATACCATTTTGTATCTATATCTTTTGACGCCTGTGCTTTCTTTGGTAGTTCAAAAGAAAGAAACCCTGCTCTATGTTATGGCACTTACGCTCTTTGTGAGCTTTGGTTTGCCTCTTCTTGAGTTTCTTGGTGTTCGTGGTGTTTACTTTGATCAGCTGTTTAGATGGGCTGCGTTTAACAGCGATGGCCTTTTCTACTATCTGCTGGGATATTACGTTAAGACGTATTACGATGAGCTTCCAAAATTTACTAAAAACAATTTAGTACTTGCTGTAATTTTCTTACTTTCGTCTGCGGCTATGTTTGTCTGGGGACTTATTGCTAACAACTTTGGAACCCCATTGACTCCAGAAATGACGTATCAGAGTTATCCAGTTGCTATTAAAAACTTCCTTTGTGTAGTACAAGCGGCATCTTTGTTCCTGTTTGTGCTGAATCTTGAGCCAAGGCTGCAGGAGCTTTCCGATGGTGCCAAGAAATGCATCAGCACGGTATCTGCTGGTGTTTTAGGAGTTTATCTGTTCCAGATTCCTGTTATTAATTTCTTGGGACTAAGACTTGGCCGATTCCCGTACAGCTTGCTTGGTAACGCTTTTGTACGAGGCATCTTTGTCTTTGTAGTCACAATTGTTGTAGTTATGGTGTTCCAGTGGCTGATGAGACAGGTCAAGCTGAAATTATCTGCTAAATAGGCGCTCTATTTCATCAGAGAAATTGAGTTGATATTAGAAACAATTTTAGTATCAGATAAAATATGCTTTATATAAACTGAAGGAGTACAGAGATGAGCTCTTTTACGTTTTTTAAACATAAAGATTTTTCTAATAACACATCTGAGAATGTAACAAAAACGCCACACCTGCGTGCATTCAATCCCGCTAGAATACTAGGCTTTTGTTTGCTTAGTTTAATTTTTGGATTTCCCTTTCCTGTGATTTTAATTCCTAATGATGATGTTTATTGTAATGTGCATTTTTGTTGCTTGTGTCTTTGATAAGGCGTATCGCATTCTTAACGATGGGACTGTTCAAAAAACGATTAAAAGCTTATGTTTGTGCCTAGTCATTTGGTTGTTCTCGGTTCTATTTATTTACTGTATAGCGTACATAGATTTGGGTTTAGGTGGAAAAATTGTCAATACAGGTATAGGTCTTTTCGTATTTATCTGCCTTAGTCGGATTGTGATTCGTTAATTAATAGACCTGCATAAAAATTTGAACTGCCTCCCATTTCTTATGTCCAAGAAATGGGAGGCAGTTCATATGCGGGTGATTAT
>JABZHP010000025.1 GCA_015258785.1 Atopobium sp.
ATATGAAAAGATAGATCCAAAAGGAGCGCACCTTCTAGAAGAGTCAGAGCCATATGTACTGACCTACCTAGACTTTCCAAAAGAACACGCTCACTGGATACGTACAAACAATCTCTGTGAAAGACTCAACAAAGAGATAAAGAAGCGCACACGTGTCGTTGGAGTATTTCCCTCCAAACAAGCAATGCTTCGCCTTGTAGGAGCGGTATGTATCAATCAAAACGAAGAGTGGTTTGTAGCAACGCACTTCATGGACAAGCACTCTCTTCTCTTTGAAGAGTGTCCTAAGAGAGAGTCATGTACACAAGAGACTATCGACCATCTCTTACAAGTAATTGATAGTGACTTTAACGCTTGTAAAGAGGTGGCATAATGTAGGTTAGAAGGCAGTAAGGAAATAGCCTTACACCACTTTTTGAGACGTGACTTGTCGATGCTGTCAGAACACATCTATGTCGGATAATCTGCACGTTTTTAGAAGCCCGAACACACCTAAGTCAGATAATCTGTATATACAGAGCCTAAAACATAACTTACAGCCCTAAAAAACACAGCAAATGACGATATTCTGAGAAAAATAGGACTTTTGAGGATCAATTTTGCAGAATAAGTGACTTTGCTGTGTTTTCAAAACGCCAAAAATAGGCCTCTAAAAAATTTATGCATACAGATGAATTCACCCTCATGAATATTCATGAGGGTGAATATTTTCGTATCATGGTAGTTAAAATTTTGATGTCTTCTTTGCCAGGCGAGAGAACCGATGGGCTACAGCAGCGGAAACGTTCGATAGAAGCTGAATCTCGTCGTCCAACGCACGTAGCCGTAGCAGCTCTACAGGCCCACGCGAACAACCTTACGAACGCCGGCGGCTTCGAGGGCTGCTACCTGCGAAATCGATGCGGATTCGTCCGTCATCAGCACGTCGATATCAGCAGGCAATCCATATTGGAAGCTAGAGTTGACGCCCAGTTTACTTGCGTCGGCCAAGACAATGTGCTGCTCAGAGTGCTTAAGCATCAGCGAGTTCACGCGCATCTCGTTTGAAACCAGCGTGGTAAGGCCGCGCTCAGCGGAAATTCCCGAGCATCCCAAGATGCACTTCGCGGCGCGAATCTGGTTGATTGAAGCAAGTGCAAAATCGCCAGTCATTGACTTCTTAGCTGGTCGAACTTCTCCGCCCGTGACCAAAACGGTCATCGATGGGGGATAGTCGGCGGCCAGAACGCTACCGTTATTGGTAACAACCGTGATGTTCTCGGCGGTGATGAATTCTAGGACTTTTATAGCGGTTGAGCTGGTGTTAATGAAGACCGTGTCGCCGTCTTTAATCAGCTTGGCGGCGGCCTGGGCAAGCTTGAACTTCGCGGTTACCTGGTTAGAACTGAGTCCTGTCGAGAGCGGATCAAGCAGCGTGGCCATGCCATAGCTTCGGGAAATGAGACCTTGAGCTTCGAGTTCGTCAAGATCGCGACGGATGGTTAGCGAAGAAACTTCAAATCTATCGGCAAGATCGCTAACGGAAACCTGGCGGTATTGTTCGAGAAGGCTCATGATTGAGCTTCTGCGTGATGCTACGAATGAACGACTTGTTGCCATGAATCCCCCAATAGAGCTCAACTGCTGATAAACCTGTAGAACTACATTTAACTAATTCAGTTCTGTGAAAAATAACGTACAAATTGATAACACCTTTTGAACGGTTGTCGAACAATTGTGTAGACACTTTTTAGTAGAACTGAGTGTATCTTACCGTATTCAATGAACGTTTTGAATACTTAAACGGATATTATTTAGCGGTCAACGGTTTTTATGACGTAAATCTCTAAAGTGAGCATAGATAAGTATTGCTTAACTCTCAACTTTAGCTATACTAACATTATCGATTCGATTGGTAAAACGTTCTAAACGTTCAACAAATAGGCAAATTTGTTATACGACAAGACAAATGTCATATAAATTATTTATCTAATTGTTGAAGTGTTCAGAAAATTCAAGTTTTTGTTATTAAGCGATGTGTTCTTGTGTGCTCTTGCTATAGTCCAACACAAGGAAAAGATTCACAGTAGGCTACTGGAGAGGAGTGAATCGCATGCTGCTTCGCGATATCTACGAGCAGAATCACTATGCTTTCGTGAAGACCCCCATGACATGGGAAGAGTCTATTAGAGAGTGCTGCAAACCACTGGAGGCTGATGGAACTGTCAATTCAGAGTATGCAGACGACATTATTGAGTGCGTAAAGAAGTTTGGTCCTTACATTGTTATCGTTCCAAACGTTGCAATGCCACACTCAACTGCTCGCATTGGCTCTAATGGCAAGACTGCTATTGGCTTTATGCACTCTGATGTTCCTGTCAATTTTGAGGATGGCGACGATGAGAAGCAGGTTAAGACTTTCTTCACTCTGAGCGCAACCGATCAGGAAGCACACCTTAAGAATATGCAGATGCTCGTTCAGGTTCTTATGAACGAGGAGGTTCTTGAGCGCCTTAAGAACATTCAGTCTCCAGAAGAGCTTTTGGAGATCGACGAGCTTATCTCCGAGTAAGCACGTCTTCTCGCGCGTTGTCCGCGCTCGTTTGCGTCGTAGGCTCCCGTTTGCGCCTGTGCGCGCTTTTGTGCCCGTTTGGGCACGTAATTGAGGATTTCCTTTTGTAGTGTGGGCTGCAGAAGGTACGTATGTAGGACCCTTTGAAAGGGGTATCAATGGATATTGTTCTTGGTATTTGGAAATGGTTTGCGAGCAACTTCTTGACTCAGCCAGCCTATTTCATCGGTTTGATTGTTGCTATCGGCTACATTCTTCTTAAGAAGAAGTGGTACGACGTACTCGCTGGCTTCCTTAAGGCAGTCATTGGTTATCAGATCCTCCTGGTTGGTTCCGGCGGCCTGGTAACTGCATTCCGTCCAGTTCTTGTTGGACTTCAGGCTCGCTTCAACCTTTCTGCAATGGTCATTGACCCATACTTTGGCCAGAACGCAGTACAGGCAGGCATGGAGGCAGCTGACGCTCCTGCATTTATCGCAGGTCGTTCCTTCTCCTCCGTTATGCTTCTTCTGCTCTTCGCTTTCATTCTGAACATTGTTCTGGTTGCTTTTAAGAAGCAGACTAAGCTTCGCGCAATCTTTACTACTGGTCACGTCCAGGTTCAGCAGGCAGCAACTGCATTTTGGCTTATCCTCTTCTGCTTTCCACAGCTTAACGACGTTACCATCCTTGCAGTTATGACCGTTCTCCTTGGTCTTTACTGGGCAGTTGGCTCCAACCTTTGTATTGGACCTACCCAGGACCTTACTGAAGGCGCTGGCCTTACCATTGCTCACCAGCAGATGTTTGGTGTCTATTGCGCATCCAAGGCTTCCGAGTGGCTCTCCAAGCACTCCAAGAAGGAGTCTAAGCGCATTGAGGACATCGAGCTTCCAGGCTTCCTTAAGATCTTCAACGAGAACCTCGTTGCAACTGCAATTCTCATGACAGCATTCTTTGGTGTCATCCTTGCTGTTCTTGGCCAGGACTTCCTGCTTGAGAACAAGTTCATGAAGCCAGGTCAGGATTTCTTCTTCTACATCATGACCACTTCCTTCCAGTTTGCTGTTTACCTCTCCATCCTGCAGCTTGGTGTTCGTACCTTCGTTACCGAGCTCACCAACTCCTTCCAGGGTATTTCTAACAAGCTCCTTAAGGGTTCCGTCCCTGGCGTTGACTGCGCAGTTACCTACGGCTTTGGTTCTCCAAACGCAGTTACCCTCGGCTTCCTCATGGGTGCTGCTGGCCAGTTCCTGGCAATCGCAGCTCTGCTGCTTCTGAAGTCCCCAGTTGTTGTTATCGCAGGCTTTGTTCCACTGTTCTTCGATAACGCTACTATCGGCGTTTACGCAAACAACAAGGGCGGCCTCCGCGCAGTTCTTATCATGCCTTTCATCTCTGGTCTTCTTCAGGTCTTCGGTTCAGCTCTTATCGCTGGCTGGGTTGGCATGGCTGCATACGGTGGATACCTTGGTATGTGGGACTGGGCAGTTGTCTGGCCAATCATGACTGGCATCATGAAGTTCCTGTCCTACGCAGGCCTTGCAATTGTTGTTATCGCTCTTATTGCAATCCCACAGCTCCAGTACCGTGCAAACAAAGACACGTACTTCATGGAGGTTGAGGATTACCAGAAGTGCAAGGAAATCCGTGCACAGAAGGCCGCCGCAGCTAGTGCGGAAAGCAAGTAGCCCTCTTTCTTCCTACCCTGAGCAGACCCCCATCTGCTCAGGGTTATTAGTAATACTCGGCACATTGTTTGATGCAGTATTTGCTTTAAATGCGAGCGTTGTAGCGCCCAAATGGGTACAAACACAATGTGTCCGTAATCAGTTTGTTTGATCGAAGGAGTCAACATGAACGCAAAGATTTTGGTCGCATGTGCAAACGGCGCAGGTACCTCCCTGATGATGAAGATGACCGCT
Source organism: Atopobium sp. (assembly GCA_015258785.1). Lineage (GTDB taxonomy): Bacteria > Actinomycetota > Coriobacteriia > Coriobacteriales > Atopobiaceae > Lancefieldella. Next base: position 4,456 of record JABZHP010000025.1, read on the forward strand.
GAACGCGTCACTCAGAAGCTCAACATGGGCGTCGATAAGATTCACCACTGTGCACTTTCCGAGGGCGTAAGCTCCGCTCGTCAGTATGACATTGTTTTTGCACCACTTAACTTCCTGAATATGTACGAGGATGCTGCTAAGGCTGGCGTTACCGTCATTGGTCTGCGCAACGTTCTTTCTGATGCAGAGATGGAAGAGAAGCTCAAGGAAACCGGCGCTGCAGAGAAGTTTTCCGCATAGTTTAGGTTTCTAAAGAATCGAGCACTTTAATGACTTTTGAAAAGAAAATTCTTGCCGAGATGCCTAAGTGCTATGCACTTGGCATGTTTGAGGGAGAAGACACACCAAGCTTTTTAGCTGCTGTCGAGAAGGACGGTCCAATCCGTCGCTTTACGCTTGATGGTGAGCCTCTGGAGACTGTTGCTCCAGGCCCTGGCGGCGTCATGACCATTACACAGGTCCCTGGCAGGAAAGATCAGTTCCTCGCAACCCGCAAGTTCTTCTCGCCAAACTTTGGTGGAGACGACGCGGCAATTGCATCCTATACCAAGCAGGCAGACGGTTCTTGGTCTGAGCAGATTCTCTGCGACCTCCCTTATGTTCACCGTTTTGGCATCTTGAAGGCTGCTGACGGTCAGCTTTGGGTTCTTGCTTGCTCTATCAAGGGTGGAGCTGAGACGGGCGTCAAGGATGATTGGCGCACCCCAGGTGCTGTTTGGGCCGCTCCTTTGAGCGATAACCTTGAGCAGTACACGGCAGACAACCAGCTTAAGCTGACTTGTGTTGCTAATTATCAGGTTCAGAACCACGGTTTCTGGACTGCACCTGATAAATCGTATGCTTTGATCTCAACCGCCGCAGGCGTGTTTAGATATGTGCCACCAACCACTCCTGAGGGTGCTTGGGATGTTACCTGCCTTCTGGTCCAGCCAACAAGCGATATTGTTGCTACAGACTTTGACGGCGATGGCAAGCTGGAGATTCTTACCTTCTCCAAGTTTCATGGTGACACGCTGGCAATTTGGCATGAGGGCCAGACTCGCGATCGCTATGAGCAGGTTTGGTGCGACCCACAGAAGCGCAGCTTCCTTCACGCGCTTTGGGCAGCTGAGCTGAACGGCGAGAAGTGCGCAGTCATTGGCAACCGTAAAGATGGTCGCGATCTGTTGCTTGTTAGATACGTTGACGGTGAGTACACCGTAGACGTTATCGACCACGACCTCGGACCAGCAAACTGCATGGTGTATAGGCATGACGGCAGCGATTACATTGTTGCTGCATATCGTGAGACAGACCAGCTGGCTCTCTACAAAGTAGTGGAGTAGGGCTGCGTTTTGTAGCGAGCGCTCAGGATGAGCTTCTGAGCATGCAGGCAAAGTCCTGAGCGCCGCTCAAATTACCTGCGTATACATCAAAGTACTAGTCCTATGTTTTAGAAAGGAGCGCGTAATGGCAGGTTTGAAAGACGTCACACGCGACAGTTGGATTATGAGCACCTTCCCTGAGTGGGGAACTTGGCTCAACGAAGAGATTGACAATGCCGTAGTAGAGCCAGGCCAGGTTGAGATGTGGTGGCTCGGCTGCGTTGGTATTTGGTTTAAGACTCCTGGTGGAGCAAACGTTGCTGTCGACTTCTGGGCAGGCAATGGTAAGCGCACCCACGGTGACGGCCTCATGAAGCCTGGTCACCAGATGGCAAACATGGCTGGCGTTCGTAAGATGCAGCCAAACCTGCGCAACGTCCCCTTTGTTATTGATCCATTTGCTATCAAGAACCTTGACGCAGTTGTAGTAACTCACATTCACCAGGACCACATGTCCAAGGAGCTTGCAGCTCACGTTGTTAACAACAACATGACTACTACTGACGAGAATGGCAATGAGATCCCAGTTCCCTTTATTGGTCCTAAGGATGCAGTTGACATTTGGGTTGGCTGGGGCGTTCCACGTGAGCAGTGCATTGTTGTTAAGCCTGGCGACCGTGTTAAGGTTAAGGACATGGAGATCGTTGCATACGATTCCTTTGACCGCACCATTATCGTTACCACTACTGATACTTCTGAGAACCGCCCAGACCTCTGGGGTAAGTGCCCAATGGACATGGACGAGAAGGCAGTTAACTACCTCTTTGTCACCCCTGGTGGAAACATCTATCACTCCGGCGACTCTCACTACTCCATTTACTTTGCTAAGCACGGTAAAGACATCGCTCAGGAGTTTGGCGGCGTAGACGTCTGCTTTGGTGCTTTTGGCTGCAACCCAATTGGTATCCAGGACAAGATGGAAGCAACCGATATGCTTCGCATGGCTGAGGCTCTTCAGTCCAAGGTTGTTATCCCAATTCACCACGATGTTTGGACTAACTTCCAGGCAGACGTCCAGGAGATTAAGGTTCTTTGGGACATGCGTAAGGATCGCCTTGACTACAAGTTCCACCCATTCTTCTGGGAGGTCGGCGGCCACTACACGTATCCACAGGATAAGGATCGCTTTGCTTACCATCACGACCGTGGCTTCCATGATTGCTTCGATCACGAGCCAAACGTTCCATTCCGTAGCGTTCTCTAAGGAGCAGTCTCTATGATGCTTAAAGAGCTTCGCGATGAAGTGTATGAAGCAAACATGGACCTGCCAAAGCATGGCCTGGTAGTCTTTACCTGGGGCAATGCTTCTGGACTTGACCGTGAGCGCGGCCTGTTTGTTATCAAACCATCGGGCGTCTCATATGAGGAACTGAGCCCAGAGAACTTGGTTGTCTGCGACCTTGACGGCAACGTTGTTGAGGGTGAGATGAACCCATCTTCCGATACTCCAACTCATGCATGCTTGTATCGTGCATGGGGCGATAAGATCGGCGGAATTGTTCACACTCACTCAACCCACGCTGTTTCTTGGGCACAGGCAGGACGCTCTATTCCTTGCTATGGCACCACACACGCAGACTATTTCTACGGAGACATTCCTTGCGTGCGCAGCCTTACTAAGGACGAGGTAGAAAGCGCCTATGAGCTTGAGACCGGAAACGTTATTGTTGAGGGCTTTGCTCACTTGGACCCCATTGCGGTTCCAGGAACGCTCCTTCACAACCACGGGCCTTTCTCTTGGGGTAAAGACGCAATGGCTGCTGTGTATCACGCAGTAGTTATTGAGGAGGTTGCTAAGATGGCAACACTCACCGAGCTCAATAACCCTAAGGTCCAGGAGGCACCACAGTACCTTCAGGACAAGCACTACATGCGCAAGCATGGTCCAAATGCTTACTACGGACAGGGTAATCACTAAGCCTGTTTGGTGAGTAGAATCTGTTTCAGTCAGGCGGTCTTTTTTAAGGCCGCCTGTTTTTAAAAGGAGAAGATATGTCCAAGTATCAGCTAGGACTTTACGAGAAGGCCACTCCAACTGATCTTTCTTGGGAAGAGCGCCTCAGCGTAGCAGGAGAGTCTGGCTTTGATTATGTTGAGATCTCCGTTGATGAGTCTGACGCTCGTCTTTCTCGCCTTGAGTGGACTGGTGAAGAGCGTGCGGCAGTCCGTCAGGCAATGGTAAACTCTGGCGTTCGCCTGGGCTCTATGTGCCTTTCTGGTCACCGTAAGTATCCCTTTGGTTCTCGTGATCAGGCTACTCGTGAGCGTGGCCTTGAGATTATGCAGGCGGCGCTTGACCTTGCAGGCGACCTGGGACTTCATACTATCCAGCTTGCTGGCTATGACGTGTACTACGAGGACGGCGCAGAGGATACGCGTAAGTACTTTGAGGAAAACTTGGCAAAGGCTGTAGAAATGGCTGCTAAGGCGGGCATTGTTATGGGCTTTGAGACTATGGAGACTCCTTTTATGGATACGGTCGAGAAGGCCATGCACTACGTAAACCTTATCAACAGCCCTTACCTTGGTGTGTATCCCGACGCTGGTAACCTCACCAATGCATCGTTTATTTATGGCAACACCGTTGCTGACGATATTGCTCTTGGTGCAGGCCATATCTTTGCAGCTCACCTCAAAGAGACTGTTGCTGGTGCGTATCGCGAGATTCCATTCTCTACCGGCACCACTGACTACGAGGGAGCTCTGTCGCAGCTTGTTCCTCAGGGTGTCAGGCGCTTTGTTGCAGAGATGTGGTATACCGGCAACGAGAACTGGAAAGAAGATCTTGTCTTTGCTTCCACCTACGTTCGCAGCAAAATTGATAAGGCGTTTGAGGGGTAAACGGCCTTTTTGCACTTGTTTTGGGTTTCTCGCCACAGACGGTACATAAGAATCTGTACAATGTGGATGAGCTCTTTCTTAGTACGACGTACGTTTCCAAACTCGTTTAGGTTTGTACAGGAAAGGATTACACATGAAGTTCTTTATTGACACGGCAGATATCGATGAGATTTCTGAGGCTCTTAGCTGGGGCTGTTTAGCAGGTGTTACTACCAACCCATCGCTGTATGCAAAGATTGGCGGAAAGCTAGCCGACTTTGAGTCTCATATGGTTAAGATTGCTCAGCTTTGCGAGGGACTTCCTGTTTCCGCTGAGTCAACAGCAACAACAACTGAGGGCATGATTGAAGAGGGCCGTCACCTGGCTTCTCTTGCTCCAAATATTGTTGTTAAGCTTCCTATCTGTGCAGAGAGCCTTGCTGCTACTCATCAGCTTGCTTCTGAAGGAATTCGCGTCAACATGACGTTGATCTTCTCGGCACCTCAGGCTCTTCTTGCGGCAAATGCTGGCGCTCGTTACATTTCACCATTTGTTGGTCGTTTTGATGACATCGGTGAGGACGGCATTGAGCAGCTGGGAACCGTAGTTTCTTGCATCGAGAACTATGCATGGGATAAAAACGTTGATCACACCGTAGAGATTATTACGGCTTCTGTCCGTACGCCTAACCATGTAACACAGGCAGCTCTGCTTGGTGCTGATATTGCAACCGTTCCATTTGGAGCTTTGAAGAAGTGTTTGAAGCACCCTCTGACCGATGCTGGCCTCAAGTCTTTTGAGGCAGACTGGGAAAAGGTTAAGGCTCAGCAATAATAGTGATTGAAGTACGCCCAGCCTCGGTTGGGCGTACTTGTTTTGAGAGGATGAGAATGGGAACAACTGCATTACCCGAGCGCAACCTCACTGATGATGAGCTTAAGCTTGCAGCTAATACGCTGAGGCGCGATGTCATTGACATGCTTGAGAAGAGCAAGTCAGGTCATCCCGGTGGCTCACTGAGTGCGGCAGATATTGTGGCCACACTGTTCTTCTCGGGAGTTATGAAGTACAACCACAACAACCCAGAAGACCACACCGAGGATAGGTTCTTCCTGTCCAAGGGTCATGTGGCTCCTGTGCTGTATGCTGCGTACCACCTGCTTGATTGGCTCCATGACGAGGATATGGTTACTCTCCGTCAGCTTGGTAGCCGTCTGCAGGGTCATCCAGACTGCCATGCATGTCCTGGTATTGAGGTTTGCTCTGGCTCTCTTGGTCAGGGTCTCTCGGTAGCGACAGGATGCGCTCTGGGACTTTCTATGGACGCTTTGGCAAGCGGCGAGCGCGCCAAGAAGGTATTTGTCCTTCTGGGCGACGGTGAGCTGCAGGAGGGCTCTAACTGGGAAGCATGCATGTTTGCTGCTCACCAGAAGCTGGATAACCTTATTGCCATTGTGGACCTCAATAACCTGCAGATTGACGGCCACGTCACCGACGTGTGCTCTCTTGGCGATATTGACGAGAAGTTCCGTTCCTTTGGCTGGAACGTGCTGCGCGTTAACGGTCACGAGGTCACCGAGGTGCGCCAGGCTCTTCTCGCCGCACGAGATGGTCGCGAGGCAGGAAACACCGCACCTACCGTGGTCATTTGCCAGACCGTCAAGGGCAAAGGCGTCTCGTTTATGGAGGACAAGGCTTCCTGGCACGGAAACGCTCCTTCGGCCGAGCAGGCTGACCTTGCGCGAGAAGAACTTGATGCAGCTAGAGAGCTTCTTTTGATTGATCTTCAGGGTGAAGGTAAGGAGGTTGCCAATGTCTAGAGCAACTCGTGAGGCATATGGTCAGACTCTTGTTGAGCTGGTAAACGAGGGTCACGACATCGTTGCTGTTGACGCAGACCTTGCTGGCTCCACCAAGCTTGCCGACCTCCAGAAGGCCTTCCCACAGCGTATGGTTGACGTGGGAATTGCCGAGCAGAACATGGTTGGCGTTGCATCTGGACTGGCACTTACGGGACGTACCGTGTTTACCGGCTCGTTTGCCGTGTTTGCAACCGGTCGCGCTTACGATCAGATTAGAAACACCGTCTGCGACTCCGGCCTTAACGTGAAGATTTGCCCTACGCACGCAGGCATTACGGTAGGAGAGGATGGCGCTACTCACCAGTCCCTTGAGGACATTGGCATGATGCGCGCTCTCCCTCAGATGCGCGTGCTTGTTCCTGCAGATTACAACGCTACTAAGGCTGCGCTTAGGCTTGCTGCCGAGGCTGATGGCCCCTTCTACGTGCGTATGGGTCGCCACAAGGTTGCTGACATCTACGACGAATCCTTCAAGGGCGGCCTGCCTTTTGCAAACGTTCTGCGTGAGGGCACAGACGTTACGATTGCTGCCTGCGGTGTTGAAGTTGCTCAGGCACTTGCCGCAGCAGATTTGCTGGCAGAGGAGAAGATCTCTGCCGAGGTTATTGACGTGTTCTCCATTAAGCCTTTGGACGAGGAAGTTATTTTGGCATCTGCCGAGAAGACCCGTCATGTGGTAACCGTTGAGGAGCACAACGTGGCAACAGGCCTTGGAGCTGCAGTTGCTGAGCTTCTGGCCGAGCAGCTACCCACGCCAATGCGCTTTGCTGGTATGCGTACCTTTGGCACATCCGCTCCTGGCGACGTGCTGCTTTCGCACTTTGGCCTGGACGCCGAAGGTATTGCCGCTCGCGTCAGGGAGTTTCTGCTCTCGTAGACGCGCGTAGCTGCAGCGCGAGGCAACGCAACAAGCGCGGCAACACCGCAGGTCAACCGCGCGCGGGCGGAACGACGGCAACGCTGCAAGCGCGGCAACGCCACAGGTCAGCCGCGCGTGCGGGCGCGGGTTGCAAGTGATTTCGACCCGGTATCTACTTCGTGTGGATACCGGGCTTCTTGTGCGGAAACGCTAGGAGTGGACGGGCTTCTCGCCAGGTGGGCGGTGCGAGCCCGGAGTGAGCCAGGTGTACGCTCGGTCGCGCCTGATTTTCTCGCCATATCTGAACGATTTGCCTGAAAAGCAGGCCATGTCTGAGCTATTTGCCGGTTTTTCTCGCCATGTCTGAGTAAATTTACTCAGACATGATGCAGCTTTCAGGCTCAAAAATTCAGGGCCACGTAGTCTATCTTTTATGCGCCTGATTTCTGCAAAGAATCTGTAAATTTTGCCGAAAAATATAAAAGAATCTGTGGATTTGCCTGATTTCTGCAAAGAATCGGTGCTGCAATTACAGATTCTTTGCCCTTTTCAGGCGCGCGATGGTGAGAAGAGCGCTTGGCGAGAAACTCGTGCGATCGGGTGTTGAACCGCGGAGTTTCTGGCCATGAAAAAGACCTGGCACCGTGTGGTACCAGGTCTTTTGTGATTGCATGTTAGCTCGTTGAGTGAGCCGAAGCCATGCTAGCTAGCTCTGTGAGCTGCGGCTACGTCAGCCAGAACCGGCGGACTAGCCGAGGTGCTTGGTGATGGAAGCAGCTGCTACCTTACCAGCGCCCATTGCAAGAATGACGGTTGCAGCACCGGTTACGATGTCGCCACCAGCCCAGATGCGAGGATCGGAAGTACGGCCCTCTTCGTCGGCCTCAATGTAGCCCCACTTGTTGAGCTTAATGTCGCCGATCATCTTTGCGAATGGGTTAGCGTTAGTGCCGATTGCAGAAATTGCAACGTCGCAAGGAATGTCCTCGATAGCACCCTCGATAGCAACTGGACGACGACGTCCGTCAGCGTCAGGCTCGCCGAGTTCCATCTTCTGGACGCGAACTGCGCAAACTGCGCCGTCCTCGCCAGCGACAAACTCGAGAGGGGAGACGAGAGGAAGAACCTCAACGCCCTCTGCCTTTGCGTGGTGCAGCTCTGCACGACGAGCAGGCATCTCGTCCTCGGTACGACGGTAAGCGATGATTGCACGCTCAGCACCAAGGCGCTTAGCAGTACGAACAGCATCCATAGCAACGTTGCCGCCACCAAAGACAACGACGTTCTTGCCGTGCTTGGTTGGGGTGTCGTACTCAGGGAAGTTGTTAGCCTTCATGAGGTTAACGCGGGTGAGGTACTCGTTTGCAAAGAAGACGTTAGGCAGGTTCTCGCCAGGGATGTTGAGAAGCTTTGGAAGGCCTGCGCCTGTAGCAATATAGATTGCGTCAAAGCCCTGCTCAAAGAGCTCTTCTGCATCGGTGATACGACCGACAACAGAGTTGAACTCAAACTTAACGCCCAGCTCCTGAAGGCCGTCGATCTCGCGCTTAACAACAGCCTTTGGAAGACGGAACTCAGGAATACCGTAAACCAGAACGCCGCCGCCGGTGAAGAATGCCTCAAAGACGGTAACGTCAAAGCCGTTACGAGCAAGCTCGCCAGCGCAAGCAATACCGGAAGGACCGGAGCCTACAACTGCAACCTTCTTGCCGTTCTTTGGAGCGATAGCTGGCTTGGAAGCAAGCTCAGGCTGGTCACCAAGGAAGCGCTCGAGCTGACCAATAGCAACTGGTTCGCTGCGCTTACCCATGATGCAGACGCCCTCGCACTGGTTCTCCTGTGGGCAAACGCGACCACAAACTGCAGGAAGCATGGAGGACTCGCGGATGATGTCAAGACCGCGACCAAACTCCTCTGCGCGGATAGCCTCGATGAAGCGAGGAATGTTGATGTTTACAGGGCAGCCCTGAACGCACAGTGGATTCTTACAATCCAGGCAGCGGTTTGCCTCTGCAATTGCCATCTCTTTAGTGAAACCCTTGTCGACAGGGCGGAAGTCTTGTGCGCGCTCTGCAGCTGGCTCTTCGTTGTCAGCTGTACGAGGTGCCTTAACGTTTGGAATGTAGCGACCGTTTACTTGTGGCATGCGCACCTCGTCTCCTCGTAAGCCTTGATGGACTGGCCTTCCTCGGTGAGGTAGGCTGCCTGACGTGCGCGAAGGTCATTCCAGTCAACCTTGGTTGCGTCAAAGTCAGGACCGTCAACACAAGCAAACTTGGTCTCGCCGCCAACCTCAACACGGCAGCAACCGCACATACCAGTGCCGTCGACCATGATTGGGTTCAGGGAAGCGATGATAGGTGTGTCGTACTTCTCGGCAGTGAGAGTGGAGAACTTCATCATAGGAACTGGGCCAACGCAGAATACGCGGTCGACCTGCTTGTCCTGCAGAAGACGCTCGAGAGGTGCAGTTACAACGCCCTTCTCGCCAAGAGAACCGTCATCTGTGGTGATGTGGATGTGATCGTCGTCCAGAATGGAACGGAACTGATCCTCAAGCAGCAGCAGCTCTTTGGTACGAGCGCCCATGATTGCGTGGACCTCGCGGCCAGCTGCTACGAGCTGACGAGCAACAGGGAAAGCGATAGCCAGGCCAACGCCGCCGCCGATAACTGCCCATTTGCCCTCGCCCATCTCGGTAGGCTCACCCAGAGGACCAGTGACGTCCTGCAGGAAATCACCAACCTCGTAGGTAGAAAGCATCCTGGTGGTCTTGCCGATTACCATGAAGATAAACTCGACCCAACCCTCCTCAGGATTCCAATCCGCAAAGGTAAATGGAACGCGCTCGCCACACTCATTTGCGCGAACCATCAGGAACTGACCAGCATGTGCATGCTTGGCCATCTGTGGTGCCTCGATGCGGAACTTGAAGACCTTCTCGGAGAACTGAGTCTTTTCGAGGATCTTATACATTCAGCGGTACTCCTCTCCTAACACAACAAAAACTGCGAGTGAGTTGACGCGCCGCACTACAGCGTGCCTTCTGGCGAGAAGACAGTGACAGGTGACGCATGTATCTCACGCATACGAGTCTGGGTAACCCGTATTCGCAAACAACATATCTATTGTACTATTTGCGCATGATTCAAGTCATGAGTAATTCATGAATGAGCATAAATATTTCGTAGAATGTTTTGCCTGCTAGCTGCGGAGGGTGGGCGAGAAGCTCGGCGGGGCTGCGCGGACGTGCGGGTGCGGCGCCGAGAGGGCGTACAGTGGCGACGCGCGACCGCTAGCTGCGGAGGAGCTGCTCCACCTGATCGGCTGCGGTCTGGGCGGTGACCAGGAAGTCTTCCAGGTTGTTTCCCTTGAGCTCGCGCAGAACATAGTCTGCCACCGGCATCTTTCCAGGAGGGCGGCCGATGCCAAACTGCAGGCGCATAAAATCCCTGGTCTGGAGCTTGTCGGCGATGGAACGCAGGCCATTATGCGAGTTGAGTCCGCCGCCTTCTTTGAAGTTAAGCTGCCCCTCTGCAAGGTCAACCTCGTCGTGAATGACCAGGATTTGCGCAGGTTGAAGGTGGTGTGCACGAGCAAGTTTGGAGAGAGGACCGCCGCTGGTGTTCATGAAGTCCTGAGGTTTGGCCAGGAGTACACGGCGTTTCTCGCCAGACGCGGCGCCAGGAGCTGCGGGAAGAGTGATCTCTGCGACTTGGCAGCCTGCCTCACTTTTCCAGTACGAGACATTGTGGCGCTCAGCAAGGGCATCGACGACGGCAAAACCGGCATTGTGCCTGGTACGAGCGTACTTCTCGCCAGGATTTCCCAGGCCCGCTACAAGCACAATTTTGTTACCGTGCATCGAATTTCCTTCCGTTTGAGATGTGTACGTTTATGATGGTAAGGGAAAACGACAGGTTCGACCAGCGGGAACTGAGCTCGCGGTTGGCAGCCTAGCGGCGGCGCGCGTGACGTGCAGC
>JABZHP010000026.1 GCA_015258785.1 Atopobium sp.
CTACCAAAGCTGCGCTATTTTGTGCGCCAGGTCTAAAAGCCAACGCTAACACGCTGCAGAATCATAATCACCTGCATATGAACTGCCTCCCATTTCATATGTCCAAGAAATGGGAGGCAGTTCACTTGTCGGGCGCTTTTTTATGCCGTTTACGGAAGTACATTTGGAGCGCGGCGTGTGTGCTGGTAAAATATTAAAAAGTTGATGAAGGAGGTACTATGTCACTGTATCGTCATCTACGTTCTAGTTTGGGATCAGCCCATAAAATTGTGCTTGCTATCAGCGCTTTTGTAATGGCAATCGTGATTCCTGTTATGGCAAAAGCTGATGTTATTTCCACACCAAGAGTTGGTTTAGCTACTTCTCATGCAAGTTTGATCGCAGTCGTTGTTCTTGTGGCTGTCGTTGGATTTATTATGATCATAAGGCGTCGCAGGTAAAACCTTGTCCACAACACAGCAGATTCTTCCAAAAAAAGAAGTCACTACCTTTGCATTTGCGTTATGTCACTTTGTAGTTGACTTTGCATGCGTATCTACCATGCTCTGCGCGGTAAGCCGAGTGTTGGGGGAGTCTGGCCAAGATTCGTTGGAGTTTGTTGCACTGAGTATTCTGCTGTACGACATTGTTGCTTTTACATTGCAACTGCCTGTAGGTATAGTGCTTGACAAGCTGGATAAGAACTCTTATGCTGCCTTGCTTTCGTACGCTTTGGTTGGTGCTGGAGTTTTGATTTCTTTGTTTCCCGTAGCACTTCTCGAGTGGTTAGCAGTTCTTTTACTCGCAGTTGGAAATGCCCTTTTCCATAGTGCAGGCGGACTGATTGTACTTAACATCTCACAAAAACACGCGGGTCCTTCAGGAATCTTTATTGCAACTGGTGCAATTGGAGTATTTTTAGGCACGCAAAGTGCTCAAATGGAAAGGCTTCAGATTGCGTTTTCCCTCCTTGTGCTGTTGTTCTTATGTGCGCTTATTACGCTTGTGGTCCAAAAGGTCAACAAGAAATACTGGAACGTACATAATGTTGCATTTGATATTCCTAAGTTTTCGTCCAATACACTGCTTGCGATTGCACTGCTCACTCTTGTAGTAGCTCTTAGAAGCTATGCCGGCATGGTTATGGCATTTCCCTGGAAGAGTCAGATGCTACTTCTTGTATTGAGCATCCTTGGTGTATTTGCAGGTAAAGCGCTTGGTGGAATGGTCGCTGATCGTATTGGTTTTAGAACTACAGCAATCTTCTCGCTCATTGCTGCAGCTACTTTGTTTGCACCCTCATGGGAGGTGCCAGTTATGGGCCTCCTGGGTGTATTTTTCTTTAACTTCACCATGTCCATTACGTTGGCATCTCTAGCAAACATCTTGCCCAACGCAAAAGGTACTGCGTTCGGTCTAGCTAGTTTTTCTCTGGCCGTGGGTGCACTGCCTGCGCTTTTGGGATTTCGTGTTGAGCATCCCGTGATGCTTTCCGTTATTAGTTTGGTTTCAGCACTTGCGTTGGGCGTTGGTCTTACGCTGGTCAAAGATACTGTGGTTACAGGTCCATTTGGTCACGAGCGCATGTTCCATACAGCACAGGTTGCTGAGATTTTAGAAGAAGATACTCAAACGGCAGAGTCATTTGATCAGGTTGATGAACTTGCGGTTGAAGATGAACTTGCAGGAGAAGATTATCCTGTGGCTAAAGGTAAACTGGCCGCTGAAGGCAACCAAGCAGAAGGCTAATGGCATGGACGATCAAACATTTTTATTGCCGTATTTGTTGACCATTATTCCGATATTCGCGTTTTGTCTGATTCTGACTATTACTGTTGAGCTTATTGTCGCAAAATCGCTTGGCGTTAAAGACAATCATGCGCTGCTGATTGTTGTGGCTGCACAGGTGCTTACCAATCCAATCGCTGTTTTTATCACAAGTGCCCTTGTTGATGTGGTTACTAACGACATGCAGTATTGGGCGTGCGTCATAGCGGTTGAGCTGGCCGTTATTGTTGTCGAAGGTTTGATTTACAAGGTAAAAAGAGTAAGCGACGCTCCGTGGACACTTTCAATCTTGTCTAACCTTGCGTCGGTGTCTGTGGGCATTCTCGTTCAAACACTTATATAAAAATTTGGCGAGAAACCCTTTGAATAGAAGGGGTTTCTCGCCAAACTTGGGTGATTATTTGAGTTGAAGCCTTAATGAACCATCGCAATAAGAAGAGCTCCGACCATAAGACCAATGGATGTTCTGAGAGCCGCTGAGGCTTGCCTGTGCAAGAGCTTTTGCGCGCGGGTTGCGTGCGTGAGCTGGGCTTCTGAAGTGTTGAGTGTACGCATTGGTCCTCCTTTCTTAGTTCTTGTCTAGTATATGCCTAAAAGTAAGCTTTGGTAAACTCTTTAGTATAAAAATGATACAAAAAACCACGCCGAGGGTGAGTCCAATCATTCCTCCAGAAGAGGCGTCTAAGTAATAACTGCCTGTTATTCCAATCAAAACGCTGACCGTGGCAATAAGCGGAGAAATCCAGAGCATATGTCGCATCTGATTGGTAAGAAGCCTTGCGCAGGCACCCGGAACAATAAGCAGCGAGACTGACAAAATGACGCCAACTGCCTGGAGCGATATGACAATTGCGAGGGCTAAGGCAACAAGCAAAAATGAAGTGAGTGTTTTAGTAGAAAGACCGATTGCTTGAACCTGCGTGGGATCAAATGAAAGCAAGGTCAGGTCCTTGTTTTTAAGGATGAGCAGGATTGCAATAGGCAGGCCAATACAAAGAACTTGCAGCATGTCGGGAGTAGTGACACCTAAAAGGTTTCCAAAGAGTATGTGCGAGAGGTTAATCTGACTTGGAACCTTGGATATGAGAACTGTTCCTAGTGCAAAAAACGTTGTAAATACAATGCCGATAGCAGTATCGGGGCGCACAATTTGGCTCTTTTTGACTTGTCCGACCAACACCACGGTAATGAGAGCAAACACAAGTGCTCCTACCAGATAGGGAAGTCCCAGCAGATGAGCAATGACCACGCCTGGGAGAATAGAATGCGAGATGGCGTCGCCCATAAGCGACCATCCCATGTGTGTGATCCAGCAGCTCAAAAGCCCGCAGACTATGGCGGTTGCAATTCCGGTGATGAGGGCTCGCTGCATGAATGCGTATTGGAGAATGTCTACCTCAGGCATGGAGCACCTCCTCAATGTGGGTATCTTCGGAAATACCAAGGTTCTGCAGGAGGGCATCTCCAGAAAGAATTTCTTTTGAAGACCCCTGTGCGGTAATGGTTTTATTGATGACCAGGCAGAGCGGGAATTTTTGCTGGGCCAAATTGATGTCGTGAATTGAAACGAGCAATGTTTTGCCTTCTTTACTGAGATTATTGAGTTGTTCGGTGATAATGGCCTCAGAGCGAGCATCTACTCCCGCAAACGGTTCGTCGAGAAATACCAGCTCAGCAGCTTGTGCTATTCCACGAGCCACAAAAACACGCTTTCTTTGTCCGCCCGAGAGTTGGGCAAGTGGACGATCTGCAAGGTCGGCCAGGTTAACGCGTTCAAGCGCCTGGGCAACCAGCTCTTTGTCCTGAGCGGAAGGTATGCGCATCCAACCCTGATGAACATATCTTCCCTGCATAACAACGTCTTTTACGAGCAGCGGAAACGTCGCGTCAATTGCCTCCGTTTGAGGAACGTAGGCTACTTTGCCCTGCTTGCGCGCCTGTGAAAGAGGTTGCTGACCCCAAGTAAGTGAACCCTCCCATGCGATGGTGTCCATCAGTGCTTTGAAGAGCGTAGATTTTCCGGCGCCATTGACGCCTACAAGTGCGCAAAGATCTCCTGTTGAGAGCGAGAAATTCACGTCATAAATGACGGGTTTCTCGCGGTCTTTTTTCTCGTACCAGGCGCAAAGTTGCGAAACACAAAGATTCATCGAACAATTACCTTCCTATGAGACCAGATACGATTGCGTCTGCATCGTGTTGCAGCAGGTCAAGATAGGTGGGCACGGGGCCGTCAGCTTCCGAGAGGGAGTCTACGTACAAGATGTTCTTCTCGTCAGTTTTGAGGACAGCTCCCGTCTCATCGGCTACCTGCTGCATTGCCTTGGGGCTTACCGTGGATTCGCAGAATACTGCAGGGATTTGCTGGGCTTTTACAGTTTCGACGACTTTGGCAATCTGCTGCGGAGTGCCTTCATCAGCGGCGTTAACGGCCCAGAGGTAGAGTTCCTTCATGTTGGTGTCGCGGCACAGGTACGAGAACGCTCCCTCGCAGGTCACAAGCGTGCGCTGGCTCTCTGGCAGAGTGCTAAGCTCCTCAATCAGGTGAGAGGAGATGTTGTCGAGCTCCTTTTTGTATGCGTTGCCGTTGGCTTCGAAGTCTTTGGCGTGTTCAGGGACAAGGTTGCTGAGCGCGCGGACGATATTCTCGACATAGATCTTGCCGTTTGCGGGCGACATCCACGCATGCGGATTGGCCTGACCCTGGTAGTCACCCTCGGCGATGGGGATGGCGGTGATGCCTTCGCTGAGGTCGGCGCGTTGAGCAGGCGAGTCATCGACGAAGCGCTCAAACCAGCGCTCAAGCCCCAACCCGTTGTTGAGGATGAGCTGGGCCTTTTGCGCGCGCTTGAGGTCGTCGGGCGTGGGCTCGTAGTCGTGGATTTCGGCACCAGCCTTGGTGATGGATTCTACCTGGCAGAACTCGCCCGCAACGCGAGAAGCCATGTCCTGGATCACGGTGAAGGTGGTCAAGACGAGGGGAGCCGAGGAGTTTTGGTTTTGCGCGGCGTCTGCGCTAGCAGCAGAATCGCGTGGACTACATGCGGCGAGAAAAGCGATGGTGGCCGCAGAGCTTGCGCCGAGCAAGGTGAGTGCTGACTTGCGGGTTAGGAGAGGATTGCGGGTAGCGTGCAGTTGTGGGTTTGCGACTGCTGAGATATGCGTGCAGTGATGTTTCATAGTCACTTCCTTAAAAGATATGAGAGCAAGTAGCTGCGGGGCTGAAAGCAAGAAACTGATAGCGTGAAGCCAAGAGTTAGGAGTTTGGAGCTACGAGCTCAACTGGTTTCTCTCCCTATTGTATTCCTAAAAGTTAGCTTTGTCTAACTTTTGAAATTTACGAGGAAAGAAAAAGGGTTAGATTTGCAGACAAATGTCCAAAAGATTGAACATGAAATTTAATGTGTCATTTATGTCGCATTTTAAGCAAATTATTTTCCTTTGGCTTATTTACCATAGGATTTGTGAAACAAAAATAATTTTTCTATAGCAAATTATGTGAATATGGCTAGAATTTATTTTGTTTCCTAATGGTTTGTGCTCGTTAAAAAAGGAGAGAGCATGGCATTCGATTTTACAGGTAAGCTGGTTCTGGTTACAGGCGGAAGCGCTGGTATTGGCGCTGAGATCTCCAAGGGTATTGTTGCTGGAGGTGGACATGTAATCGTTTGCTCTCGTCACGAGGACACTGGCCGCAAGTTTGTCGAGGAGCTCGGCGAGGGTAACTTCTTCTACACAATGGACATTGCAGATGCCGAGGGCGTCAAGAAGACCGTTGCTCAGATTCTTGAGGAGTGCGGCGACGTCAACGTTCTTATCAACTGCGCTGGTCGCATCAGCTCCGTTCCTTTCACCGAGGTTGACGACAAAGAGTGGAACAACACTATCAACACCAACCTCACCGGTACCTACAACGTAACTCACGCTCTCTGGCAGCACTTCATTGATCGTGGTGGCGCTCGCATTGTCAACGTTTCTTCCGTTGCAGGCAAGATTGGCGGCGGCCTCCTTGGTACTGTTGCTTACGCATCTTCTAAGGCTGGTATGAACGGCTTTACCAAGGCTATCGCTAAAGAGGGCGGCAAGTACGGCATTTCTTGTAACGCTGTTTGCCCATCCTTCACCATTACAGATATGACCACTGCACTCTCCAACGATGAGGAGAAGTACAAGAAGGTCGTAGGCATTATTCCTCTCGGCCGTCCTGCACAGGCATCTGAGCCTGCACAGATGGTACTGTTCTTTGCTTCCGACGCTGCTAGCTTTGTCAACGGTGAGGTTGGCGACTGCGACGGCGGCATCGTAATGGATTAGGTGATTGTTGATGGCTACAAAAGAACCAATTTCTCTTCAGCACCCATTTAAGGCACTGGGTCGCATTCCAGGCGCAAACATCCTGGTGCCACTGCTTCTTGGCGTTTTCATGAACACATTTTTCCCAGATGTATTCCCAACGCTTGGTAGCTTTACTGCTGCTATGACCGTTAAGGGTACTGCTGCTCTGGTTGGTGCTTTCATGTTGTGTGTTGGTGCAACTATTTCGTTTAAGAGTGCACCAAAGGCTGCTCTTCGTGGCGCTATCATCATCATCTCTAAGGTTGTGTTCTGCGTTGCTCTTGGTCTTGCAGTTCTATTCTTCCTGAACGACAACCTGCTTGGCCTTTCTTCCATGGTCATCCTTGCTGCTTGCTCTGGTGCAAACAACTCCATGTATGCAGGACTGATGGCTGATTATGGTAACGAGTATGAGCAGGGCGCAGTCGCAATTACTACGCTGGTCGTTGGCCCTCCAGTTACCATGCTTGCTCTTGGCGCAACTGGTCAGTCTCCAATTAACTGGTCTTTGCTTGGTGCAGTTCTCCCAATTATCCTGGGTATTCTGCTTGGCAACTGCTTCCCATCTATGAAGAAGATGCTCACAAGCGCTCTGCCAGCAATTATTGTCATGACCTTCTTTGCTATGGGCACAACCATGAAGTTTGATTCTCTCATTATGGCTGGTCCTGCAGGTATTCTGCTTGGCGTTATCTGCTCTGTTTGCGGTGGCTTTATCAACTACTTTGTTGATAAAGCAACTGGTGGAACCGGAATTGCAGGCGTTGCAATTTCTTCCTGCGCAGGCGCAAACGCACTTACACCTGCTGCTATGGCAGAGGCAAACCCAGCCCTGTATGGCGGCGCTGCTCTTGCAACAGCAAATGCACAGGTAGCAGCTGCAGTTATCGTTACTGCAATCCTGACTCCTTTGATTACTGGTTATGTTGCTGAGCACTTTGCTAAGAAGGACAACACTTCAGAGGAAGTTGTTGAGTCTGCTTAATTGCCCTTAAAGTTTCAAGTGTAAAATCCCAGCACCTAGCGGTGCTGGGATTTTTTGTGCTGCGAAACAGCACTGGCTCCGTGCAAGAGTTGCTCGAAGAATGGCAATAGACGGCTGATAGGGGGGCGGTGGATGCAGAGATCCTTCGCGAATCACTCGAATAAGTCTCCAAGTGGTAAAAAATGCGTTTAGTTGGAGATTTCATTTTTCTGCATACAACGTTTGCCCAGATAAAATTTTTTGAGGCGGTAAAAAATCGTCTTAGTTGGAGATAAAACGTCTAATTTTCAATTTTCATTTCCAACTAAACGCATTTTTTACCTTTTTCGGCACATAATTTTGAGCGCAAAAATTACGTATTCATGGAAATGAATATTACAACCGGATTATGCAAAAAAGGGTCAGAGCGGAACGTTCTGACCCTTTGATTTGCAATAAAACCTGCGACTGTCTTTGCCACAAGTAATTGGGTGCGTAATTTTTGCAAGTAGCAACAAGCAATCTTAAGCTGCAACTACTTAATCAGGACGTTTCCTTCATAGCTGTCATGAACATCCTGAGGCGTGACGCCCATGTGCTTCTTATATAGTCTGCTGAAATAGAACGGATCGCTATAGCCAACCGCCTCGGAAGTCTCTCGCACAGAAAGACCAGATTGAAGTAGCTGTTGAGCATGATCAAGACGCTTTGCAATAATGAATGTCATTGGGCGAACGCCAAATGTTTGGACAAAATTGTTGGAGAAACGTTGAGTGCTCATTCCGCAACGTTTAGCCAGACCAGGGATAGTAATTGGATCCGCAAAGTGAAGCTCAATATACGTGCGAGCCTCGGCCATGCTCTCCTGGACCTTTTGGCTGTTGGTGAGTATGAACATAGACTTGATGAGTTCGGTGCCATTGACAATCTGAGCAACACGATTGTCCAGCGATGGGGTAGTGTTAAGTTTTTCCAGGTCAAGCACCTTATCAAGAATGCGGTCGAATCCCTGAGGATCAAATGCATAAGCATTGAAGATTGGACTGGTGGCATCGCCCTGAACGCCATCATAGTAGATGTTTACGTGGTCAAACGAGCGTCCGTAAAGGGTTCGATACGTTACAGTCTGACCTGCAGGAACATGTACAACCGTGGTTCCTTCGCAGACAAATTCATTTCCACCAATAGTAATCTCGGCAGCTCCAAAAACAGGAATGATGAAAACAGAATGAGCAAGCGAAAAGGTAACTTGGGAGTCAGCAATCTTCTGTTGGCGGTTGATCGAAAACACACTATACGTCTGCCGCGAATAGGTCTCTTTTAGCTCCTGCAGATTAGTCTGCATAGAATCTCCTCATTTCACAAGCGCTCAATTGCGCCGAATATTAAAAATAACATGGAGAGTATTTTAGCCAGCAGAACCGCGATTGCAACCCCAAAATCAAATAAAATGCCATTTCAGGGGTTAATTTTTGATTAACGAGAAAGACAATTGCCTACGTAACTTTTATAGAATGATTTTAAAAAGAACAATTTATTAATAAATTTTATCCATTCAATTTAAAGATTTTACATTTTGATTGTTCGCTTTAAACTGCCGATAAATAGCGTTTTTTGATACCATGAAATAGTTATGCACAAATGGTTTCTTCAGGTTAACTTTAGATACTGCAAACTTCATTGAGATGTCGTAGCTTTCTTTTAGTTTTCATGAATTCCATTGGTTTTGCAGGTTTTAGGTTTAGGTCTTATTGGCTTCTGTAGAGGTTTCTCGTAGAAGGTTTGTATATGGAGCAGCTTGCACACGTTTTTTCACTTATCGTTCAGCCCGCATACGACTTGACCGGCAGTTGGTGGGCGGCAATCTTCCTTTTTACCCTTGCAACTAAAATTATCCTGATGCCTCTGGCGCTTTGGACGCAGCAAAATTCCATTGTTATGGTGCGTCTTATGCCCGAGACCTTCCGCCTGAAGACGCGTTACTTCGGCGACAGAGAGACCATCGAGGAGCGCTCCAATGAGCTCAACAAAAAGGCAGGTTATCACCCGCTATTGAGTCTTATTCCTCTGGCAATCCAGGTAGTCATCCTGTTCGGCCTGGTTGACGTTATCCATGGCATCACTGATTCTGGTGCACCTGGTACAGAGTTTTTGGGGATGACCCCAATTATCGACGGTGGTATCACCTGGATTATGCCACTGGCAGCAGCTTTGTCCTCGGTTGCTCTTGGCCTTGCTTCCAATAAGCTGAACCCGCTCCAGCGCGAGCAGTCTCGTGCAGAGAAGAACACCACTAATGGCCTTTCTATTGCAATGTCACTTGTGCTTGCAGTCTACGTTGTCTGTGGCATGGCATTCTACTGGGTTTGCTCAAACCTTCTCTCAATTCTGGTCCAAATTGTCTGCAATATTATTATCGACCCTCGTAAACAGGTTGACTACGATGAACTCAACGCTGCTCGTGACGAGTTTGAGGCAATGGACGCAGCAACCAAGTCCACTCACAAGTGGTTCCAGCGCGATCCTCATGCTGCTCGCGAAAAAGAGGACTACAAGCGCTTCTTTGACACCATCGGCAAGCACCTGGTTTTCTACTCCGAGTCAAGCGGCTTCTACAAATACTTCCAGGGCGCCATCGAGTGGCTGCTGGCAAACTCTGACATTCGTATCCACTATGTCACCTCTGACCCTAACGACCAGGTCTTTGAACTGGCAAAACAGCATCCTCGCCTGATTCCGTATTACTTGGGTCAGCGTCGCCTTATCACGCTCTTTATGAAGCTAGATGCCGACGTTGTGGTTACGTCCCTCGGCGACCTGGAGAGCTCTTACATGAAGCGCTCCTACGTGCGCAAAGACGCTGAGTACATGTATATGTGCCACCACATGACTTCCATGACGGTTACCTCAACGCGCAACGAGTACACCTACTACGACGACGTCCTCTGCGTTGGCCCTCATCAGCAGCACGATCTTGAGCTGGTCGAGAAGTACTACAACACGCCATCCAAGAGAAAGCCAGCTATTGGCTACGATCTTCTCGACAGGTCAATCAAGAACTACCAGAAGCAGAATTTGGGCCAGCGCAAACCTGGCGAGAAACCCCTGTTGTTGATCGGTCCTTCGTGGCAGTACGACAACTTGATGGACAGCTGCCTTGACGGCCTGCTTGAGCAGCTCATGGGCCGCGGCTGGCGAATTGTGGTCCGCCCACACCCAGAGTATTTGAAGCGCTATCCTGCCCGTATGGAGGAGATTCTTGCTCGCTACGCTGACGCGGACCCAGAGGAGCTCTCCTTTGAGACCGACTTCAGCTCCAACACTTCGGTTCTCTCGGCTGACCTGCTGTTTACTGACTGGTCGAGTGTTGCCGAGGAGTTCTCGTTTACCACGCTCAAGCCGTCGGTCTTCATTGACACCGCAATGAAGGAGAACAACCCTGACTGGAGCAAGATTCATTCGGATCCATGCGACATTACGCTCAGAAACGAGATTGGCCGCAGCTTTGATCCTAAGGACCTCTCGGGCCTGGGCGACGCGGTTGCGCAGATGCTCGATGAGACTGATAGCTGGTCGCACAAGATTGAAGAGATTCGCAACAACATGATCTTTAATCTCGGTCATGGTGGAGAAGCTGCAGGTAAGTTCATCCTTGAGCGCGTTTTGGCGCACCAGGAGGAGGACGCTGCTGAGGTTGCAGACGACGCTACTACCAAGAAGAACGCTGCTGCGGACGCTGCAGACGACGCCGAGAAAAGCGACGCCGTCAGCTCCACTAAAGACGCCACAAAGACAACTGATGAGGACGGTGTTTCTCGTGACTAAAACAACAACTTCTACCATGAGAAACTCTTGCAGCGCCGCTATTCAAAGCAGCGCGTCCTTCCTTCATGGAGCGTTTTTTGTCGCAGTACTGACATTTGTATGGTGGGCTCTTCTGCCTGCAACAGCGCAGGCTTACGTTGACCCATCTGTCATGACCTACACCATCCAGGCGCTGGCAGCAGTTGTAGTTGCACTCTCTGCGGTCCTTGGCGTTGCGTTTAGGCGCTCTCGTAAGGTGCTCTTCCGTCTGCTTAAGATTGATGAGAACGCCAATAAGATTGTCGAAGGCAAAGTTCACAAGGTTGACGCCAAAGGTGCAGAAGCTGCAAACGTTCAGATGAAAGAAATCCTTGCAGCAGAAGCTGTTCGTCTCAAGGAACAAAAAGAGGGAACCCTCAAACCTAAGGGTCGTATTGGTGTCGCATTTCTTGTCTCTTTCTTTACTGTCTTTACTATCTTGGTCGTAGCCCCACTTGAGCTGGTGGCAAGCAATGCGCGAGACCTTTCTTTCAACCTCAACGATGTTGCAGGTCCCGTTATTATTGCAGGTCTTATCCTTACGATCATTCTTACAGTGCTACTATCACTCCTGCGTAAGCGTGTGTTTAACGTTGCCGTTGCATTTGTAGGCGCCGTCGGTGTGGCGTCATACGTTCAGGCAGTATTCTTGAACGGTGGTATGCCACTTGCAGATGGTCACGAGGTTATTTGGTCAGATTTCACAACCCAAATGATTGTCTCTGGCCTCATCTGGCTGGCAATCATTGCAGCTACAGTGACCTTCTCGCTCCTAAAAGCACGTCAGCTTAGAACAGGTCTTCTAGTAACCGCAACCGCTCTTATCATTGTCCAGACAGTGGGCGTTGCAAGTCTCTGGGGTCCTGCAATCGCAGCGTCGATAGATGCTCATGCCGAAAACCAGCAGGTTATCGCAACGCGCGAGGGCCTCTACAACGTTTCCTCCAAGAAGAACGTCGTGGTGTTTGTCCTTGATACTACCGACACCGCCTTTGTTCAGAGACTCTACGATGAACGTCCAGAGACATTTGCCGGTTTAACAGGATTTACGTGGTATAGAAACTCTGTAGGTTCTATGATTCCTACTCGATATGGTGTACCATCGCTGCTTTTTGGAACACGTCCTCAGCCTGGCGAGAATTTCAACGAGTTTGTTTATAACTGGGCACAGAGTGATCAGTATCTCAGGGATATCCAGAATGCTGGATTTGAGGCTGGCCTGTACACCGACCAGCTCAATTACAACCGTTATAGAGGAACAGCTCAGAAATATTCCGTTAACTACCATCCACCTGTTGGTAGGGGACTTGATAATCAGCTGGATGTTTTTGGTGCACTGCGCATTCTCTATAAGACGGCGTTCTGCAGGGACATGCCTTGGGTGTTTAAGCCTCGATTCTGGTATTATACCGAGGATCTTAATATGCGCATGCGCAAGTCAGTCAACATGGACGAAGTTGATCTCTCTTCACAGCCATACACCGAGGACGATCTCAAGTATTATCAGGAGTTGCAGCACTACGGACTCTCGATTGACAATACTGGTCAGAACGGTTCATTCCGTTTCATTCATCTGTTTGGCTCGCATCCACCTTACACGCTTGATCGCAACGTTGAGCGCACTGAAGATCCAAGCAAGCAAAACGTTGACGAGCAAACCATCGCGGCTTACAGAATTGTTGAAGCCTACATCGCTGAGCTCAAGCGTTTGGGAGTGTATGAGAATACGTCTTTCATCATTACCGCTGACCATGGTGATTGGTACTTGACGGGCGGCGATATTCAGACACCTTCCGCTCCAGTAATCATGTACAAGCCTGCAGGTCAGACTGCTGAAGAGGCGGCTCAGCCTATGCAGATTTCTGACGCACCTGTCTGGCACTACGATATCTTGGCGCAGACGCTTAAGGACATGGGTGTTGATCAGCAGACACTATCCAACTACACCACACCTCTCGATGAGGTCCACGAGGGAGATGTTCGTCCTCGCTACTACATCGAGACTATTTCAAATGGCAAGCGAGACATCTTTGTTAGGGAGTTTGTCATCAACGGCAATGCTAATGACATGAAAGACTGGAGTCTTACGGGCAACGAATGGCCTGTTGAACCATGGCACGACTAAGTTAGGTGTCCGGCAACAGCCCACTGGCGAGAAACCCGGTGTACTCACCGTAGAGAAATCCAACTACAAGAAAAGCCGCGTCCACACGACGCGGCTTTTTTGGTGACCAGTTATGTGAGCTGTTCTGCGAAGAGAGCTTACCTGTGAGCTGGGACTACTGTGGCAAAATCCAGGTAGGAAGACCATCAGAGAAGATACGTGCGAGGGGGTATGCCTCTTCAACAGTCAGTGTTGCAACAACGTGATAAGGGCCCTCTGCTGATGCATCAAATACCAGCGCAAGGGGTTTCTCGCCATCAGAGGTAGGAAGCGCAAGGTAGACGCAGTGCCTGGATGGATTGTAGAGCTCAACGGCCATGCGCCATCCATGTTTTGCTGCTCGCAGGGCGTTTTGCACCAGAGGCGAGTCGTCATCAAATCCGCACTCGGGATCAAAGAGCAGAGGCGCGGCACCTGGAACGGGAAGCGAAAAGTCAGCGTCAGTATGCATGAGCTGCTGCTCGTTCTTTCTGTAGACGTACGCTGCGGAAAGGCAAGCTTGCGCTGCCTGCAACGAGGGCGCGTCGCTCAGATAGGTGGTGCTAAGCGCATTCCAATCGGAGACAGGAGCCTCGTTCATGACCACGTCAACAGGGTTGACGGGCAGCTGCTTTGCCGCAGCAGGAAGCTTTTCCCACGAAGCAATGGCAGACTTTGGCAGTCCACGAAGCACGTCAACTGTCTGATCATGCAATTCATCTGCGGAAACGCTGAGCTCCAAGAGTGTCCAAGGACGCAGAGCTCCGCGTTTTGACTTGCGGATGGTAGCGGTAATTACCTCGTCTGTCTGCGGTTTTTTGTAACGCGTGTTAAACGTAAACGTGCCGCCCTTGGAAATGAGCGCGCGAGAAGACACTGCAAGTTTGAAGTCTTCCTCCAGCTGCTTGAGGACGTTGGCGTCAACGGGAGCCATCTGGTACAAAATGCCGAGAAGCTCGTTGTTGACGTGGACATCTTCCTCAAAATCGGCTGGGTATGTTGGGGTAGGGGCAGGAGCTTCATTCTGATTGATTACCTGCGTAGAAGTTTGGGATTCAGAAGCTGTAATGCTAGAGGCAGAACTTGTTGCACTCATTGCCTGCTGCAATACTGAAGGAGCAGCTTCAAGCGTCTTCTCTTCATCGGAGCCGTCGTAGGGGTTATAGGTTACGGTAAGCGAGATGGTTGGCTCAGGCACTACAGGTTCGGGCACTGTCGGCTCAGCAGTTTTAGACTCTGGAGCTGGCGTTTCGGTCTCGTCAGGTTCTGGAGATGCGTCATCAGCGGTTCCAGCGGGCTCTGGAGCGGCATCATCGGCAGATTCTTGCTGGAGGTCTTCTTCAGGCGCCTCTGCACAAGGTGTTGCTACAACTGGCACTTCAGCAGCAGACTCCTCTGCGATTGGTGCTGTTTCTGCAGCTGGCAGTTCCTCCGAGCTCTCCGCGACAGACAGCTCCTCTGGCTCCGTCGGCTCTTCTTGGGTAGGAAGTTCTTCCGCTTCAGGCTCTGTCTCAGCTACCAGGTGCTTTGGCTTGAGAGCTCGAATGGACTTTGCCCCACGACGGCGCTTCCAAGGCTTGCCGTTGTTTTGCGCCTCGACGTTTTTCTCGCCAGCTATAAGGGCAGCCTCAAAGGTGTCAAAAGTTAAAAGCGTTGCGTAGTGATGTGACCCCCAAAAGTTAGACTTTTTTAGCGTAGCAGTTTGTATGGCTGCTACGCTATTTTTATGCAGCCAAGAGTCTAAGCCTGTATTGTACTGGACTTAGCCATCCTAGTTTTTCTTTAATTCTTTGTTCGTTGTAATACTTTATGTATCGTTCGATTTCTGACTTTAGCTCATCGTAGCTATAGTAAATAACGCCATAATAGATCTCTTGTTTAAGCAATCCAAAGAAGTTCTCCATAACGGAGTTATCATGGCAGTTTCCCTTACGAGACATACTTTGGAAGATTCTTTCTTCCTTAAGACGATGAGAGTATGCTTTCATTTGATAAGCCCAGCCTTGATCTGAGTGGAAAGTTCTTCTGTATTTGCAATCGGATGTTATTTCAATAGCCTGTCCCAATG
>JABZHP010000027.1 GCA_015258785.1 Atopobium sp.
TTCTCGCCATGAGCATTCAGGTAATCGATAACCTCTTCGAGGGTATCGCAGAAGGAACCCATGCAGATAACAACGCGGTCAGCGTCTTCTGCACCGTAGTAATTGAACAGACCGTAGTCAGTACCAAGCTTAGCGTTGATCTGGTTCATGTAGTCTTCAACAACTGCTGGCAGCTGGTTATAAACCTCGTTGCACGCCTCGCGGTGCTGGAAGAAGATATCGCCGTTCTCGTGGGAACCACGGCTTGATGGATGCTCTGGGTTCAGTGCATGATCGCGGAATGCCTGGACAGCGTCCATATCACACATCTCAGCCAGATCAGCATAATCCCAAACAGCAACCTTCTGAATCTCGTGAGAAGTACGGAAGCCGTCGAAGAAGTTAACAAATGGAACCTTGCCCTTGATTGCTGCGAGGTGAGCAACAGGAGCCAGATCCATAACCTCCTGGACGTTGCCTTCTGCGAGAAGTGCAAAGCCAGTCTGGCGAGCGGACATAACGTCAGAGTGATCGCCAAAGATGTTCAGTGCATGGGTTGCAACGGTACGTGCGCTGACGTGGAAAACACCAGGGAGCTGCTCGCCGGCAATCTTGTACATGTTTGGAAGCATGAGCAAGAGGCCCTGAGAAGCGGTGTAAGTAGTGGTCAGAGCACCTGAACCAAGAGAACCGTGAACAGCACCAGCTGCGCCAGCTTCGGACTGCATCTCGACAACCTTGACGGTTGTACCAAAGATGTTCTTTACACCCTGGGCGGACCACTGGTCAACATAGTCTGCCATTGGACTTGATGGGGTAATTGGGTAAATGCCCGCTACCTCGGTAAACGCATACGACACGTAAGCCGCGGCGTTGTTACCATCCATGGACTTAAACTTTCTTGCCATTTCCTCTCCTTGCCTAATCTGTGATTTCTCACAGTATGCGTCTGTGCGATCCAAAATAAAGCTGTAGACCCTGGGTGACTACGGAAACATGTTTCATAGTTCGGCCGGCAGCGGTCGCATAATGTTTTTATTATTGCGCAAAAAAACAATGAAACAAATCAGAAATACAAGCTGACAAATACCTATTTTCAGGTAGGAATTTCTACCTGCGGAATTACAAAATAAACATAACACTAAAGTGCAAGTTTTTTGTAAATCGACAAAATATTCAAGTACACAAGAAGCCATCTGTCTGAAAAACAGACAGATTTTTACGTAGGCGCTCAACGTGCGACAGCTTCATCGTGCGTTGCGCACCCTTTGCTGGATGAGCCTTAAATATCGCACTTATCTGATTACTTGGCCGCTTTGATCTCGCAAAGTTTCTTGTAACCAAATAAGAAACGCTCTCCTATCTCGCCTTGAGCATCAGAAGCACATACGATTCCATGTTCATCTGAAGTAAGAAAAGCTTCATCAAATTCGGCGGTTCCATCAAATACCTGGGCAATAACGTCTGGATTAAACTCTGTTGGCTCATGAAGAGTCTGTGCCAGGTCTAACACTAAACTTGTGACTCCCGATCGAACGCTTTCTTCCGAGACACCCGCAATAAGCTTTCCGTCTTTTACCAGCCAAAGTACCTCTGGTGCACAATGAGTTTGCTGCTCTTCTCGCTGTGAAATTCTTGCGCGTCCCGCAAGAGACAGAACAGAACGCTCTTCCAAAGACTGGTAAGGTCCAACAGTCATAGCAGCCTGTCCATTGCTCTCAAGCAAAATCATAAGAACGCCATCTGGAAACTCTTGTGACCCTTCTTTAAGCGTTCCCTCAATATGCTGCTTAGCCCAAGCAATCAAGTGCGGAGAAACCTCTTTTTGCGCAACAACTCGCTTGCTCAGCGCACGTAAGTGCCTGTTATCAAGAGGGAGGACACCTCCAGATAATCTCCAACGACAAACAAGTTCTGGATTATCAAGCTCAAACTTCTGAGCTGCTTCTAGCTCTTCCTGGTCCACAGTGTCCTCCCCCAACTTTTTTAAAATGAACTGCTAATCCCGAAGTAGCAGATTAGTGCCTAAAGTGACGCTTGCCTGTAAACACCATTGCAATGCCGTATTCATCACAAGCAGCAATAGATTCATCATCTCTGACCGATCCACCAGGCTGAATGATAGCCGTTACGCCATGAGCTGCTAGTGTGTCAACGTTATCTCGGAATGGGAAGAAGGCATCAGATGCTGCCACAAGATTCTTTGAATCAATTCCCATGCGTTCGCAAGCTGCTTCGGCTCGCTCGCACGCGAGAAGAGCAGCGTCAACACGGTTTGGCTGGCCTGGTCCCATACCAATTCCGGCTTGATCTTTTGCAACCAAAATGGCGTTTGACTTAACGGTCTTACAAACTTTCCAAGCAAATACCAAATCATTCAGCTCTTCTGGAGTTGGTTGGCGCTTGGTAACAACCTCAAAGCTCTCTGCAGTTTCATCTGCATGATCGAGGTCTTGTACTAAAAGACCTCCGTCAACAGTTCTCATCTCAAGCTCGCGGCTTCTATCGATTCCGCCCGTAGCCAATACGCGAAGATTTGTTCTCTTTGACAGGCGCTCAAGAGCCTCTTCTGTGAAGCTTGGTGCAATAAGAACCTCAACAAACTGCTTATTGATATCTGCAAAGTGCTCAACAAACTCCAACGGAACTTCTCTGTTTACTGCAATAATTCCGCCAAAGGCAGACAGTGGATCGCAAGCAAATGCTCGATCGTATGCCTCAACAACATTTTCCGCCGTAGCAGATCCACAAGGATTCTGGTGCTTCAAAATAATGACCGATGGGTCATCAAACTCACGAACAGCAGCCCAAGCTGCATCAGTATCAAGTAAATTGTTGTAAGACAAGGGCTTACCCTGAAGCTGCTGAGCGTTTGCCAGAGAGTGTGCAGGAGCTCCAGGCATCTTATAAAACGCTGCGGACTGCTGAGGATTTTCTCCGTAACGAAGATCTTGCTCTTTTGTTGCCTTTACCAGCAAAGTCTCTGGGAATTTACTTTGCTCCGCTTCAACAACACCAGAAAGATATGCGGCAATAGCGCCATCGTATGCAGCCGTTGTCTTAAATACCTTCAAAGCCAGCTGCTGGCGAGAAGCCCTTGTAGTTGCACCGTCATTGGCACGCATCTCATCAAGAACACGACCATAATCTGCCGGATCAACAACAACCGTAACAAAATCGTTATTCTTTGCAGCAGAGCGGAGCATTGAAGGTCCGCCAATATCGATGTGCTCAATTGCATTTTCTAGAGTTACTGATGGATCAGCAACAGTCTTCTCAAACTCGTAAAGGTTAACGCAGACCAGGTCAATCATGCCGATACCATTGTTCTCTGCGTCTGCAACATGACCAGGGTTATCTCTGCGACATAAGAGACCACCATGGACGCGAGGATGCAATGTCTTGACGCGGCCGTCCATCATCTCTGGAAATCCGGTATAAGACTCAATAGGAACTACAGGCACACCAGCCTCTTCGAGGATTTTTGCGGTTCCACCTGTTGAAATTACCTCAACGCCAAACTCTTTAGTAAGCGTTTGTGCAAATTCAACAATACCTGTTTTGTCTGTTACCGAAATTAGCGCACGTTTGATAGGGGCCTCAGCCATTGCCGCTCCTTTGTGTTCGACACTTGCTATCAGAAACACTTACAGCCTATCAGCTGCAAAACACTACGTACTAGATGTAAACAAACTTGAAACTATTCTATAATCTTCCGCTGTAAAACACCTGAAAGGAACTATTTCATATGTCTGCCGATACTCCAATCATAGTCCCCTTCGAAGATACTGACTTACCAGAACTTATCACAATCGTTGAACGTGTCTGGTACTTGGATGGCGATGAATCAAAAGAGGAAAGTCGCTCACTTGCAACTATTGATATCGCCTATTATATTGGCGTTTCTACCCATCGCTTTGTAGCAAAGCAAGATGGTCAAATACTTGGTCTTATTTTCTGCTCAAACGGAGAAACTCCAGCAGATTTTGAAAAATGGCAGAAGTTAGAAAACGAAACAACTGCAAAAGCTAAGAAACTATTTAGTGAAGCTGACTTTAAGGGCTACGAGATCTGTGGTGATGTCGAATCCCATCTTGTTCATAACTATTGGAACACAAACACTAACGATGCCAAATGGGAAATTACTCTATTCTGCGTAAGCCCTGCTGCTCAAGGAAAAGGTGTCGGCGGTATGCTCTTCTCCTATATGCTCAATTTTTTGAAAGAGCAAGGAGCTAAGCATTACTTCCTTGCAACAGATGATGACTGCGACATTAGTTTCTACCAACACAATGGCCTTACCTGTAAAGATGAGGCTCCAGTCAAAGCGAATGGACAAAACTTTGGCTTTGCCTATATCTATGCGGGAGATCTCTAAGAATGAGTTCTCGCGTTGGAAGATTTGCGCCCACACCATCTGGAAGAATGCATCTGGGTAACGTTTTCTCAGCGCTTATGGCTTGGGCCAGCGTTCGTTCTCAAAACGGTAGGCTTATTCTTCGCATTGAAGACTTAGATATTCGTGCTCATAATCCTCAATACACCTCTCTTCTCCTGGATGATTTACAGTGGCTAGGACTAACTTGGGACAGAGGGCCGTTTTTCCAAAGCAAGCGTACGGAGCTCTATCAGGACGCTCTATTGAAATTGAAACAACAGGGACTCTTGTATCCTTGCTTTTGTTCCCGAGCAGACTTACACGCTGCTCAAGCCCCTCATGCCAGCGATTGTGCATATGTCTATGCGGGAACCTGCCGCGACCTGAGCAAATCCGAGCGTGAAGAGCTTTCCAAACATAAAATTCCAGCAACTCGCATACGAGTTCCTAATAAGACCTACTCGTTTGAAGACAAAGTCTATGGTCAAACATCCCAAAATCTTTCTAAATTATGCGGAGACTTTATTGTCCAGCGTGCAGACGAAGTCTTTGCATATCAACTTGCTGTAGTAGTTGACGATGCTGACATGGGCATAACTGAAGTAGTTAGAGGATCAGATCTTCTTTCATCTACTCCCAGGCAGCTTTATTTGCAAGACGTGCTTGGTTTTTCTCATCCCATCTATGCTCACCTCCCGCTACTTGTTGCGCCAGATGGCAGGAGACTTTCTAAACGCAATCACGATCTAGATCTTGGTGTTCTGAGAGACCAAGGAAAAACACCAGAAGAGATTCTTGGCTTTCTGGCTTATTGCATAGGTCTTGCAGAAAAAGAAGAACCTCTTTCTGCAGTACAAGTTGCCAATCGCTTTTCATGGGATGTACTTCGCGCTCACCGAAAAAACGTGGTTGTTGAGCATTTTTCACATGTTTTGTAAAATGTCTTATTGTGAGTGACGCCAGTTCGGGGTATCATTCTCAAGCACCCATTTTGGAGAGCTGACCGAGAGGCCGAAGGTGCTCGCCTGCTAAGCGAGTATGGGCCCCAAGCCCATCTGGGGTTCGAATCCCCAGCTCTCCGCCAGAATTTTCTGCTCGTTGCATCTCTGCAACGAGCTTTTTTCTTACCAAGAAGAACTTTTTCTAAGATTAGTCTTGCATTTTCAACTGGAAAATGGCATTCTATCTACTTGCACGCGGCGTTACCTCAGCTGGATAGAGGACCTGACTACGAATCAGGGCGTCATAGGTTCGAATCCTATACGCCGCACCACTTGAACTTAGGAGCTCCTTCGGGAGCTCTTTTTTATTATCTACCTGGTCTTAAAGCTACTTCACCGGAAGAGTTTGCATACAAATACTGATAAGAAATGCCGGCTTCATCAAGCTCATCCATTACCTCAGCCATGCATGTTTCCGCCATGATGACCTCCAGATACTCTTGTGGACTTAAATCTTTTAAACCCACTCTACCTTGGTCTGAAATCCACTTTCTTAAAGTTGCAAGTTGCTCTGGTGCAATATGAATCTCTGAATAGAACTCCTTGTGACCAAATCCGATTTTTGCCACGCTGCCTTGCACGAACTGCCTTAATACAATTTCTTTCTGTACCTCTACCAGACCTTTCATAGCCACCTCTTTCTTCTTTTGCTAGCCACAAATATAGCAAATTTATAGAACATATGTTCTATAAATCTATAAAAGAAATGGTCTCCACAATTCACGAGAAGACCATTTCAGAGATTGAATCAATTTTGATTAAAAAGAGAAACTATTCTGGTCGAATAACCTCGATGCCACCCATGTAAGGACGGAGCGCCTCGGGCACGGTAACGGAGCCATCTGCGTTCTGATAATTCTCCATAATTGCAGCCATGGTACGGCCAACTGCCAGACCGGAGCCGTTAAGCGTGTGAACTAGACGGGTGCCCTTGAACTCTGCTGGATCCTTATAGCGGATATTTGCACGACGAGCCTGGAAATCCCAGCAGTTAGAGCAAGAAGAAATCTCCTTGTATGCGTTATAGCTTGGGAGCCAAACTTCAATGTCATAGCACTTGCATGCAGAGAAGCCAATGTCACCAGTGCAGAGAGTAACCACGTGATAAGGAAGACCCAGAAGCTGGAGGATCTTCTCGGCTTCCTGAACCATGGACTCAAGCTGATTCATGGAGTCTTCAGGCTTTGCAAACTTGACCATCTCTACCTTGTCAAACTGGTGAACACGGATGATGCCACGGGTGTCTCGACCAGCTGAACCTGCCTCCTCGCGGAAGCATGGGGTGAATGCGGTATAGAGCAGAGGGAGCTGAGATGCGTCAAGAATCTCATCACGATGGATGTTGGTGAGCTGAACCTCAGCAGTTGGAATGAGGTAGAGGTCAGGCTGTACGTGATAGAGATCCTCTTCAAACTTAGGGAGCTGACCAGTGCCAAACAGAGAGTCCTGATTTGTGATAACTGGTGGCCACCACTCTTTGAAGCCTGCCTGGTTATGTGTATCAATCATGAAGTTGATAAGCGCACGCTCCATGCGAGCGCCCATGCCGCCAAGAAGATAGAAGCGAGTTCCTGCAAGCTTTACGCCACGGTCAAAATCAATCATGCCCAGCTCGGGTCCAAGATCCCAATGCGCCTTTGGCTCAAAATCAAACTGAGTTGGCTCTCCCCACTTGCGAACCTCAGGGTTATCGGAGTCATCCTT
This sequence comes from Atopobium sp., assembly GCA_015258785.1. GTDB lineage: Bacteria > Actinomycetota > Coriobacteriia > Coriobacteriales > Atopobiaceae > Lancefieldella. The sequence continues at coordinate 7,063 of JABZHP010000027.1, forward strand.
GCCATAAGGAACAGATGCGTCAGGAATGTTTGGAATAGCTGCAACAAGGGCGGTGAGCTCTTCCTCAACCTCTCCGCGGCGCTGATCAAGCTCTGCGATGCGGTCTTTATTAGCTGCTACCTGCTCTTTAGCTGCCTCAGCCTCTTCCTTCTTGCCCTCACGCATAAGAAGGCCAATCTGCTTAGAAACAGCGTTACGCTCTGCCTGAAGAGACTCAACCTCGGCAATTACGCTTCTGCGCTCCTCGTCAAGCTCAAAGAATTTCTCGCGATCCCAATGGGCGTTTTGCCTGGACTCGCAAGACTTATCTACGAGGTCAGGATTCTCGCGCACAAATTTGATATCAAGCATGCAGCTTCTCCTTGAATCAACACTTTTTAGCAGTGCATTTTTTCTTATAGCTTACCAAGTATATACTTGTATTCAGATTCTTAACCCTTCACATGTTCTGGAGCTAGATTATGGACGCAATTAACTCATTTGTCGGCTGGCTTTTTGGCGATAAAACCGGTGTGTTGTTCCTCGTACTTGGTGGAATTTTGCTCTTTTTGGTTATTTCCTTTGTGCTGGAGCGCAAAACCAAAAAGATGTATTTCAATCATAAAAAGACTGAGGACGACTGGGATCTCTTTGGCGACGACCAAGAGGGTTGGTCTGACTTTGAATCAGATAACAAATAGGTAACAAAAAAGCCCCGTAAAGGGGCTTTTTAAATGCAAATGGTGCGGGCGAAGGGACTTGAACCCCCATGAACTTGCGTTCATACGGACCTGAACCGTACGCGTCTGCCAATTCCGCCACACCCGCGTGCTAGGGAATAATACTACAACATTTTGTTTTCTTCTAATGGAAAAACAATAGATATATAAGAAAATTCTTTTCAGCGGTAGAATATAGACAGTCACGGCCGACAAACACACTTTAAACACAGGAGGTTGCCGTGAGTGACTCGCGGTCACAGACCACGCAGACTACATATCTACATTCACCTTCTGCTCAGCAGGCATCTTCTGCAGCTGAGCCAGAGATTTTGCTGGACCGATATCGCGTTCTTGCTCGAAGAGGTAACGGAGGTTTTGGCACCGTTTGTACCTGCTGGGATACTCGTTTGCAGAGGCGCGTAGCCATAAAACGCATGCCACTGTTAGGGGCTTCCGAGACTCCCGGCGTGCTTGCTTCAACTGTTGACGAGGCTCTTTCTGAGGCTCGAACTGCCTGTTTGCTGGCGCATCCCAACATTGTGACTGTCCATGACTTTGAGATTGAAGGCGATTACGCCTATCTGGTCATGGAGTTTGTTGATGGGCTTAATTTATCGGAGCTCTTGGCTCGTGTTGAAGGCGGTTACCTCACCTATGCCGAAGCTGCTCACATGGTGTCTTCACTTGCAAAAGCGCTTCAATATGCCCATGAAAACGGCGTACTCCATCTGGATATCAAGCCAACAAATATCATGATTGACCGCCAGGGTACGGTAAAACTTGCCGACTTTGGTATGGCAACACTTGCTTCAGCTGCTGGTTATGGCGGCGCTCGCGGAGGTACGGTAGGCTACATGCCTCCTGAACAGGTTGAAGGCATGCTTGTTGATGAGCGCACTGATATTTTCTCGCTTGCTGTTGTTCTGAGGCAGGCGCTAACGGGCGTCAATGTATTTGCGGGCAGAACAGCTAAAGAATCCCTTGATCACATCTACAAGGGCCCAAAAATTCCTCTGCTCAAACAAGATCCCGAGGTTCCCTTTGCTGTAGATGCCGCCTTGACACAGGCGCTTTCCCCTGAGCCGTCGATGCGACAAGGCAGTGTGTCTGAATTTTCACAAGAAATTGTGACTCCTCTTGGCAGCGAAAAGCAGGGCGAGAAAAGCCTCAAGTCCCTGGTGGAACAGTCAGAAGAAGAGGAAACCGAGACCTGGGACGTCAAGCATCTTCCACTCTCAATCCGCTTCCCCTGGCTGCCCTCGGCTGCCGTGCGTGGCGTATCAGCCCTGGTCTCCGGCGTTCTTCTCGCCCAGTTGTTCCAGCTTATTGCTCCAGAATCGCTCACGTTTATTGTGGTGGGCTCTCTTGTAGGAGCTGCAGCAGCTGTTCTTTGGACCCCGTTGGGTTCTGCGCTTGTCATTGCATGCGCGGTATATGCTCTGGCAAGCATTAGCCCTACCAGCACTTCATTCCCGTTTGCAACACTTGTAACCTTGGTAAGCGTTATCTGGTGGGCCTTTGCAGGAAGGGTCTCAAAATTTAGCAGCATCAACTGCTTATTAGGAGCTTTATTACCTGCTCCTGTTTCAGCACCAGCGCTTGTCTCCGCTACTATGCGTCCACTACCTGCAGTTTTAACAGGAGCTTTTAGCTATCTTTTTGGAATACTGCTTGCAAGAGGCATATCTTTAGGCTTTGCGGCAACTCCTCTTGCGTATGACTACACCTCGCTGACCTCAGGGCTTCCTTTTTGGATTCGCTTTGGGGCGTGCGCCCTATCTGCTCTTTTAGGCTCGCTTATGAGCCAGAAAAGACGTCGCGGATGGATGGTTTTTGGACAAATTGTCTGCGCCATATTGCTTTCAAGTGGCTTTATATGGGCAGCTTGGATGGAGAATCCCAATTTTTGGGTAGTTGAAAGTATAGTTTCAGTACTAATTACGGTATTCTTATGTGTACTTGTATGTATTGCAATTGTCCTGATAGGTCCACTTCACGCGGATCAGGAAGGCGAGGAATTAGATGAGCTTTCTTAGTGACTTTGAAAACCGTATTGGTTCGGTCTTTGGTGCCGCACCTCAGGGATACGCAGAGCCTTTCTCTTTTAAGAAGCTTGCCAAACGCGCAGCTAAAGAGATGGAACGTGAGACGTATGAGATTGATGGCGTAGACACTGCGCCTGCCCTGTATACCGTTTTAGTTGCTCCTCAAGACGATTCACTGATGCGTCCTCTTTATGCTGATCTAACTGCAGAGGTTTCTGACTTCGTGGCTGCTCAGGCTCAGCAAAAAGATTATGTATTTGTTGGTCAGCCGCTTGTTCGTTTTATGGTTGACCCTTCTTTGAAGCCTGGCAAATTTGCTGTCTTTGCAGAAAATGTTGACGGTAATACGCTTGACCAGCTGCGCAATGAAGAGCGTGCGTTCCTGGGTGGAAACTCCAGTGTTGGAGGAGCTGCAGCTCAAATGCCTCAGCAGCACAATTCCCGCGCTGCTGTTCAGCCAGAACCACAGCCAGAGCCAGATCCTCTGTCTGTAGTTAGACCCGTTTCTGCAGACAATGCAACGCCAGAGGTTTTGGGAGATCTTGCTGGTACAGACGCCGGTCTTGCGGTAATGCCACCAGACTTTGTTGAGGCTCAAGGCGCAATTCCTGTTGTTTCCGCAGCTGAGTCCACTCCTATGCCTGTTCTTCCTAGCTCAAACGGGCTTCCAGACCTGCCCGTAAACGGAGCTATCCCAACAGCAGCTCCTGTTCCTATGACTCAGCGTCGTATCACGCCTTCCCTTGATGCTCAATTAAACGGCGCGGGCGGTCGTTCTTCTCGCAATCTGCAAGGCACGCCACGCGCAAACATGGATGCTACCTGCATTTTGATTGATCGCCAGAGCGGTCGTTCGTATCGCGTCGAAGCTCCTCGTGCCATTATTGGTCGCGAGCGCTCTCAGGCAGACGTTGTTTTGCGCGATCCTAACGTTTCAAGACGTCACGCCGAGATGACCTATGACGGTCACGATTGGCACATTGCTGATTTGCACTCCACTAACGGAACGCTTGTCAACGATATCGACGTAGATGAGGTAATTCTGCGCGACGGAGACCTCATTACCATTGGTCTTATGGACCTTCAGTTCCGGGAGAACTAATGATTGATTTGATTCTCTTTGCAGGACGCGTTCTGCTTGTTGTCCTGCTGTACATCTTCCTGTTCTCGGTCATGCGCACGGGCATTGGCCTTGTTCGCGGACAGCGCAAAGACGGAGCTATTTGGTCCGTTGATGTCGAGAAGGGCGTCAAGTCCTTACGTGGTCTTCACGTAGACATCTTGGGTCCTGTTGTTATTGGACGTTCTCCTTCGTCTGACATTGTGATTGACGAACCCTACGTTTCTGCTTCACACGCTCGCTTTACTATCCAGGGACCTGCTCTGGTACTTGAAGACCTTGGATCCACAAACGGAACCATGGTTAATGGTCACATCATCGAGCAGCCTGTTACCCTTCGCGACACTGACGAAGTCCAGGTCGGCGATGTGATTATGCGTGTTGGACGTCGATAAGAGGCTCATGGTTTCTTCTGATACAACACATATTTCTGATACACCTGCACAAGAGCCCGTGAGTGCTCCTGGTCGTTGTGAGCTGCCACTTGATGGTCGCTGTGACGCAGAAGCGGTTTCTGGCTCTAACACCTTTATTTCTTGGGGCGCCCGCTCTGACGTGGGATTAGTTCGCGAGCATAACGAGGACTCGTTCCTTTTGCGCACTCCCCTTTTTGCCATCTGTGATGGTATGGGAGGTCACGCCGCCGGTGAGGTAGCAAGCTCCATTGCTGTTAAGGTTATTGCCGAACAGGCACCAAGTACCGCTGACGATGTCCGTCTTGGCGCTGCAATTGAGGCCGCTAACCAGGAAGTTATTGATGCTCCTGCAAAGGGTATTGGCAAACCTGGCATGGGCTCCACTGCCTCTGCCGTCCTCATTGAGGGCAATCAGATGGCCGTTGCTCATGTTGGTGACTCTCGTATTTACCTGCTCCATCATGGCACGCTGGTCCGCATTACTCATGACCACAGCTACGTTGAGGAACTCATTGATTCTGGTCAGATTACCGCTGATGAGGCTCGCACGCACCCTTCTCGCTCGGTAGTTACGCGAGCTCTTGGCTCTGATCCAGACATGTATGCAGATCATTTCTCGCTTGAAGTATCTGATGGCGACCGCATCATCTTATGCTCCGATGGCCTTTCTGGCATGGTGCCCGACGATGAAATTGAAGCCATTGCTGTCTCTAACGTCACGCCACAAAAGGCTGCCGATAACCTTGTTTCCGCAGCTCTTACCTATGGCGGCTCAGACAACATTACCGTTATTGTCATTGACGTCTTAGACGACGGCATAGCCGATCAAACTAGGAAACACCTTACTCGTGGCGTTATTGCCACGTTTGTCTCGTTCCTTGCGCTCTTTGCAGCCACTGTTGCGGTGTTCTTCCTGTTTGTAAGCAGCGAATGGTACTTAGGAATTAACGGAACTACCGTTGGCGTTTATCGAGGTATTCCTACAACAATTGCCGGCATAAACATGTCTTCACTTGTTGAAACTACGTCGATTGAAATAAAAGATTTGCCTGACGCAGTTCAAGACTCTCTTGCAGACGGAATTCGCGTTAAAAACGAGGATGAAGCACATAGCACCGTCGAGAATTACCGCAAACAAATTGACGACGCCAACACTAAAGCGGTCAAAAAGAAAGAAGACGCTCAGTCTGGCGGAACACCCACAACAGAAACAACAACGTCAACAACAAGTTCGGGAGGTGAGTAGGAATGGAAAAAGCAGGTGGACTAAGGCGTAATACAGAGCTCTTCTTACTATTTGTAGGAGCAATCCCTGTATTTCTGCTGTACGCCATGTACATGATTACTGCTCGCTCAACGCTCAGCCTCGAGACAATGGCTGTTCCTATTGGTCTCTTTGCAGCATTTACCGTGGCTCACATTGCTATTAGGTTCCTTGCTCCCGCAGCAGACCCCGCCATTCTCCCCATTGTGTTTGTACTTTCGGGAATTGGCATCACCATGGTCACTAGACTTGCGCCAAATCTTGCAGTCAACCAAACGATTTGGCTCTTTATCTCTGTTGTTGTGATGATTGTGGTACTAGCGGTCATTAGAAATCTCGACGCGTTAGCACGCTACAAATACTCCATTGGTATTCTCGGCGTCATACTGCTTCTTCTGCCAATTGTTATTGGCCAGGACCGCTACGGCGCAAAACTCTGGATTTCTTTTGGCGCATTCACCTTCCAGCCTGGTGAGCTTGCAAAGATTGCCATTACGCTCTTCCTGGCATTTTATCTTGCACTGAATCGAGAAGCCCTATCGGTCTCCATGCGTTCTTTTGGACCTTTCCGCATTCCTCGTTTCAAAATGCTGCTTCCTCTGTTTGTCATGTGGGGCATCAGCCTGATTGTTGTTATTTTTGAACGCGACCTTGGTAGCGCTCTGCTCTTCTTCGTGTTCTTTGTCATCATGCTCTATGTAGCAACAGGTCGCGCAAGCTACGTTTTTGTCAGTATTGCGCTCTTGGCCATTGGCGGCGTGGTGCTTTATCACTTCTTTGGTCACGTTCAGACTCGTGTCAACATTTGGCTTGACCCCTTCAAAGATCCCGCTGGAGACGGCTACCAAATTGTCCAGTCCCTCTATTCCATCGCAGATGGAGGTCTTGCTGGCACCGGAATTGATAAGGGAATGCCTACGCTTATCCCTATTGTTGAGTCTGACTTTATTTTCTCGGCCATTGCTGAGGAGCTGGGACTCTTTGGCGGAGCAGCAATTATTACCCTGTTCCTGCTGCTTACCGTGCGCGGCCTCGCAACAGCTGCTCGCGCAAAGTCCGATTCATCTGCTTTTGCGGCTGCCGGTCTTACCAGTGTTTTGGCGTTCCAAACCTTCCTCATTGTTGCAGGCGTTACTAAGCTCATGCCTCTTACTGGCGTTACCCTGCCCTTTATGAGTCAGGGCGGCAGCTCTCTTCTTTCCAGCTTTATCATTGTTGCCCTGCTGCTCAGAGCAGGTGACGAGGGAACTGGTCGCGAAACAGAGCTTGAGCCAAGCAAGAAAGCGCTTGACTCCCAGAGGCTCGAAATCTCTTCTGGTGGAGCTCACGCCTCTTCCGTTTTGCATGGTAGCCACATCCGTGGAGGCTTTGGCCTGCAGTCTGAGGAATCCGGTGTTCTGGGACGCGTTGCTCTCGGAAAACGTCTGACCAATTTGGTTACCGTATTTACCCTCTTCTTCACCGTTCTTCTTGGCAACTTGACCTTCTTGATGGTCATTGACGCACCTAGACTTCAGGCGCTCCCTACCAACAACCACACTATTGCTAAGAGCGCATATGTTCAGCGCGGCGCCATCATGACTTCTGACGGCGTCACCCTGGCAGAGAGTGTCAAGCAAGACGACGGCACCTACGTGCGCAACTATCCACACGACGGCATGGCTTCTCACACCGTTGGCTACATCTCAACCCAGTACGGAACTGCGGGTATCGAGTCCACCATGAACGAGACGCTCACCGGACACGCAGATCATTCCGACTGGAGAAGCGCTCTGTACTCGATGGCAGGCGTTAATACCGCTGGTTCAAGCGTTGTTTTGACCATCAATTCCCAGATGCAGGCTGTAGCAGAAGCTGCACTCCAGGGATATTCCGGCTCCATTGTTGTTATGGATCCAGCCACTGGAGCCGTGCTTGCAAAGGCTTCTAGCCCTTCGT
>JABZHP010000028.1 GCA_015258785.1 Atopobium sp.
AAATAGGGGTCCTCTGATAAAATTAGTAACTAACTTCAAAACACAGGGAGGCCCAATGACTGAGACTCTGGGATATGCCATTAGTAAGACCTGGTATATCGTGCTTATTTTTGTTGCTCTTGCTATCGGAATCGCATTCCTTTCCAAAAAGAAATCATCTAAAGCTCTTGTTGCTTTATCAGCGCTTTGCCTGGTATTTAGCGTAGGGTCGTTCGCATTTGGTGGGTTGACTGTTTCTGAAGCACAGTCCAAAGGCGCTTCATCTGACCAGCTCAATTCCATGAACCTCATCGAGCTTGTTCAGGCAAACCAGGCCGCACCAGCTCAGACCTCTGTTAATGACGTCAACGAGCTCTACAACAAGATGGTTTATATCTATCAGTACGGCTCGCCTATCGCGCAGTCGCTCGCGAGCGACAATCCCTTTGTTCATCATGATCTACCTTGGGTAGCAGCGACTCTTCCTGAACTGAAGAAGCTGCTCGACAAAAACGAAGTAGTCTATGTGTCAACAAACAGTCAGATTTTCAAACAGTTGCACATTAACCTTGGTGAAAACGCCGTCGAGCTTTTTTATTCTTTGTTACTTCGGTCAATCCAGCCGGTAGAGTTTTCCCACTTTCAACTGGTGATATGTCTCGTGCTGGCAAAAAAGATGGCGATAAAATCACGTTTGGTGACAATCTTGAGTTTACGCTTCGCACGGTTCATACCAATAACGGCGACTATGTGCTTGGCTTTAATTACCAGACCCTTTTAGCTCTCAGTCGTTACTTCAAGGACTATAAGTAATTTTTGGCATTCCAATAAAAGAGTACAACTGACCATGTGTCGCTGAACGCGCAAAATAAGCCGCAACAAAAAACTCCCATTCTCGTGAATGGGAGTTTTGTTTTCTCGACAAATGCTTTTAAAGCTATTAAGAAGCCTTTTGGATGCTTTGGGCCAACCAGACCTTACTCAGCTGGGCAGAGCGAGAGGGCGGCCTCGTCAGCAATAACGGTGCAGTTAGTATGAAGCTGCAGGATAGAGGCTGGGCACTGAGGTGAAACGTTGCCGAAGCACATGTCGTAAACAGCCTTAGCCTTGTCCTCGCCGCTAGCCACAATCAGAATGCTGCGCGCGAACATGATGGTCTGCGTACCCATGGTGTAAGCCTGGCGAGGGACGTCCTCCATGCGCTCAAACAGGCGACTGTTTGCCTGAATGGTGCTCTCGGTGAGGTCAACGCAGTGCGTACCCTTGGAGAAATGGTCGTCGGGCTCGTTGAAGCCAATGTGACCGTTGTGACCAATACCAAGAAGCTGCAGGTCAGGATAGCCAGCCTTAGCAACAAGCTTATCGTACTCGGTGCAAGCTGCCTCGACGTCGGGATTGGAGCCGTCAGGCACGTGGGTGTTCTCAAGATCAATATTTACCAGGTCAAAGAGGTTTTTGCGCATGAAATAGTGATAGCTCTGAGGATCTTCGTGAGAAAGGCCGCGATACTCGTCAAGGTTGTACGTAGAAACCTGTGAGAAGTCCAGATCTCCCCTCTTGCACCAGTCAGCAAGCTGGGCATACGTGCCAATTGGCGTTGAACCAGTTGCCAGGCCAAGGACGCAATTTGGCTTCAAAATGATTTGTGCAGAGATGACGTTTGCAGCTTTCCTGCTCATGTCCTCGTAATCGCGAGTGCGAACAATCCTCATGTCTACCTCCAAGACAGAAGTCACAGTTACATTTAGTTTAACATTTGAAGCAAGCAAAAAAGTAACCGGTCGGCGAGAAGAACAAATATCTCGCTGACCGGTTTTGACCTGTTATACGGCGTGTTTCTGTCGCTAATCTGTCGCGAGTCTGACGCGAATCTTTCGTGAAGCTAACACGGTGGCAGTTATCTGTCTGGAATCTGTCGCGAGTCTGACGCAAACCTGACGTGGCGGCAATTATCTGTCCAGAATCTGACGTGGACTTGACGTCAACCTGATGCAAATCTGACGCAGAGCCTACGTCGCTTATCCCTGAATCTGCCTGGAAAGATTCTGCAGAGCGTGGAAACGGTGAGAGATAGCGTTCTTCTCGTCTGGCTCAAGCTCTGCCATGGTTTTACCTGGAGCATCTTCTGGCCAGAAGAGTGGATCGTAGCCAAAGCCATTGTGACCCTTTGGTTCGTGACCGATAACGCCCTCGCAGTCACCCTCTCCTACCAGCACGGATCCGTCTCTGTAGACCAGAGCAACAGTGGAGTGGAAGCGAGCAGTGCGGTCCTCGTCAGCAACGTTGGCAAGCTCTGCCAGCAGTTTCTGATTGTTTGCAGCATCATTGCCATGCACGCCAGCATAACGAGCAGAATAAATTCCAGGAGCTCCGTCCAGAGCGTCAACGCAAATACCTGAGTCGTCCGCAATGGCTGCTACGCAATCTACCTCGTCAAGCGCAGCCATTGCCTTAATCAAAGCGTTATCGCGGAACGTCTGGCCGTTCTCTTCTGGATCAGGGAAATCACCCAGCTGGCCAAGCGCTACAAAGCTCATACCAGGCATTACCTTAGAAAGGATAGCCTCAATCTCAACAAGTTTGTGAGCGTTGCCCGTTGCAACTACCACGGTTGTATTCGGATCAAAGGTCACAGCGTTAGAACCCTGATTTTCACTGTTTTGACTCATGGTTACTCCCTAAATCCAGTCACTTGATTTTGCAGGTCAACAAGGTGAGCGATGCCAGCTTGACCAAGGTCGAGCAGCTGGTTAAGTTGCTCGCGATCAAACGGACCGCCCTCGCCTGTTCCTTGTACTTCAATTATCTGTCCAGTTTCTGTTCCAACAAGGTTCATGTCAATGTCCGCATGAGAATCCTCGGGATAGTCTAGGTCAAGCAGCGGCTTGCCATTCACATATCCCATAGAAATCGCAGCTACCTGACCTGTAAGAGGGAGTCTGGAGAGAATGTCCTTCTCGACAAGTGTATAAAGTGCGTCGTGAAGCGCCACCCAAGCGCCGGTAATGCTGGCTGTTCTGGTGCCGCCGTCTGCCTGAAGCACGTCGCAGTCCAGCGTAACGGTGTACTCGCCCAGGCGATTGAGATCAACAACGGAGCGCAGCGAACGGCCGATTAGGCGCTCAATCTCCATGGAACGGCCCTTGCGGTTGGCGCGCTCTCGCTTGGTGCGTCGGTTAGTCGACGCAGGTAGCATGGCATATTCAGCCGTAACCCAACCTGCGCGAGAACTGCGTCGCCAAGCGGGGACTCCCTCTTCGACGGTAGCGGTGCACAGGACGCGCGTGTCGCCGAACGTGACTAGGCACGATCCGTCGGCGTTCTTCATAACGTTGCGCTCGAGAGTGACGGGGCGCATCTGGTCCCACGCGCGGTCGAACGAGCGCGCGACCTGCGTGGCGGCATCGGTCTGCGCAGCGTCGACCTGCACGGTGGCGTCAGTCTGCGTGTCGGCGTCGGTCTGTGCGGCGGCGTCGGACTGTGCGGGCTTCTCGCCAGAAAACGCGCTTTCTACCTGGTTATTCATTGCACTCCTAAGAAAAAACGCGACACCCGAGGGCGCCGCGTGAGGTTCCATGGTGGGCGATGAGAGATTTGAACTCCCGGCCTTGTGCGTGTAAAGCACCTGCGCTAGCCGCTGCGCCAATCGCCCGTGACTGTAGAAGTTTATCACAGCTTCCACAATTCTTAAACGGCAATTATGAATTCACAGGTTTCATTTGCTCAACTTCAGCACGGACTGCCACACCATCCAACTGAGCAAGTGGCGTCGACATTTGTTTTGCCAGAGCACATGCCGTACCCATAGCATCACCCATATCGGTGACCGTTGGAATAATGCGAACACTTGCCTGCATCAAAAACGTCGTAGAGATGCAGCGACCAATAACGCCTAGGTTATTGATGTGTTTGGTGACCATCGACCGGAATGGAATCTCGTAATAGTCACCCTGCTCGTAGGTGTTTTTGTGGAAGAGTCCGCCCTTATTGGAGTGAACGTCAATGTACCAATCGCCGCGAACAAGACCGTCGTCAAATCGAGCCTGGTTGACGTAATCTTCCTCGGTAAGCATTGTCTGACCTTCAACACGCCAGCTCTCACGAACACCTAACAATGAAGCCTGCTCCATAAGGTAGCTTTGCTCAAATCCAGGCATCATGCGCTGTAAAAACGTAACTAGTCGGCGAATGCGAGCGTGTGCCTCAACTGTTGCGTTAGAACGCGCGGCTCCCGAGGTGTTTGTACGCATGCTTGCAATATGCGGACAGTTTAGCGCCATGCAACCTGGCTTTCCAGGAAGCGAGAAGATCTGGTAATAGCGCAGGTCCTCTTCTTCAAGAATGCCTGCTTCAATTCCCTCACGGAACTTTGGCTCCAGCTTAAAATTCTTACCTGCAACCATCGCAGACTCAAAGAAATATCCTTCGACCAATGGCGAGAAGTGATCATCAAGTGAGAGCACGTAATCTCTATAGCGCTCAACATCAATTCCGCCCATGGTAAAACGCAAGCTACAAACCTGGTTAACGCCATCCTCATCACCAGCTGCAACTGGTACACCAGCAGCTCTGGACAAGACTGCATCACCCGATGCGTCAATCCACGTTTGAGCAGCTACTGCAATCAAACCTTCTGTTGAGGCGAGAATAGCGTGCGTGATGGTTTTCTCGTCATCTGCATCAGACAAAACTGCAGCTACAAGAGACGTGTCATAGAGGATTTGTCCACCTTTAGTGGTGTAGAGCTGCTCATACACTTCTCCCAAACGCTCAGGAGCAAACCAGATCATGGTTGTGTAATCATCGCGCGTAGCGTCACCTGAAGCCAAGAGCTGCTGCTCGATGGCAGAAAGAACTGGCAGATGACGCACATATGACGGCATCATGGGGCACACAAGCGCTCGTGTAGCAGAGCCTCCAAGTAGATTTGACTTGTCCACAATAAGTGTAGAAAGGCCCTCGTTGACGCAGCGAATTCCACAGGCAGATCCAGAAACGCCGCCGCCAATAATGACCACATCAAAACTTCCAACAACAGGAATCTGTAGGTTGTTCCAGGTAATCTCTTTATGATTCATTGTTTCCTCCTGTGCCAGAAATGTTATGTAGCAATTCGTAGTAAGTATTGGTAAACGCATGTGCTGCAATTTCAGATAGTGCGTGAATGCCTGTTTTTCCCAGCTTACAAGGACCAATAGTAATAAGCGGAACGGTGTATTCTTTGCTGGTTAATCCAAGTCGCGTCGTCTCCAAGACATGAAAAAACTCATGCATCAGAATGAGATTTTGAGCTTCATGCGGCTCAAGTTGATTTTGCTTTGCCCACAACGCACATGACTGCTCATAGAGTGTGATTTCTTTTGTACCAGAAACATAATCGCTGAAATATCTCTGGTTTCCATACACACAATCAATATCTTTTTTGATAATTGTCATGCCTGCATCTTTGCAGATTTTAAAGAAATCACTTTGACCGTTTGATTCTTCAAACACCATATGCGCGGTGCGTTCACCCTTTGACCAAGCCAAATCAATTACGCGCTCTTTATCCTCTTTAGGAATTCGAGCAGCAAAGCGATCCCACGAGAGCTCTTTACGTGCAAGCTCACGAGTTGGGAACGGAAACCGTGAAGCAGAGCCAACATTAGACTCCACTTCAAGGTTCACCGATTTTCTCGCCAAAGGATGATCTACGTTCTGCATGTGAGTTTAATCGCCTAAACGAAGAGTAGCGGCAATGATAACAGGCTCGTCAGATGGGTAGCCACCCAACTCCACTGCTGCAAGGCTCAAAATCTGCTCAAGGGAAGTCATTCCAGACAAGTCGATGATTCGCTTGCCAACTACCACATAGACGTTTGGCAGATTGGCTCCACCGTCGTTGTATACGGTCAAGTCCTCTACCAGCGCCGTTACACCCTTGCGCCATGAACTAATGGTCTCTTGAAGCACCTCAGCGTTTGGACGCTGGAGCCTAATTACGCCCTCAGAATCAATAAGACGAAGAGCAATGCGCTTTTTGGTGAGAAGACCAAAGAGCTTCTTTTCAGTAGTAGTTGCAGTGTATGCAAAGAGCTCGGATGAATGAGCAACCTCAGAAACGTTTTCTGCACCCTCACCAAGATTTTCTACCACAAGTTTCTTAAGCTCATCTGCACTTAGACGTGTAGCATTAACATCCTTACTGCGCAGCTCAGTAGCACCAACAGCAATTGCACGGACAACGTGGCGCTGAGTATCAACCTCAACAGTAACCTCAACGGTTCCAGGAGCTGCACCCATCTTGATAGCGCGAGCCTCTGCCTCACGCCTGACACTCACAATGTCATCGTCTGTTGGGTTGGTAACACTGCGCTCAACCATATCGCGAACCATTGCAAGAGCAACGCCAATGGTAGAGATAACAGGGGCATTCTTAGCAATGCGGAACGAGTGACCCATGGTCTTTGCCAAGTGTGGCACTACCGTAGAAGCTCCGCCGCCACCGCCAACATAAACAGTTGTGCGAGGATCCATGCCATAGTCTTTCATAAGCTGTTCTGCTACAGCGCCGTTCTTCTTTGCGGCGAATGCAAGAACCTGAGCTGCTGCTTCTTCAACGCTCACGCCCATCTTCTCTGCAAGAGGAGCCCATGCCGCACGAGCAGCTTCAACAGATCCGCGAGCATAATCACCCTCGGGTACAAAGCCCGCAATATTTGCAGCGCCAGCCATGGTCAAACAGACGCGAAGACCACCATCACACTCAATAGCTGCGTATTCAGGGTCTCCATCCATAGGACGAACAGCAACTAGACGTGGGTTCACAATCTTTTCTGCGTCGGTGTAAACCTCGTAATCCAAGTTAGCAATGTGTGCAGAACGAGGTCCCACGTCAACGGCTTTGCCATCAGAAATTTGCACCATAGAACCGCCGCCAATACCAACGGTTCTAACGTCCAATGACGAGAGGTACGTCTTATGGCCACCAACTTCTGCATACTTGACCATAACCTTGCCGTCTTTAACGCAAGAAATATCGGTAGAAGTGCCACCAACCTCAAAGAACAAGCCATCGGTGAGCTTCTCGTACATCAAAGCACCAGCTACACCAGCTGCAGGACCAGAAAGAATGGTCAGGATGGGGCGATGACGAACCTCGTCAACGGTCATAACGCCGCCATCGCAACGCATAACCATAAGCGGTGACTCAATACCGGCCTCACGAATACTCTTGTCAGTCATATTTGCAGCTTCAAGCATCTTAGGCATGATGGAAGCATTAACAACTGCTGTACGAGTACGAATAGCCAGGCCATAAAGCTTGGAAATGTCATTTGTAGCCGTAGCAGGAACTTCTCTCTCAGAGCATTCTGCAATTACGGCGTTCTCGTTAGTTGGATCGTCTACGCTAAATGCTTCGGCTGCAACATAAGAAGTTGAACCTTCCGAGAAAAGCTGTTCGATTGCGTTCTTAATACCAGCTTCTACGTCGGAGGATGTGTCTACAAAAGCATTTTTGGTACGCAGGAATTTACCGGCAGCAAGTTCAATATCGCCAACGTTAGTATCACTTTTACTCTTAGCTCCCTGAAGGCCGCTGCCAAGCGTTACGATACCAACCTGCGCAACATCACCCTCAAGCAGGGCGTTTGTTGCTTGAGTAGTTCCGTGAGCAATAAAGACAACGTCTTCAGGCTTAATGTTGTGCTGCTCCATAACACCATGAAGCACCTGCACAATACCTGCTGCGACACCCGCTTCAGCGGTGTGTGTGGTAGGTGTTTTAACCGTGCCGATAATTTCGTACGTATCATTGTCGATGGCGACAGCATCAGTAAATGTTCCGCCAACGTCGATTCCAATACGAACTTTCACGTTTCCTCCTCGATTTACAGCAATCTATCAGCTGCAAAGATAAAACGAGGCGAGAAGCCCACAACAAGAGGGTCTTCTCGCCCCAAGGTCAGAACTTAGAAGTACAGAACACCAGACAGAATTACACCAACGATGGAAACTGCCCAGAGGTAAGGAAGCATCTTACGAGTAACGGTGTTGACGTCAACCTCGCAGAAGTTTGCAGTCCAAACGTTCTGAGTGTTGGTTGGGTCGCCACCTGCCTGGATGCGCTCTGCAGACAGGAATGCACCCATGACAGCAAGAGGATTCAAGGTGTTCAGGCCAATGATGAGAGCTGCGATACCAGAACCAAGACCAAACATGTTCATAGGTCCACGATACAGAGCCAATGGCGAGAGGACCGCAAAGAAGATGATGTATGCAACAAGGTTTTGTGGCATGATGCCAAGCAGGAATGGGTTAAGAACTGCCTTAACCGTTGGGTTGGTAACTGCGAGGTAAAGGATACCAATGCCAACCATCAGGATAATTGCAGGACCAGCGTCAGTTACACCGTCATAGCAGGTCTTTGCAAGAAGATTCATTGCCTTGCTAAAGCTCTTAGAGGTGAACAGCAGGCACCACAGAATACCAACGGTAAATGCTGGGGTAACAGGAACCTTCAAGAAAGCAACAAGCACAATAGGAATCAGTGGAGTCAGCATTGCAAGACCACCAGCAACGCCGGTGAGCTGCTTGGAGTTGCTCTGCTCAGCAACTGGAGCGCTAAAGGCAAACTTAATGCCATTACGCTTGAACTCAACAACAATCATGATCAAGGTTGCAATACCAGTTGCAACAGCCAGATAAACCTCAAAACCCTGAACCTGAGCAATGTCTAGGTTGAAGAGCTTTGCGAAGGTTGTCCAGTTGGCAATATTGAGTGCCAGACCAGTGGTAAATGACATCAAGAAGATACATGCCGCACTAGCTGCGGGAACACCAACAGAAATCAAAATTGGCAGAACAATTGAGCCAACCATGATGATGGATCCCAAGCCAGACAGTGTCGTGAAGAGGACAGCCACTGCAATAGACATAATCAAGGTGATTACCAGGGGCTTATCGCCACCAAGCTCTGCACTCTTCTTGATGATTGTCTCAGTAACGCCAGTTTTGTTCATAAGCTGACCCAACCATGCACCAAAAATAACAGCCATGATTGCGGCGCCCATACGAACGGTACCAGCCTCAAATACTGATGTCAGCCAGCCAATTTCTTTTCCGTCACCATCTTTTCCAAACATTGGAACGCCTGCGATGACACAAATCAAAATGGCCATCAGTGGCAGGGCAAGCAGAGTTGGAATCTTCTTAGTCATCATCAATGCAGCTACAGCCACAAAGACCAAGAGGATCAAAATACCCTGAACCATGTTTCCTCCTTAGGAACACATTGTTTGATAGCAAGTGCAGCTATCTCTCCTTCAAACAACCTACACGTACTTCTATTGATGCATGAGCACCATGTTGACGACTTTGATGAGCAGACAAAGTCGAGAAACACCTTTGTTCCAGCGCAGCACATAGCGTACTACTTCCCCGCAAGTACCTTGCTTTTCTTACGCAAGCCTTACCGATTTCTTGCACATAACCTGCGTAAGCCTTACCAAATACCTACACCGAACTTACTGGATGCCAGCCAGAAACAAGTACTTGTTTCCAAAGCTGGACAGTTTCTGGACAAAGACACGCAAATCTTAGGGCAGAAACAGCATCCCTTAGTAAGTTTCTTGAAGTCATTCTTGTAACGATCAGTTTTGGAAATTCCTCGAACTGAGCAAATTTTTGCACCAAAAGCGCAGGAGTAGACAGCGCCTTATTCAGCACATCTGTCTTAAGCAAAGAGGTGGAGACATCTTCTTCAGGTACAGATACAACTACAGCATCAACAGAAAAAAGACTCTGAACAGCGCTTATAAGATTCATTAATGCATCAAGCTTCAAACCATCTGAGGTAACAAGCTGCTGAGTAATATCAGCATTTAGTCCCTCTTTCATTGGAAGAGGAGCGTTATCGCAAACAACTTGAGCCACAACTCGCGGTCCAAATGAAAGATGTAAGTACGAAGAAACGCCCTCAATGTTGTCCGTGCTCTCAACATGCGAAAGCGCAAAGTCACTCTGCTCAAACTGCTTCACCACTACCCTGAAGGTGCTCTTTAATGCTTGTACCAGAGAAATTGTTGCCGAATCATGGCCCGTTGAATACATGACGGAAAGCTCTGATTCCAGCACATCGCCTTCAAGCAAAACTCCAATTCCCTTAAGAATTGCGCCATCAACAATCAGCTCAGTAAGAGCAGCTTCAATCCCCTCAAGAAGGGTTTCTCCCGAAGGAGCTTCTTCTGACAGCGTGATGCGGGCATGCTCGTTAAGAGTCATGTCCACGAGTATAAGTTCCTGACTCTGGCGAGAAACTCTGACGAGTCCCAAGAGGCCAAATTTTGGAGCAAGTTGCAGAAGTGTCTTTGATCTACCTGCAGTTACTACGCGTTCTGAACTTTCTTCAACCATTTTTGACTGAAGCAAGTCTTGGACAATAGTAGTAACGGTACTGGGAGAAAGAGATAATTCACGCGCCAATTCAACACGAGACAGAGCGTTTTTCTCACACAGTGCTTGAATAACAGCGCGTTTATTGGAATATGCAATATCTTTAGTGCTGACAATTGACATACGTGTCCCCTCCTCTCCATTTCTGCCTGTACTACCTTATTTCGACTCTCGAAATAAGTCCATCAAACTGAGAAAGGAACGGGGCTAACGGTATGAAATTATCGCCAAATGGTCATGCTGAACAATTTTGAAAACGGCGCCGATTCTTTACGCCAACTCTTCCAGAATTCGACGCATTTCTTTCTGAACACCCTGCTCGGTGTTAGGCGCAATGACCTTGGTGGCAATTGTCTTGAGCGCGTAGCGAGCGTTGTCCATAACGTACGCGGTGCCCGCATAACGCAGCATGGCGTAATCATTCATGGAGTCGCCAAAAACGGCAATCTGGTCGCGAGAAATGCCATAGTACCTGCGGATCTGCTCAAGTCCTGTGGCCTTATTCACGCCACGAGGCACCACGTCAATCCATGTCTCGCCGGAAGGCATGAACGAAAGTCTGTCGCCCATCTCGCGCTCAAGAATCATGGCCATATCCATGGAGCGAGCCCTTGAATCGCAGCAAATAGCAGCCTTGATGATGCTGACGTCAGGTGAAGGCGGATCAAACACGCGCTCGGCGTTAGGCAGGTCTTTGTCCAGCTCGCGCACAAACGAGCTCTGGTCATCCAGCAAATACGTGTGCGTGCGGTCATAAACTACCAGGTGAATGCAGTCAAACTCAGACGTCAACTCAAACAGCTTACGAATAGAAGCTGACGAAAAAACCTCGCGGTCAATAACCTCGTTCTCTACATAGACCTGCGTGCCCAAGGAAGCTACGTAATCAATCTTGTCCGCAACCGGCTCAAACAACCAGCGCAGCGTATCATAGCGACGACCGGAGCTTGCTACAAAGTGAACACCACGTTTGTACAGCTCTTCGATCAGCTCAAATGTCTCTGGCGGAACCTCGGAATTCTGGTCCAGCAGCGTACCGTCCATGTCCGATGCAATGAGTTTAATCATGCTAGTTCTCCATCATAAAACGGGGAGTCTCCCCTGCTTTTGTTGCGCGCACAAGCTCGAGCAGGGCATGTGCAACGCCATCGTCTGCAGATGCACCCACGTGATGCTTTGCTACCTGCTTGACCTCTGGAATTGCGTTTGCCACCGCTACCGAGTGCGGAACTTTACTTAAAATCTCAACGTCATTCTCGCCGTCTCCAAAAACAAGCACCTCTTCTGGAGAAATGCCTGTTCTTTCCAGAAGCGTTTCAAAGCCAGTCAGCTTGGATACGCCCTTGGGCAGCACGTCAAACCACTGAGGAACTACCGACATGGTATACACATCAGGGCAGGCTGCGGCCACTTTCTGGCGACAGCGCTCCATGTCCTCTTCTGTTCCCGGACAAGCAATTGTTGCGGCGACAAAATCGACGTCATCGGGGACTTGATCAACAATGCCCGAAACAAACACCAACTTACGCTCGTAATCGGCGAGAATATCTTTGTCCAGCGGACCGACAACATAGGCCGGGTTAAAAAGGTTAGTCTTCTCTGGATAGCAGACCAAGAACATGTTCTTCTCGTCAGCAAGAGCATCTGCGACGCCCTGCA
Source organism: Atopobium sp. (assembly GCA_015258785.1). Taxonomy (GTDB): domain Bacteria; phylum Actinomycetota; class Coriobacteriia; order Coriobacteriales; family Atopobiaceae; genus Lancefieldella. The sequence continues at coordinate 12,073 of JABZHP010000028.1, forward strand.
ACGTTTTGTGGTCAAAGATGGAGAGCGAGATAGTCTTGCCTTTATACAGCACGCGCTTGCCCGTGGACATGACGCCTGTTTGCATGCACGCCTCATCAAGACTGAAGAGACGCATCAACTCAACGTAATCTCGGCCGGTACAGGGGCCAAACGCGATGTCCGTTTCTTCCAGGAGCGTGTGAATAGCCTTGCGTGTGAAGTCCGACACGCGTCTGTTGCCAAAAGGCACCAGCGTGTTATCCATATCAGATAAAACAAGCTTAATCACAAACGTCCCCCGTTACTGCATGCTGCGTAGCTGGGCAAACGCGACGCGCGTCGCAGCCCAAGCGGACGCAGCTCTACGCCGAAGCAGCTTGAGCCGGAAAGCTCCAGGTCGGCACGACTCTAAGCTGCGGCGTTGCACTTCTACCTAGTTGAACTATGTGCCAAGACGTCAAAGCGATCAATCTTGAGCAACACTTGGTCTAGTCCAATCATACCCGAGAGACGCACCTTTGACGTGTTCGAAGTCCAAATTAGAAGATCTCTAAATCCAGAACCTCGACGGCCGCCAATCCACTCCATACGCTTAATATCCTGGTAATTGATGGTAATCTCGTGTCCAAAGAACGGGACCATAACCATCTCATCGTCAAACAGCGAGACTTTGTAGCGGCTCAAGATGTACCACGCCATAAACATAACAACCGAGAAGGACGCAAAAAACGCCATAACAATGTCTGGGTTTGGCGTAAACACGTTAACGTAGCAGAGCCAGCCGAGAATAACTGCGATGGCGCTGACAAACGCCATGTCGATAATGAGCGAACGCGTGAGCGATGCGGGAGTCACGTAGGTATCGTGGTGGCTATGGCGGCGCTCGGAGATTCCAACATTGCCCGAGTGCTCCAAAATCGCAGCTGTAACGGGTGCCGCAACGACAATTATTCCAAACAACACTGCGAGCATTGCGACCTCCCTTTCCCCACGAAAAAAAAGAACGATGACCCCTCTTAATTATGCTACGCTCCCGCCCGCCATTAATTGACAAGGGTGAACGGGAGCGTAGACGGTAGCAATCAAGCTATGAATGGCAAAGCTGCACGTCAAACGGTCGCGCGCGATGCGACGGCGCGGGTCGCGGCGCGGGCGGCGTGCGGTCGCGACGCGGGCGCTAGCCGCGAGCGGCGAACTTGGCGACGAGTTTCTCCAGAAGGTCAACGGTAACCTCAAGGCTTGGCACAGGTACAAACTCGCGCACGGAGTGAGCGTTGTATCCGCCGGTAGCAATATTAGGGCAAGGCAGGCCGCGGAACGTGAGCTGAGCGCCGTCGGTACCACCACGAGCAGCAACAGGCTTAGGCTCAATGCCAACCTCGCGGTTTGCCTCAAGCGCATAATCAATCAGGAACTCGTAGCCGTCGAACTTCTCGGCCATGTTGCGATACTCCTGGTGAATCTCAACGCGGACGGTATTCTCGCCATAGCGCTTGTTCAAGAACGCGGCGATATCCTGCAAGACCTGCTGGCGGTTAGCAAAAATCTGAGCGTCGTGGTCGCGGACGATGTAGCTGAGCTTGACCTCGGACGCGGAACCCTCGATGGCGATTGGGTGGTAGAAGCCCTCGTAGCCCTCGGTGTGCTCAGGACGCTCGAAGGCCGGGACCATCTGCTGGAACTCGGAAGCCACGGTAATTGCGTTGATCATGACGTCCTTGGCGCTACCAGGGTGAACCATGACGCCCTTGAAGTAGACGTCGGCGTGGGCGGCGTTGAAGCACTCGTAGTTGAACTCACCGAGGGCCTCGCCGTCGACGGTGTATCCGTAAGCTGCGCCGAGTTTGTCCAGGTCAAGCAGGCTTGCTCCGTGACCGATCTCCTCGTCAGGGACAAACGCAATCTTGAGCGTAGGGTGTGCGAGCTCGGGGTTGTCGCCCAGGCGCTTGAGCAGCGCACAAATCTCAGCCACACCGGCCTTATCGTCAGCGGACAGCAGCGTAGAGCCGTCGGAGCAGATGATGTCCATGCCCACAAAATCCTTGAGGTCAGGGACCTGCTCCTGGGAGGTTGCGATAGTCTTTCCGTTGACGACGCCGGCAACCAGGTCACCGCCCTCGTAGTGGACGACGTGCGGCTTGATGCCCGAGGCTGGCGCGTCGATGACGGAGTCAAGGTGCGAGCAAAGCATCAGCGCGGGAGCCGACTCGGCGCCCTTGGATGCGGCGAAGGTGCCGGTGACGTAGGCGTGCTCGTCGACGTTGACGTCGGTGCAGCCCAGCGCCTTGAGCTCTTCGCCCAGGTAGCGAGCCATCTCGTGCTGAGCAGGCGTGGAAGGGGTGACGGTATCGTTC
>JABZHP010000029.1 GCA_015258785.1 Atopobium sp.
CGCTCTACCTGCTTATGTACGGAAGAATTGTTGTACGCAGTACGACTTTTCTTGAATGGATTGAGCATGTAAAACCTAAGATCTTCTTTAGCGCGGTTAGAAACTTTGATATATCAATTTTTATTTGTTGTATCGATTGTAGTCCACGATGTACATTAGGTAACAGATTGACAAACAATCGTGCGAAGATTGTTACAAATGGGTATGGTAGATAGTACGTATTCTGAGTCATGTGACGAAAGGATGAGCATGGCAGGCAATCCTCAAGATTCAAATCTAGAGTCCAGCAATGCTTCTTTTGACGAGAAACCCATCGATGGTGCAACAACTTCTGAAGTAGCTCAATCGCTTCTTGAACGACGCGGGAATGAGATTGCTGCTGCTCGTACCCTTATTCAAGCGCTTAAAGCGCCAGCTCCTCTGCGCGATAACCTTACCTTCTTTTTGCGTTTGGTAAGAAAAGTGCTTGCTGAGTACAATCCAGATCTTCTTACTAGTTTTGACACGTTGTTGGTTGAGGCAATTAAAGCTGGACCAGATGATTTGTCTACAACTCGCGCACCTTTGCTGCTTGAGGCAATCAATGCGGTACTCAAAGTAGATTCAGAGAAGGAATCGCTTAATGCTTTTCTGCGTTTTGCTTCTACCATTGACAGCCTAAGCATGGAAGACTCCGTGCTTCTCATGCGTGCATTTGTAACTTTCTTCCACTTAGCAAATCTTTGTGAAGAGAATTATCGTGTTACCAGCCTGCGCTCTCGTGAGGCTTCTGTTGATCCATCTTCTGCAGAAGACCCTATCAATGAGATAACCGTTGCATATAGACAACTTATTGACGAGTGCGGTGAAGAAGAGGCAAAAGCACGTCTTAATCGTCTTGAGTTCCACCCCGTCTTTACCGCGCACCCAACTGAGGCTCGTCGTAAAAACGTTGAGCGCCGAATCCGTACCATCTCAGAGCTTCTTGATGAGCGTCAGAGGCTTGGTGGTCCTGCTCGTGTGGAAAACGAGCGTCGCATGCTGCAAGAGATTGACGGCCTATTCCGTACGTCTCCTATCGGCCATAAAAAGCCAACTCCTTTGGAGGAGGCAGATACTGTCCTCAACATTTTTGATACCACCCTTTTTGAGATGGTTCCTTCGGTATATCGCCGCTTTGATAACTGGGTGCTGGGAGAAAACGCTGGTTGTGTGTCGCCTGTCTGCCCACCATTTTTCCGTCCAGGTAGCTGGATTGGCTCCGACCGCGACGGTAACCCTAATGTTACTGCTCTGGTTTCTCGCCAAGTTGCCGAGAAGTACCGTGTACACGTACTGCAGGCACTGGCTCGGGCTACCAAGGAAGTCAGTCGAGGCTTGACGCTTGATGGTATTTCTACTCCAGCTTCGCCTGCGCTTGTCAATCTTTGGGCACAGCAGGTAGAAATGAGCCAGGCCCTGACCTCTAGGGCTATTGATAAGGCTGGGTCTGAGTTGCACCGTGCGGCAATGCGCGTCATTTCTGGCCGACTCAGCGCCACCATTGAGCGCAATGCTGACCTGATGTATCAAAACGCTGAAGAGTTTATTGCTGATCTTCGCGTTATTCAGGATTCACTGGCTCAAGCAGGGGCTTTCCGTATTGCCTACGGTCCTGTTCAGAAGCTTATCTGGCAGGCTCAAACTTTTGGCTTCCACTTGGTAGAGATGGAGTTCCGTCAGCACTCTTTGGTGCACAAGCGCGCACTTGCAGATCTTGAGACACACCCATCAACTGCCGAGAAACCCGCCAAGCTTGATGCTATGACTCAAGAAGTGCTGGATACCTTCCGCTCCATTGGTTCAATTCAAAAGAAGAACGGTATCAACGCTGCTCGTCGCTATATTATTTCGTTTACGCAGTCTGCTCAGGATGTTGAGAATGTCTATAAGCTTGCACGTCTTGCGTTTGCAAATGAAGAGGATGTTCCTGTACTAGACGTTATTCCACTCTTTGAGCAAATTGAAGACCTTGAGAACGCCGTTGCCACACTTGACCAGGTAATTCAGCTTCCTGAGGTGCAGGCGCGTCTTGCTCAGACAGACCGCAAGCTTGAGGTTATGTTGGGCTATTCTGATTCCTCGAAGGATGAGGGACCAACTACGGCAACACTGGTACTTCATAAGACTCAGGCTGCTTTGGCAGAGTGGGCAGAGAAGAACTCCATTGACCTCATCTTGATGCATGGTCGTGGTGGCGCAGTTGGTCGCGGTGGTGGTCCTGCAAACCGTGCTGTTTTGTCTCAGCCTAAGGGATCAGTAAACGGTCGCTTTAAACTTACTGAGCAGGGAGAAGTTATCTTTGCTCGTTATGGAGATCCAACACTTGCTCGCCGTCACGTAGAGTCCGTTGCTGGAGCAACTCTGCTTCAGATGGCACCTTCTATTGAACAGAAGAATACCCAGACAGACGTGAAGTTTGCTTCGCTCGCTTCTGAGCTTGATAAAGCGTCCAAGCAGCGTTTTTTGGAGCTCATTCACTCCGATGGCTTTGCTGAGTGGTTCTCGGTTGTTACCCCTCTGACAGAGATTGGTCTTCTCCCCATTGGTTCAAGACCTGCAAAACGTGGCCTGGGCGCCAAGTCTCTTGATGACTTGCGTGCTATCCCCTGGATTTTCTCGTGGTCACAGGCTCGTATCAACCTGGCTGCTTGGTACGGACTGGGCAGTGCCTGCGAGGCAGTAGGGGATATCGAACGCCTCCGTGAGGCATATAAAGAGTGGCCGCTGTTCACTACGTTTATCGACAACATTGAGATGTCAATCTCCAAAATTGATGCTCGTATCGCAAGGCTTTATTTGGCTCTGGGTGATCGCCCTGAGCTTTCAGAGATGGTTCTCTCCGAGATGTCGTTGACGCGCAAGTGGGTCCTTGCTATCACCGGTAACAAGTGGCCGTTGGAGAACCGTCGTGTGCTTGGTCCTGTTATCCGTCTGCGTCTGCCATTTGTTAATATTCTCTCGGTTACGCAGGTGCATGCCCTGTCTGAGCTTCGTATAAGGGATGACATGCTTACTCCAGAGGAACGTGCAAACATTACGTATTTGATTTTGTGCACCGTGTCTGGTGTTGCCGCAGGTCTGCAGAATACGGGCTGATGTCACACCGCTTGCCATAAGTTTGAGCAAACAAATGTTTATGTTTACGTAAAACTAGTACCACCTGAAATAAAGTTGCAATATTTATAAGGCGAGAAACCACTGGTAGACAGAGTTTCTCGCCTTATTTTTACTTTAATTATTAAATGAAAGTTGAATTACCTTAACTTTTAGTTGATACTAATGAAGTAAAAGTTCGAAAGAGCAAACTTAGTTTGCCTACGTTATTTCGGGGGGATGCATGGATACAGAAAAGACCTCACAGGGTTCTGCAAATTCTGGTCCAGTTCTTCCTCTTGCCATGCTTGGTGAGGGAGAGACTGCGTTGATCGTAACGGTTAAGGGTGCTTCTGATCTTCGCCAGCACCTCTCAACACTTGGTTTTGTTGAGGGCGCCGAGGTAAAGGTTATTTCACGCGTCAACGGCGACGTTATTGTTAGCGTTAAGGGTGCACGACTTGGACTGAACCGTCAGATGTCGTCGCACATCATGGTTTCTCCGCTCTAAACACTTTGTTGTATTGCGCTGCTGGTAAAACCCGCGGCTTTTAATACGTGTTTCGATGAAAGGAAGGTTATGGCAACTCTGAAAGAAGTTAAGGTGGGGGAGAGTTGCACGGTTGCTGCGCTAAAGGGTGTAGGCGCCGTGAAACGTCGCATCATGGACATGGGCCTTACTAAGGGCACTGAGGTTTACGTCAAAAAAGTAGCACCACTGGGAGACCCAATTGAGCTCACAGTTCGTGGCTACGAGCTTTCTATCCGCAAGGATGAAGCTGCAAGCATTGAAGTAGTAGACGTTCACAAGGTAGAGGAAGCCTAATGGCACAAAAGACTATTATTGGTCTTGCAGGTAACCCAAACTGCGGTAAGACCACCCTATTCAATGAGCTTACGGGCTCAAACGGCTACGTCGGCAACTGGCCAGGCGTTACCGTTGAGAAGAAGCAGGCAAATTGGCGTACCGATAAGGACGTCACCTTTGTCGACCTTCCTGGTATTTACTCTCTGTCTCCTTATTCACCTGAGGAGCAGGTATCTCGTGACTACCTCATTAATGAGCGCCCAGACGCCATTATTGACCTTCTCGATGTTACCAACCTGGAGCGTAACCTCTATCTGACTACTCAGATTCTTGAGGCTGGCCGTCCAGTTATCCTTGGTCTTAACATGGTTGACCTGCTCAAGGAGTCCGGTGACGTCATTGATACCAAGGAGCTTTCCAAGCAGCTTGGTGTTGAGGTTATTGAGGTTTCCGCACTTCGCAACAAGAACATTGACACTCTGGTAAAGACTGCAATTAAGGCCGGTCAGGAGGGAACTCCTGCTGAGGGTGTTAAGTGCTTTACCCCAGAGGTTGAAGAGGCTCTTGGCAAGATTGCTACTGCAATCGAGGGCCTTGCTCCTGCAACTCTTTCTCGTTGGTACTCCATTAAGGTCTTTGAGCGCGATGCAAATGCAATTGCTCCTCTTAACCTTTCTGCCGAGAAGACCGCTGAGCTTGAGAAGATCATTGCTGCAGTTGAGCAGTCTCGCGATGACGATGCTGAGTCCATCATCACTTCTGACCGTTATGAGTGGATTGCTGGCGTCATGGCAGCTTGTGTCAAGAAGGCTCCAAAGAAGCTGACCACTTCCGAGAAGATTGACCGCGTTGTTACTAACCGTATCCTCGGTCTTCCAATCTTCGTTATCATCATGGCTCTTGTGTACTTCATCTCCATCTCTACTGTTGGTACGGGAGCAACTGACTGGGTCAACGATAACCTGTTTGACAAGGGTTTCCACTTCATGGGTATCGGCGATGCCGAGTACAATGAGGCAAAGGATGAGTTTGACTCTCATCACTATGGTGACCAGATCGACGCTTATCTCAACGCAGCTGACGAGGCTGGTATTGATACCACTGAGGTTCGTGCTGCAATCGAAGCTAAACAGTGGGATTCTGACGCTATCACCAACTTTGAGGCAGAGACTGCCAAGAAGAACGTTGTTGCTCTGAGCGCACCAGTTCATGACGAGGATGGCAACTTCGTTGATACTGACGACAATCCTCTTAAGCTTGATGCTGACGGCAAACCAATTCTTGCTGAGGGTCAGGAACTCCAGACTCTTGGTGGCGTAACTGCCGCTGGCTTTAAGACTGCTGTTGAAGGCGCTGCTACTGAGCCAGATGCTTCCCAGTACGGCATGTATGTCCCAGGTATTCCTGATCTTGCTCGCGGTGCTCTTGCAGGTGCTGGCGCAAGCCCCGTTGTCACTAGCCTTGTAGTTGACGGTATTATCGGCGGCGTTGGCTCTGTCCTTGGCTTTATCCCACAGATGCTTGTTCTGTTTATCATGCTGTGCTTCCTTGAGGACTGCGGTTACATGAGCCGTGTTGCCTTTGTTATGGACCGCGTGTTCCGTCGCTTTGGCCTGTCCGGCAAGTCCTTCATTCCACTTCTGATTTCTTCTGGCTGTGGTGTTCCTGGCGTTCTTTCTACTCGTACCATTGAGAACGAGAAGGACCGCCGTATGACTGCAATGCTCACCACCATGATTCCTTGCTCCGCAAAGCAGCCAATCATTGCTTTGGTTATGGGTGTTCTTATTGGTGGCTCTTCTGCTTGGTGGGTTGCTCCTGCTTTCTACTTCCTTGGCGTTGCAATGATTGTTATTTCTGCAGTCATGCTGAAGAAGACTAAGGCATTTGAGGGCGAGCCTGCACCATTTGTTATGGAGCTTCCTGATTACCACATGCCTTCTATCAAGTCTTGGGCAATGCATGTTTGGGAGCGTATCTCTGCATACATCCTTAAGGCTGGTACCATCATCTTCGCAGCGGCTATTGGTATCTGGGTTCTTTCCAACTTTGGTTGGGCAACCTGGGATGGCGCAAACGGCGTCTTTGGTTACCTTCCAGGCATTGAGGGCGCTCCTGAGAATGTCATGGACTTCTCCCTGCTTGCAGCTGTTGGTGGTTTCATCGGCGTTATCTTTGCTCCTCTTGGATTTGCAAACTGGCAGGCAACTGCAGCTTCCATCTCTGCTCTGATCGCAAAAGAGAACCTTGTTTCTACCTTTGGTGTTCTTTACGGTCTTGGTGATGCAAGCGAGAAGTCCGTTACTATGTGGTCTGGCTTCGCAGGCATGTTCACCGATGCTGGCGGTATTCTCCACGTTGGTGCTATGTGCGCATTTGTTGCATTCAATATGCTTGACGCACCTTGCTTCGCTGCAGTTGGTTCCATCCGTCGTCAGATGAATGACTCTAAGTGGTTCTGGTTTGCTATTGGCTATCAGTGCGTATTTGCATGGATTGTTGGTCTTATCATCAACCAGTTCTGGGAGTTCTTCGTTCTTGGTTCCTTCGGTGTCTGGACTGTTATTGCTTTTGCCTTCTTGGCAGCAATTCTCTTCCAGCTCTTCCGTCCTGCTCCAAAGTGGGATAAGAAGGACGACAAGATCCTTACCAACCTTACCGAGGTTGCAAAGGCATAAGCTACTACTAGATTAGTACGCTGACCTGATCCCCCGCACCAATTCGGCGCGGGGGATTTTTTGTGCCAATTTAAAAAGCGCATCAGAGGCAGGTATGTTTGAAAAGGTCATTCAAAAACAAGGGCGAGAATACACATTTATCTCGGACTTTCTTGATATAAGATAAAAATCCATAGACATGTAAACTTAGTCTAACTTTTTGTAGAGTTTACGAAATTAGATAAAAAAGTTGAAAATGTTCTTGTAAGTTTCCCTCGGTTAACTTACTATGTTTTTAAGCAATTTATTTGCTTGCTTTATTCAGGTTCCCGTAGCTCGGAGAAAGACCCTCTCCCTTTCTTGCGAGCGTAGAACACGAGCCGCTGACTCTGGGTGTCAGCGGCTCGCCCCTTTTTAAGATGTATTTACTTGCTTTTAGTGCAAGTCTCTGTCTTCTTCATGTTCAGAAAGATCGCTTGTATCGCGGTCCAAAAGAACCGAGACGTTCATATCAGGGTAGGCTGCCTCTACTTCATGAATAATATCGTGGACAATTTGCTTACCGTCATAGCCAAACTCAATGACTGCATCAAAGGCCATAAATTGATTTTCAATGTCAGCAATAAAACCATGAACTTGAAGAACACCTTCATGAGCTAAAGCCATTTCAGTTACTTCAGTGCGCATCTTTACAATGCGATTATCGGTGGTGTTTCTCGCATAAATACCAATAGCAGCAATGATTATTTTGCCTGATGTCTGCTTGTAAATCTCTGTACTCAGACGCCTAGTCATCGTATCAATCTCAATAGCTGAAGTGGTATCAAGAACCTCAGTGTGGAATGAGCCAACAAATTTATCTGGGCCATAGCTGTGGATAATAAGGTCGTAGACGCCTTCTGCGTCTGGATCCTCTTTCACAATGTTGTAAATAAGTGTTGAAAGAGCAGCGTCAGGACGCATACCAATAATTTCTTTGATAGATCCCTGTAACAGCTCAATTGAAGCTTTAATGATAAACACAGAGATAATAACGCCCACATATGCTTCAAGACTGATTTTTGTAAAGATAAAGATAAGCGCAGCTAATAAAACAGAAGTGGAGAGTGTAGCGTCAAAAAGTGCATCTGAACCAGATGCAATAAGGGTGTCGGAGTTTACGCGATTACCTACAGAGCGGACGTAGTGACCCAAAATAATCTTTACGAGCACAGCTACTGCAATGATGACTAAAGACAGGGGACTATAGTCTGGAGTAACAGGATCTATGATGTCTTGGATAGATTTGATGAGTGAAGAAATACCTGCATACATAATGATTGCAGCAATTACTGTTGTAGTGATGTATTCGATGCGTCCGTGTCCAAAGGGGTGCTCGCGATCAGCTTTTTTGTTAGATAGTTTGGTTCCCACAATGGTGATGATTGATGAAATTGCATCGGAGAGATTGTTCACCGCATCAAGAGTAACGGCAATTGAGTTAGATAAAATGCCCACAGCTGCTTTGAATGCCGCAAGGGCAACATTGGCTGCAATGCCAATGGCGCTCGTGCGTACAATGGCGGTTTCACGTTCAGAAGAGGTAATGGTTACCTGTGATTGGGTCATAGTAAATCTAGCTTTCTGTAACGTTAGAAAGAACCTTTAAAAGCAATCGTTTAAGCTCAGCGCCTTCTTCGGGCGAGAGATTAACGCATGAGCCAATCTGATGTGGAACCACTTGAATTTCTCGCCTAAGGTCTTTGCCTTTTTGGGTAAGAGAAACAATCAGCTGACGTCCGTCTTTGTTTGTTTTTTGACGCAAAACAAGGCTCTTCTCCTCAAGTTTTTTAAGAAGTGGAGTCAAGGTGCCTGAATCAAGAAATAAGAGCTCACCTAAGGTTTTGACATCCAAGGATTCATGTTCCCAAAGCGCCATCATGGCAATGTATTGCGTATACGTCAGATTAAAGGGCTTAAGTAGCGGAGTATACCTGCGCACCACCTCTTTAGAAGCGCTATAGAGTGGGAAGCAGAGCTGGTTTTTGAGGAGAAGCTCGGGGATATCGGGGGAGTTGTCGAGTGTAGAAGAGCCGCTAGCAAAAGTGCTAGCGGCTGCAACGGACTGTATTTCTTTTTGAGAAAAACTCATGAGTAAATCGGTCCTCTCGCCTTATGCAAGTAGGTTTTTAATTGCAGACTCAACTTCTGCCATATCGGTGGTTGGCTCAAAGCGTGCAACAACGTTTCCCTGGCGGTCTACAAGGAATTTAGTGAAGTTCCACATGATATAGGCCTTGTCACCAAACTTCTTGTTATTTGCCTTTGCAAATTTATCTAGCGCAAGGGCCTTGATGCCCTTACCAAAGCCTTGGAAGGGGAAGGCTGTTGCAAGGCGCCCAAAGAGAGGATTTGCGGTCTCTCCGTTGACGTCGCCCTTCTTGAACTGTGGGAAATTGGTACCAAACTTCATAGTACAGAACTGGTGAATCTCCTCATCAGACTCTGGGGCTTGGTCTGCAAACTGATTGCAAGGGAAGTCTAAAATCTCAAAGCCTTGATCTTTGTATGCGGTATAAATGCGCTCAAGATCCTCATACTGTGGGGTAAAGCCGCAACCAGTTGCAGTGTTGACAATCAGAAGAACCTTTCCATCAAAAGAGGAGAGGGAAGTTAGGGAGCCGTCACGCTCTTCTACGGAGAGGTCATAGATGTTGGTGTTTGCCATGATGTTCCTTTCAACGAGCCGCGGATTGTCCGAAGCATTAGATGACTTATTTTCTTTGGGTAGTGTACCCCAGCAGCTGTAACCTAACACAAATAAATTGTACACAATTTAAATTTCACAATAACGACATAGAAAGAATGTTATTTTTTCATTTAATTGATAGCCCATATGAGCAAATATCAATAATTTAAGTAACGCCTCGGAGCGGCATCTTCACAAAATTTATATGTACACCATGGCTAACCATAGGAAACGTTTTCGCAGGTAAGAAATTACTTGTGCACAATTGTTTCATTAGGATAACTAATTAGTAATGATTTTCACTTGTTTTTTTCGTATAATAATTTTATCTTCAATAGGTCACTAACCGATTAATTTGCAAAAAGCAGATGGGGGATTTTTATGAAACTGAACAATTGGTGTCTCGCAGCCGGTGGCGCTGCACTTGCTGGCGTTGTTGCTGGTCTTGCTTCTAACGGCACTCTTCACAAGGCAGCTGTCAAGGCAACTGCATGTGGTCTTCGCGTAACTGACCGCGTTTCCGCAGAGACTCAGAACGTTGTTGACGAGGCTAACGACGTTGTCGCAGAGGCTCGCCGTGAGTCCAAGATTGACGCTGCTGTTCGCGCTCGCCTTGCTGAGCTCGAGGAGGGTATCCGCGCTGAGGTTACCAAGCAGGTCGACGCAGAGGGCGCACAGGCATAATTCATGCGCTTTACAATTACTAATGAAATCTCAGGTCGCATTCGTGCAAAATGCGACCTGGGTCATATTGATGAGGCTGAAGCCCGTGGTATTTCCTATGAGCTGATGCGTGTTGACGGAGTTCGTCACGCTGAAGTTCACATGGCAAACGGTTCTCTCTTGCTAAGGTTTGATCCTCTCAAGAGAGATCAGGTACTTGCAGCTGTTGGCGCTTTTGACGTCTTGAACTTGCCACGAGAAGAAGAGGCAGGTCTTGAGGACTTCTGCAGCTCAATTGAGATGGCTCTTGAGAACAATCGCTTCCAGATGGAGGTTGTGACCACATTCGCACGCCGCTGGATTATGCGTTCTTTGCCACTGCCTGCAGTTGCTAACTACGCTTACGTTATTCTCCGCGCCATTCCATTTGTCGTGGAAGGCGTTAAGCGCCTGTTTAAGAAAGAGCTGACCGTTGAGGTTTTGGACGCAACTGCTATCACCACTTCAATTCTAAGAAATGAGTGGGCAGATGCATCTACGGTCATGTTCTTGCTTGAGCTGTCTGCAGCTATGGAGAACCACGTGGCAAGCCGAGCACGTCTTGCACTTCGTGATGGCCTAATCACTCGTTCTGAGAACGTCTGGGCTCGTATTGACGGCAAGGACGTTATGATTGCCCTTTCTGAGGTTGAGAAGGGTATGATTCTGCACCAGCGCGCTGGTGGCGTTCTTCCTGTTGATGGCAAAGTTGTTGAAGGCATTGGCCAGATGAACGAGGCTGCCATGACAGGTGAGTCTCGCCTTGTTACCAAAGAGCCTGGCTCAACCGTTTACGCAGGCACCGCTCTTGAAGACGGTGACCTTATGGTAAGCGTCACTGCTCCTCCAGGAATGTCTCGTATCGACAACATTGTTGATATGGTTGAGCAGTCTGCTGAGCTTAAGGCTGGCGCACAGTCTAAGGCAGAGCGCCTTTCTGATGCACTGGTTCCTTACAGCTTCCTTGCCTTCTTTGGTATTTGGGGCATCACTAGAAACATCACTAAGGCTATGACCGTTCTTATGGTTGACTATTCCTGCGCCATTAAGCTTTCCACTCCTGTTGCAGTGGGTAGTGCTATGGATGAGGCAGCTAAGTTTGGCATGACGGTTAAGGGCGGCAAATACCTCGAGAAGATCGCTGCAGCAGATCTTATCGTCTTTGATAAGACAGGCACGCTAACAAAGGCAGTTCCACACGTTGAGTGTATTGTCAGCTTCTGCGATCGCACCGAGGACCAGCTCCTGCGCCTTGCAGCATGTATTGAGGAGCACTTCCCACACAGCATGGCTCGCGCAATTGTGAACGAGGCAAAGGTACGTGGCCTTAAGCACAAAGATGAGTTCCACGCAGAGGTCAAATATGTTGTTGCTCACGGTATTCGTACCAAGGTTAACGACAAAGAGGTCTGCATTGGTTCTGCTCACTTCATTTTTGATGACGAGAAGACCCCAATGCCTGAGGGAATTCAGGACGACCTTGCACAGATTGCTCCAACTTCGTCCATTATCTTTATGTCCGAGGATTCAAAACTTATTGCAGCAATCTGTATTACCGATCCTGTAAGGGAAGATGCAGCAGCAACTATTACGCAGCTCCGTGCTCTTGGTGTTAAGCGTATGGTTATGCTGACCGGCGACTCAGAAAACGTTGCAGCAAGTGTTGCTAAGAAGCTTGGTCTTGATGACTACGTCGCACAGATTCTCCCAGAGGATAAGTGCGAGTATGTTAAGAAGTTCCAGCAGGAGGGCTACACCGTTGCAATGGTAGGCGATGGTATCAACGATTCACCTGCACTAGCCGTATCTGATGTTTCACTGGCGCTTTCTGATGCAACTGATATTGCTCGTGCTGTTGCGGATATTTCAATTAAGAATGATTCGCTTGAATCTTTGGTAATCATGCGTCTTTTGGGCCAGCAGGTAATGAAGAGGATTCATGCTGACTATCGCACAATTGTTGCGCTGAACAGCTCTTTCATCGCTGCGGGTGTAGCAGGTCTTATTACTGTAAGTACTGCTGCATATATGCACAATCTTCTGACACTTATGGTAACGCTTGCAAACACAAGGTCACTGCTTACCACTGCAGCTCATAACCCTAATGTTCCTTCTGAGGTAAAGATGCTCTTGACTGAAGGACAGATTGCTTAGAACGCACTTGTGCGTCAACAAAGTGTTTTTAGATCGCGTTAGAGCTCTCGTTTCTTATTCGTAAGAGGCGAGAGCTTTTTTTCTGTCAAAAAGTAAAAATATTTTGAGTTTTCTCTTGCATTTAGTTAGCTAAGGCTTACACTTTAAATAGTTAGAAGAGGTTAACTTGTTAAGGTTTTTATATAACAGGAGCTAGTTCTAACAAAATTGCTTTATCAGCCCGGAACCTTTCCCCTCTCCAAGGGTCCGGAATCCAGGCGCCGTCGGCTCCCTTTTAGTCGACGGCGCATTTTTAAGAAGGGAGCAAGTACGGTATGGATTGTCTTACTTCTTTTGAGAATTCATCGCTCCTAGACGTTCCTTCTCCCTATACCTATTCCGCTGATAAAAAGCCTGTTATCAATGAGAGGGCGAGAGTGTATACTCCCGAACTCTGTCACGATTTTGCAACAACATTTGTTCGCTGTGCTGCTGGTGTTATTGCTTACGTTAAGCCGGCTGCGCTCTTTTCATTTGCTTCTCATAAGTCTTGTAGCTCTTGTGCAAGCCTCATCTGCACTGATCCAACGTTGAGGTCATTTCTCTGCAACGCTACTCACGAGCTCTCACTGTTTGGGGTAACGCTTCTTGCTACCTCTGCTATTTCTGGCGGAAAGGTGACGTTTGTTGCCTATAGACCTGAGCTTGTTGAGGATATTCTCGCCAAATCAGAGCACTGTGAGTTCTTGGCTGCTTTTGGCCATTCCACTGAGTCAGTGCAGGCGTTGATGAAGAGTATGCGTTCAAGAATTTTTGCTTTTCATGCAAGAAAAGCTGCGTTTCCGCACGAGATTGGACTGGTACTGGGCTATCCACTTGCTGATGTTCAGGGCTTTATGAATGGACAGTCTGAGCTTTTTACTGGTGCTTGGAAAGTCTATGACAACACGGAAGAAACTCGCCTTCGTCTCGAGAGACTTAAAGATGCAGAAGACCAGTGTAAGCATCGTTTTTATCAAGGGGAATCTTTAGCTCAGATTCTCTCATCGTATGGCAATACCAAGAAATGTCAGGTTGCATAAGGGGTGTGCTTGTATTTCTTGTTGAGGTATTGAAAGTAATGTGTAGTTTTCCAGGGGGAACCTGGACACAGAAGGAGGAAATGTATGAGTAAAGTAGCAGTTGTGTATTGGTCCATGACGGGCAATACTGAGGCAATGGCAAAAGAGCTTGCAAGTGCTGCAGACACCGAGGCTATTGAGTCTTCTGAGTTCTCTGCAGATATGTGCGATCAGTACGATGCATTTGCTTTTGGTTGCCCTGCTATGGGTGACGAGGAGCTTGATCCTGATTTTGAGGAGCTCTTCAACGATTGCGCTGGCAAGCTTGGTCAGAAGCCAACCGCTCTCTTTGGTTCTTACGACTGGGGAACCGGCGACTGGATGGAGACTTGGAAGCAGAATGCTGAAGCAGAGGGTGTCAACGTTGTTGAGACCTTTATCTGCAACCTTGAGCCAGATGACGATGCTCTTGAGGCTC